>JAJRSX010000047.1 GCA_024278555.1 bacterium | reverse complement strand
GATCGTCTGCGTGGTAGCCTGCTTCATGGTCGCTCTCCTTTGCTTGTGGGCTCCGAGCCCGTGGTTAGCATTGAGCCAGGTTAGAACCTGAGCTCGCGAGGAGAGCGGCCTCCTCATCCCATCTCCGTGGTGAAAATCCCTTCCGGGAGCCCTCCACCTCCCGGCCGAGGCGTGGAGCGACGCCGTACTTGGCCCGCGTTGCTATTTCCGCTGATCCTCTCAGTGCCCTCTGTAGTACGGCCCGCCTTCAAGGCTGCCCCTTGCCCACATCAAGCCACCTGTGACACCGAGCCCTCGGTTTCCTCCCCTTCGAGGAGCAGCGGAAATAATGACTGGCGAGAAAGTCGATGCTCCCGAGACCTCGAGGGAGTGGGAACACGAAAGCACGAAAAGTTCAAAACACGAAAGAATTCAATCGGTTGTTTTTCGTGCCTTTCCTCTTTCGCGTTTTCGTGTTCCAGCGGTGTGAAAGATGACGAAACGCCCAGGGGTATCTCTGCTGACCCTCTTCGCGTCTTTGCGCCTTTGCGCCTTTGCGTTGGGGCCGTTCGCGTCCAGTCGCGCCCGGGGACGGTTTCGGGGACAATGGTCCTCCCCAGCCTGCCCGGAGGAGCCATGTCCACCCCCTTTGACCTCGATGCCGCTACCACCGCCGCTGCCGCCGCGGCGCGGAGCCTCGCCTTTGCTCCGACCGCGAAGAAGAACGACGCCCTCACCCGCATGGCCGCGGGGCTGGAGGGGGCGCGGGCGGCGTTGCAGGAGGCGAACCGCCTCGACCTGGAGGCGGGCGAGGCCGCCGGCCTGAGTACCGCGATGCTCGACCGCCTGGCGCTCACCGACGGCCGCATCGACCAGATGGCCGAGGGGCTCCGGCAGATCGTCGCCCTGCCGGACCCGGTCGGCGGGATCACCCGCCACGAGGTGCGGCCGAACGGCCTGGAGATCGCCAAGGTGCGGGTCCCCATCGGGGTGGTGGGGATCATCTACGAGTCGCGCCCCAACGTCACCGCCGACGCCGCCGGCCTGTGCCTCAAGTCGGGCAACGCGGTGGTCCTGCGCGGCGGCTCCGAGGCGATCTACTCGAACCGCGCCATCGCTGAAATCCTCGCCGAGGCGGTGGCGGCGGCGGGGCTGGAGCCGGCGGCGGTCACCTTCGTCGACGATACGGACCGCGCCCTGGTGGCGCGGCTGCTGAAGATGGACGACCGGGTCGATCTCATCATCCCGCGCGGCGGCGAGGGGCTGATCCGCTTCGTCACCGAGACGGCCACCATCCCGGTGATCAAGCACGACAAGGGGCTGTGCCACACCTACGTGGACCGGTACGTGGACCTGGAGATGGCGGCCGAGGTGGCGCTGAACGCCAAGGTGCAGCGGCCCGGCACCTGCAACGCCATGGAGACCCTGCTGGTCCACGTGGCGGTGGCCGAACCCCTCTTCGAGCGGTTCGCGCCGGCGGCACGCGACGCCGGGGTGATCGTCCACGGCTGCAAGCGCACCTGCGCCCTCCTGGCGCCGGTGATGGGCGACCAGCTCGTCCCCGCCGCCGAGGCGGACTGGGACACCGAGTGGCTCTCCCTCGACTGCTCGGTGCGCATCGTCGACTCCCTCAACGAGGCCCTGGACCACATCGCCGCCCACACCTCGCACCACTCGGAGGCGATCCTCACCCGCGACTACGACCGCGCCCGCCGCTTCCTGCGCGAGGTGGACGCGGCGGCGGTCTACGTCAACGCCTCCACCCGCTTCACCGACGGCTTCGAGTTCGGCCTCGGGGCGGAGATCGGCATCTCCACCAACAAGCTCCACGCCCGCGGCCCCATGGGGCTGGAGGACCTCACCACCTCCAAGTACACCATCCTCGGGAGCGGCCAGGTGCGGGGGTGAGAGGTGGCCGGCCTCCGGCCGGCGGGATGGGCTCGCCTCGCTCGCCGGGTGGGGGTTGAGGGGGTGAGGGACGGACGGCCCTCCGGGCCGGATCTTGTCTGGAGTCGGATTTACAGCGAAACCTGGAACCAATGGCCACGCCGGCCAGAGGCCTCCACCTCCCCTCACCCCCCACCCCGCGAGCGAGGCGAGCCCCCATGGATCTGAAGCTGCTCTTTACCGTCTTCACCACCGTCTTTCTCGCGGAGATCGCCGACAAGACGCAGGTGGCGACCCTCCTCTACGCGAGCGAGCCGGGCAACGGCCGGCTCACGGTGTTTGTCGGCGCCGCCCTCGCCCTGGTGGTCGCCTCGGCCCTGGCGGTCTTCGCCGGCGGGCTCCTCTCCCGCTGGCTCGACCCGAAGCTCGTCTCGCGGGTCGCCGGGGTCGCCTTCATCGGCATCGGCGTCTGGATACTGGCAGGCCGCTGAGCAGCGTCTCCGGCGCCCCTGTGCGCACCGCCCGTTTGTGGAATGCTCCCGCCGTGCGCGCTGCTCTCCTGCTCCTCACCATCCTCCTGGCCCTCGCGCCGCCGGCCGCGGCCCGGCCGCCGGTGCGCAGCCTTGCCGCCGGCCGCTTTCTCTTTCTCTTCACCGAGCCGGACCGCGGCGTCGCCGACCACCTGGCGGAGATCGGTCCGGCGACCCTGGCGAAGATCGAAGGGAGGCTGCACATCCACCTCCCGGTCCCGATCCGGGTCCATATTCAGGAGCGCCTGCAGATCCCCAACAGCGTCGCGGTGGCGGAGTGGATCGAGGGGCTGGCGATCGCCAATCGCAACACCATCCTCCTGCGCTCCCCACGGGTCTCGACGTCGCCCCTGAACCTGGAGACGGTCTTCGCCCACGAACTCACCCACCTGGCCCTCCACCGGCGGGTCCCGCGCGGGCTGCCGCGGTGGCTCGACGAGGGGCTGGCGATGCTCGTCTCTCGGGAGCTGCGCCCCGGCGACATCCCCATCCTCGCGCGCCTCGCCGCCACCCAGTCGCTTACCGATTTCACCGGCGGCCGCCCCGACTTCGGCGGCGCGCGCGCCCCGCGCGCCGCCTACGCCCAGGCGCTGTCGATGGTCCACTACCTGAAGCAGGAGGGGGGCTGGGAGGGGCTGGCCAGGCTCCTCGACCGTCTCGCCGCCGGCGACGGCGTGGCCACGGCGATCGCCGCGGTCTACGACGACGGCTTCCACGGGTCGGTGGAGGGTTGGCGCTCGGCGGTGCGCCTCCGCTACACCTGGCTGCCCCTGATCCTCTCGGGATCGCTGGTCTGGTTCCTCGCCTCGCCGGTGGTGGGGCTCGGGCTCCTGCGCAAGTGGCGCATCGGCCAGCGCCGCATCCGCGAGATGGCCGAGGAGGAGGCGATCGCCGACGCCACCGAGGAGCTGGAGGCCCAGTGGGAGCGGAGCTACCGCACCGAAGACCCGGAAGAGCGGCGTACCGGCGATTCCACGGATCCACCACCCAAGGCATGAGCAGCCGACCCTCTCCATTTTTTTCGCACAGCGAAAAAAATGGTGTTATGGTGTTTTGGTGACATGACCCCAGCCGAGGATCCTCCATGGGCCGACTGACCATTACCCTCTCCGATGAGCGCCACCAGGCACTGAAGGAGGCGGCTGCGCGCAGGGGAAAGAGCATCCGCCAGATCATCGAGGAGAGCCTCGATCGCTACGGGATCCAGACGCAGCGCTCCGCCGCGGAGTTGGTAGCCCTCGCTCGCAGCCACTCGTCAAAGAAGGAGGACGACGCAGTGGCATTGGCGGTGCGGGAGACCCGCGCCGCCCGCAAGGCCCGGCGCCGTCGATGAAGCCGCCCCTGGCCATCATCGACACCAACGTGGTGGTGAGCGGCCTGATCACGAACCGTCCGGCGGCCACCGTCTGCCGCATCGTCGATGCCATGGTGAGGGGCCGTTTTCCCTTTCTCCTCTCGGTCGATCTCCTCACGGAGTACCGCGAGGTTCTCCTACGCCCGAAGATATTCCGTCTCCACCATCTCACGGAGGCGGAGGTGGACACCGTGTTGGAGGCTATCGTGGGCCACGCGGTGGTGCGAAATCCCGAGCACGGGACCGACCCCGCACCGGACCCCGGAGACCAGCACCTGTGGGATCTACTCCAAGTGGAACCGGGCTCCGTCCTGGTCACCGGCGATAGGCGACTCCTGAGCGAGCCGCCGCGAGGGCGCGGGGTCATGGACCCACGTGCCTTTCTCCAATTTTTTTCGCACGGCGAAAAAAATTGAGGACACCCCCCACCGCTGCTAGCGTCCCGCTCCATGGACTCGGCCACGCTCACGGCGATCACCGCCAAGGTGGAGGCGGGGGAGCGCCTCAGCGAGGCGGACGGGGTCGCCCTGTTTCGCTCGCCCGACCTGAACTGGATCGGAGCGTTGGCCAACCGGGTGCGCCGGGCGCGCCACGGCCGCGTCTGCTACTTCAACGTCAACCGCCACCTCAACCCGACCAACGTCTGCGTCTACCGGTGCCACTTCTGCGGCTTCCGGCGGGATGCCGGCGCCGACGGCGCCTACCTGATGTCGATCGACGACTGCCTCGCCGCCACCGACGGGGCGGAGGAGGCGGGGATCACCGAGCTGCACATCGTCGGCGGAATCACCCCGAAGGCGGACCTCGACTACTACGAGGCGCTCCTCCGCGCCCTGCGTGCCGCCCACCCGACGCTGCATCTGAAGGCGTTCACCGCGGTGGAGATCGCCTTCTTCTGCCGCCACCACCACCTCGACCACCGGGCCTGCCTGGAGCGGCTGATCGACGCGGGGCTCGGCTCCATGCCCGGCGGCGGCGCGGAGATCTTCGCCGAGCGGGTGCGAAGGAGCGTCTGCAAGGAGAAGGCGGGGGCGGACGAGTGGCTCGCCATCCACCGCACCGCCCACGAGCTGGGGCTGAAGACCAACGCCACCATGCTCTACGGCCACATCGAGACGCCGGAGGAGCGGATCGACCACATGGCGCGGCTGCGGGCGCTGCAGGACGAGACCGGCGGCTTCCAGGTCTTCATCCCGCTGGCCTACCACAACGAGAACAACCCCCTGGCCGGGGAGATGACCACCGGCTACGACGACCTCAAGACCCTGGCGATCGCCCGCCTCTTCCTCGACAACTTCGACCACATCAAGTCGTTCTGGATCATGCACACCCCGGCGGTGGCGCAGGTGGCGCTGCACTACGGGGTCGACGACCTCGACGGCACGGTCACCGAGGAGCGGGTCACCGCCGCGGCCGGCGGCCGCACCGCCGGCCGCGAATCCAAGCAGCAGCTCATCGACCTGATCCGCACCGCCGGCTTTACCCCGGTACAGCGCTCCACCGTCTACGAGGAGCTGGCGCGGTTTTGACGCACGGGGGCACAACCACGAAGCACACGAAGAACAGACTAGGTGCAAATGGACAACCACAAACCCAATGCCAAGGCGCAAAGGTGCAAAGGCGCAACGGTCTTTTCACCCACTGCGGCCGGTCTCCCCTTGCGTCTTAGTCCCTTTGCGCCTTTGCGTTAAAAAATCGGACCCCATGCCGTCGCTCGCCCCTACGACCACGAACCCGCAACTCGCCGCGATCGCCGCCACCGTGGCGGCGGGGGGGCGGATCTCCGACGACGACGCCCTCGCGCTCCTCGCCTGTGACGACCTGCCGCTCCTCGGGTGGCTGGCGGAGCAGCGGCGCTACCAGCGGGTGCCGGAGCGGCGCGCCACCTTCATCATCGATCGCAACATCAACTACACCAACGTCTGCATCACCCGCTGCAAGTTCTGCGCCTTCTACCGGCTGCCGGGCGACCCGGAGGGGTACGTCCTCTCCCACGAGGAGATCTTCGCCAAGATCGACGAGCTGCGCGGGGCCGGCGGCCACCAGCTCCTCCTCCAGGGGGGCCACCACCCGAGCCTGAAGATCGACTGGTTCGAGGCGCTCTTTGCGGCGATCAAGGGGCGCTACCCGGAGATCCACCTGCACGCCCTCTCCTGCTCGGAGATCGCCCACATCGCCCGCCGCTCGAAGCTCGACCTCGCCGAGACCCTAAAGCGCCTGCGCGCCGCCGGCCTCGACTCGATCCCCGGCGCCGGCGCCGAGATCCTCGACGACCGGGTGCGCGACGAGATCGCCCCCTACAAGGAGTCCACCGCGAGCTGGCTGGAGGTGATGCGCGAGGCCCACCGCCAGGGGCTCACCACCTCGGCGACGATGATGTACGGCACGGTGGAGACCGACGCGGAGCTCGTCGCCCACCTCGCGCGCCTGCGCGATCTGCAGGACGAGACCGGCGGCTTCGTCGCCTTCATCCCGTGGGCCTTCCAGCCGGAGCACACCGAGCTGGAGGAAGCCACCCGCCGAGGCGCGGTGGAGTACCTGAAGATCCTCGCCACCAGCCGCATCTACCTCGACAACTTCGACCACCTGCAGGCGTCGTGGGTGACCCAGGGGGAGAAGGTCGGCCAGCTCGCCCTCTTTTTCGGTGCCGACGACATGGGCTCCACCATGCTGGAGGAGAACGTCGTCTCCGCCGCCGGCTGCACCTTCCGCCTCGGCCGGGCGGAGCTCGCCCGCCTCATCGAGCGCGCCGGCCTCGAACCCGCCCTGCGCGACCAGCAGTACCGAATCCTCGGCCCGGCCTGAGGCGACGCTGCGAACCGGGGATCGCGGTCAACCGGTTTCAACGCCAAGACGCGAAGGCGCCAAGACGCAAGGGGAAAGGTGCGCTTCGCGCCCCATCGAGAGGACGTGTCCCGCGAATGAGCGCGCATCCACACCGGCCCCCACCCACCACGATGTGACGCAAGGTTGGGAGGGAGTCAGCCTCGTGAGGGATCGCCAAGGAGTCGCCACGAAGGAAGATGGCACAAACGCGTGTTGTTTTCTGATGTCGTTCTCTGTGCCCTCTGTGTCTCTGTGGTGGATCTCCCCTGCCGACCACTCGCGATCTCCCAACCCCGAACCCCATCCCCGGAGTGGGCACCGCCCCCCTACGCCGTGCCGGCCACCAGCGCCTTGGCCCGCTTCACCGTCTCCTCCGGCGCCACCGCCTCGAAGCCGGGGGTCGTCTCCCCACCGTTGCCGTAGACGAAGAATGCGGCGTCGGCGATGTGGCGCAGGATCTTGTCGCGCACGTCGTCGTACGGCAGCTCGGCGGTGGCGTTGGCGAAGACCGCGTCGAAGTGGATGAAGTCGGCGAGGACCGCCGCCTTGCGGCCGAGGGAGCAGGTCGCCACCTCCACCCCGCCGCCGCTCTCGACCTCGCGCTTGAAGCGGCTCTGAAAATCGGCGTCCGGGTCCACCAAGAGAAGCTGAAGGTTGCGCATCCGATCCTCCCACGAAGATTCACCACACCCGGCTGGCCCATCCACCCTTCGGCGCCGCAGACTGCAAACTGTACGATCGCCACCACCAACCTACTCGGTAAGATAACCGCGGTACCCCGGCTTCGCCATGCTCCGCACCCTCTCCATCCACGACCTGGCGGTGATCCACCACGCGAAGATCGCCTTCGACACCGGGCTCACCGCGATCACCGGCGAGACCGGCGCCGGCAAGAGCCTCATTGGCCGCGCCATCGCCCTGGCCCTTGGTGGCCGCGGGCGCAGCGAGTGGATCCGCGATGGCGCGGCCAAGGTGGTGGTGGAGGCGGCCTTCACCCCGGAGCCCGCCGCGGTGCCGCTGCTCGAGGAGCTCGGGGTCCCGACAGAGCAGGCGGAGGAGGAGTGGGTCCTCCGCCGTGCCCTCAGCCGCGACGGCCGCAACCGGATCTTCGTCAACGGGGTGCGCCTCACGGTGGAGCAGCTCCGACGCCTCGGCTCCCTCCTCTTCCAAGCCCACGGCCAGTTCGAGCACCAGGACCTCCTCCTCCCGGCCCCCCAGCGCGACCTCCTCGACCGGGTGGCCGACGCCGCCGACCTCGCCGCCGCCTGCGCCGCGGCCCACGCCGACGCCCAGGCCTTACGCCGCCGCCTCGACGCCCTCAGGGCGGCGGCCGCGGAGCGCGACAGCCGCCTCGACTACCTCGCCTTCCAGCGCCAAGAGATCGAGGAGGTCGACCCACAGCCCGGTGAGGACGAGGCCCTCGACGACCGTCACCGGCGCCTCGCCCACGCCACCGAGGTCCGCGCCACCCTCGCCGCGCTGTTGGCGCGGCTGCGCGACGACGAGCCCTCCCTCGCCGGTGGGGTGGCCGCGGTGGAGGGAGAGCTTGCCTCCCTCGCCCGCCACCTCGGCGAGGCCGAGGCACTCACCGCCCTCGCCGGTGAGGCGCGCATCAACCTGGAGGAGATCGCCCACACCCTCGACGACCTCACCCGCGCCGTGCGCGACGACCCGGCGGAGCTGGCGGCGGTGGAGGCTCGCCTCGCCGCCCTGCGCGGGCTACACCGCAAGTACGGCGGCTCCCAGGCCGCCCTCCTCGACCGCTACCAGGAGATCGTCGCGGAGATGGCCCGCCTCAACGCGAGCGAGGCGGAGGCGGGCGACCTCGCCCCGCGCCTGGCCGAGGCCGAGGCGAACCTGGCCGCGGCCGCCGCCGCCCTCACCGAGGCACGCCAAGCCGGGGCCAAACGGCTCGCCGCCGAGGTCACCCCCCTCCTCCACGACCTCGACATGGCGGGCGCCCGCTTCGAGGTGGCCCTCGCCCCCCTGGAGGCGGCCACCGCCCACGGGGGAGAGGAGGTCACCTTCCTCCTCGCCGCCAACCCGGGGCAGGCACCGCGACCCCTGGCCCGGGTCGCCTCCGGCGGCGAGCTCGCCCGCGTGGGCCTCGCCCTGCGCCGCATCCAGGCGGACGGCGCCCCGCCGACGCTGCTCTTCGACGAGGTCGACGCCGGCGTCGGCGGCCGGGCCGCCGAACGGATCGGCACGCTGCTGACCGAGCTCGCCCGCCACCGCCAGGTCATCTGCATCACCCACCTGCCGCAGGTGGCGAGCAGCGCCGACCACCACCTCCAGGTCACCAAGGCGGTCGAGGGCGACGTGACGATGGCCACCGTCACCCCCCTCACCCCGGAGGCGCGGGTCACCGAACTCGCCCGGATGCTCGCCGGCCACGAGGACGACGCCGCCGCCCGCCGCCACGCGGAGAGCCTGCTGCGGTAGCCCGCCTCCCCGAGGGAGCGCCCTCGCCCGAGGGGCCAGGGAGGGTAGGAGCGGGTTGCACCCGCGATGGGAGCCTGTCGGACTTCGACCCGGGAAAACCGGCGCCCACCGGCGCCGCTCAGTAGTGGTAACGAGCCTGGGCGATGAAGAGAGCGTCCCCCTCCACCTTGTACACCAATCGGTGCTCATCGTTGATTCGGCGGGACCAGTAACCGGAGAGGCCGTGCTTGAGGGGCTCGGGTTTGCCGATCCCCTCAAAGGGCGTCCGTTGAATCTCCTGGATGAGCAGGTTGACCCGTCTCAGGAGCCGCTTGTCGCTACGCTGCCAGTAGAGGTAGTCCTGCCATGCATGCTCGGCAAAGATGAGCTTCATGTAGAGAGCTCACGTTGCGTGCCGCCACCTCCCTCCAACTCGGCCATCGATTCCAAGAGCCGCCGCGCGTTCTTCGGGCTACGGAGGAGGTAGGCGGTCTCTTCCAGGGCCTCGTAGTCATCCAGGGCCATCATCACCACCGGTCGCTCCCCACGGCGGGTGATGATCACCGGTGCGTGGTCATCACACACCCGCGCCATGTTCTTTGCCAGGTTCGCCCGGGCCGCAGTGTAGGTAATCGCATCCATCAGAGCCTCCATTCTGTACATGTACAATAAACAGTACCTATTGCTGAATTTGACGGCAAGTCCCCATCGCGAACATTTACCCTTCACACTTCTCACCTCACCCCCCCGCCTCGGGCGGGATGGGTGCGGCCGCCTCCGGCAGGGGCGGCGGGGCGTCGCGGTCGCAGATGGTACGGGCGGCGCGCCAGGCGATGGCACCGGCGATGAGGTTGGCGATGGTGATGCCGCCGAAGAGACCGTCGGGGCCGGCGACGCGCGACCCGAGAAAGGCGAGGGGGAGGTAGAGGCCGATCATCCGCCCCCCCTGCAGGGCGGTGGAGACCAGCGGCCGGGCGAGGGCGTTGAACAGGGAGCCGGTGAGGAGCGCCACCCCCTGCATGCCGTAGCCGAGGGGGACGAGGCGGAGGTAGAGGGTGATGGTCGCCGCCACCTTCGGGTCGTGGCTGAAGCGCGCCGCCACCCACGGCGCACCCACCAGGAGCACGAGCCAGACGGCGCCGCCCCAGTAGAGAGCGAAGCGGTAGCTGTGATGCACCGCCAGGCGGATGCGCCCCTGCTCGCCGGCCCCCCAGTTCTGCCCCACGAAGGGGACCAGCGACGCCCCCACCGCCATGATGGTCAGGAGGGAGAAGGCCTCCACCCGGGTCGCCACCCCGACCCCAGCCACCACCGCCGGACCGAAGCGGGCGGCGATGGCGGTGATCACCGCGAGCGACAGCGGCGCCAGCAGGTTGGTGCCCGCCGCCGGCAGCCCCACGTGGAGGATCTTGCGCCACGAGACAAAGGCCGCCGTCCACGCCGGACGGGTGAGGAGCCTTTCGCGCAGGCCGAGGACCGCCAGCGACAGGAGGAGGGTGGAGGCGCGGGCGATGACCGTGGCGATCGCCGCGCCCCTGAGGCCGAGGTGCGGCAGGCCGGCGAGGCCGAAGATGAGCAGCGGGTCGAGGAGGCAGTTGAGCAGCGCCCCGAAGATCATGATCGCCGACGGAATGCGGGCGTCGCCGGTGGCGCGGATGGCGTTGTTGCCCACCATCGGCACGACGATGAAGGGGGCGCCGAGGTACCAGATCTCCATGTACTCGCGGACCCGCGGGAGGAGCGCGTCGGGGGCGCCCAGCAGCCGAAAGAGGGGGTCGAGGGTCGCCATCCCGACGACGCAGATGGTGATCGCCACCACCAGGGCGAGGGTGATGGCGTCGGTGGCGAGCCGCTGTACCCGGTGGCCGTCGCCCTCGCCGATGGCCCGCGACAGGGCCGACGAGGTGCCGGTTCCGAGGCCGATCCCCAGGCTCCCCACCAGCAGGGCGACCGGGAAGGTGAAGCCGACCGCCGCCAGGGGTGCGGTGCCGAGGCGAGAGATGAAGAGGGCATCGACCAGGTTGAAGGCGATGACCGCAAAGAGCCCCACCACCATCGGCAGGGCGAGGGCCACCAGGTTGGCGCCGACGCCGCCGTGGATCAGGCGGGCGTGGTGGGCCGACGCCGCGGCGGTCATGGGGTGAGGACGATCCGATACCGGGCGCGGCCGGAGCGCACCCGGGTGAGCGCCCCGTTCACCGCCGACAGGGAGGACTCCTCGACCCGCGCACCGACCCCGTGGCGGGCGGCGAAGCGGAGCATGTCGCGCATCCGCCGCCGGCCGGCGATCACCGAGCCGCCCACGGCGCGGCGACCGACGATGAGCGGGAAGGCGGGGAGGGTCAGGTCCGACGGCGGCACCCCGACGATGCACAAGATGCCGCGCGGCCGCAGGAGGTTGAGGTAGGCGGCCCAGTCGAGGTCGGCACAGGCGGTCGAGAGGAGAAAGTCGAGGCTGCCGGCGGCCGCCGCCACCGCCCCGGCCTCGCCGGTGGCGACGAAGTGGCGGGCGCCGAGCTCCACGGCCTCGTCGCGCTTGTCCGCGGTGTGGGAGAAGGCGGTGACCTCGCACCCCCAGGCGCGGGCGAACTGCAAGGCGAGGTGGCCGAGCCCCCCAACCCCGACCACCCCGACCCGGTGGTCCGGCCGCACCCCGTAGACCGACAACGGCGTATAGACCGTGGCGCCGCCGCACAACAGCGGCGCCGCCGCGGCCGAGTCCATCGACTCGGGGAGGGCGAAACAGAAGCGTGAAGAGAGACGGATCCGGTCGGCGAAGCCGCCGAAGTGGCCGAGGCAGGTCGCCTCGTTCTCGGGGCAGAAGGGCTCCTCCCCCTCGACGCAGTCATCACAGTGGCCGCAGCTCCCCCGCTGCCACCCCACCCCGACCCGGCTGCCGATCCGCGCCTCCCCCACCGCCGCCCCCCTGGCGACGATCTCCCCGACGATCTCGTGGCCGGGGACCAGGGGGAAGACGGTGTTGCCCCAGTCGTTGTCGATCAGGTGGAGGTCCGAGTGGCAGATGCCGCAGTGAGAGATGGCGATCTCCACCTCGTGGGCGGCCAGGGGGGCAGGCTCGTACTCGAAGGGTGCCAACGGCGCCCCCGCCTCGGCGGCGGCGTAGCCATGGATGGTCATGGGAGGCTCAGGAAAGGGAGTGATGGGGCCCCGAGTCTCACCGGCCGAGGGCCACGACGCAAAGGGCGCGGTCTGCTGCGCAGACCGCAGAGGCGGCGCCGGGCGCCACCCGGCATGGAGGCAAATACAGCGCAACGCCGCCGTTGCGGCGATGGGTTGGGAGCGGGTTGTACCCGCGACCCGCGCCATGGGCGCGGCAGGCCCGTTGGCCCTGCATCGGGGGTACAACCCCCTCCTACCATGAGAGCGAAGCCGGGGCTGTCGGGGTGCGGAATCGGAGGTAGGAACGGGTCGTGCTCGCCGCCCTTGCCTAAGAGGACATCAGGGCGTCGATGAAGGCCCCGGCATCGAAGTCCCGCAGGTCCTCCACCCCCTCGCCGATGCCGATCAGCTTCACCGGCACCTTCAGGCGGTGGGTGATGCCGACGACGATGCCGCCCTTGGCCGTGCCGTCGAGCTTGGTGAGGACCAGGCCGGTGAGGCCGGTGTAGCGGTGGAAGAGCTCGGCCTGCTGCACCGCGTTCTGGCCGGTGGTGGCGTCGAGGACAAGGAGGACCTCGTGGGGGGCGTCGGGGACCTGGCGGCTGGCGACCCGGGCGATCTTCGCCAGCTCCTCCATGAGGTTGGTCTCGGTGTGCAGCCGCCCGGCGGTGTCGATGATGACCACGTCGGCCCCCTCCTTCTTCGCCTGAGCCAGGGCGTCGAAGACCACCGCCGCCGGGTCGGCGCCCGCCTCCTTGCGCACCACCGTGCACTCGGCGCGCTCGCCCCAGACCACGAGCTGCTCGGCCGCCGCCGCCCGGTAGGTGTCGGCGGCGGCGATCACCACCCCCTTGCCGTCGCGCACCAGGCGGAAGGCGAGCTTGCCGATGGTGGTGGTCTTGCCCGAGCCGTTGACCCCGATGACGATGAGGATCGCCGGGCCCGGCTCGGCTGCCAGGGTGAGCGGCGCCTCCACCCCCTCCAGGGTGGTGGTGAGGTGGTCGCGGATCAGCTCGCGGATGGCGGAGGCGTCGGCAAGCTCGTTGCGGGAGGCGCGCTCGCGCACCGTGTCGAGGATGTCGAGGGTGGTGTCGACCCCGAGGTCGGAGGAGATCAGCAGGGTCTCCAGCTCCTCCAGGAGCGCCTCGTCGATCTTGCGCCGGCCGAGCAGCGCCGCCAGCTTGCCGCCGAGGCCCCGGCCGAGGGCGCGCCGGAGGCGGGCGAAGAGGCCGCGCCGTCTCTCCTCCCCCCCGGCCTGTCCCCCCCCTCCCTCGGCGAGATCGGCCGCTGATGCCGGCTCCGTGGCCGCCTCTTCGCCGACCCTCTCCCTCTCCGCCTCCGCATCGACCACCTGGGCGGCCGCAGAGAGCCCCTCCGCCACGGCGCAGGCGGCGTCGTCGCCACCCTCCGGCGCCTCGCCGTCGCCCCCCTCCTCGGAGACGACGGCCTCCTCGGTGGCGTCATCCGCGGTCTGGACCTGTTTGCGCTTGCGCCAAAAGAGGGCCATGGAGCTATCCGAGGAGCTGGAAGAGGAGGAGGGTGATGAGCGCCCCGAGGAGCCCCCCGAGGAGGACCTCGACGCGGGTGTGGATGCGTAGGGTAACGCGACTGATCGCTACCAGCACACCGAGGATGGCGACCATCCCGGAGAGCAGCGGCGAGCGGCTCATTAGGGTGGCCGCCGCCCACACCGAGGCGGCCACCGCCGCGTGGCCCGACGGCATGCCGCCGCGCAGGGGGCGGCCGCGGCCGGTGCGCACCTTGAGGTAGAGGACCGCCGCCATGGTGAGCAACAACGCGGCGATGGTGAGGTGCTCGTCCTCGACCCGGATCTGCTCGATGCCGACCTCGAAGCAGCGCCGCAGATACGGCGCGAAGGTGATATAGCCCATGATGATCGCCAGGATCGCGGTGACGAGGACGGCGCCGGCGGAGATGTCCTTGGCCATCTTCGCCAAGGGGTGGCGCTCGACGGTGACCAGGTCGACCACCACCTCCAGGGCGGTGTTCATCAGCTCGGCGTAGAAGACGAGCATCATCGCCACCGCGAGGATCAGGAAGTCCTGCAGGGAGACGTGGAGATAGAGGCTCAGGAGGATCACCACCACCGCCGCGAACAGGTGGAAGCGGAGGTGGCGCTCGGAGCGCACCGCGGTGATCAGCCCCTCCACCGCGTGGTTGGCGCTCTCCAGCGAGTTGCGCGGCCGGTACGGCGAGTCGCGCACCCCCTCTTCTACACCCTCTGAATCTGGTCGAGCAGCCACCGCTCTTTCTCCCGCATGGCGCGCGCCGCCTCGGCGTCGCCCTCGTGATCGTACCCCAACAGGTGCAGGAGGCCATGGACGAGGACCCACCGCATCTCGTCGGCCACCGGCCGCCCGGCCTCCTCGGCGTGGCGCGCGGCCACCGGCGGACAGACGACGATGTCACCGAGCCAGTAGTCGGCCACCGCCCCCCCCTCCCCCTCGTTGAGGGCGAAGGAGAGCACGTCGGTCGACCCCGCACGCCCCCGGTACCCCAGGTTCAGCTCCGCCATCTCCGCCTCCTCCACCGCGGTGACGCTCACCTCGTGGTCGACCGCCAGCAGCCGCATGGCCTCGGAAAGGAGGTGCTCCGCCTCGCCGGCGGCGAGGCGCAGGGGGGTGTGCTCGGTGAGGAGGATGGAGATCACAAGCTTCAGGCTGCCCTGCGCTGCCGCGCGTGCGTTGCCTCATCCTGGAACACCTCCCGCACCGACTCCACCGGCAAGGTCACAACCGCCACAGTCACCCCCGCCAGGGTCATAAATTCCACCTCGTAGGCGCTATCCCCGGCGTAAGCGTGGACAACGGTCCCGACATCGCCGGCCGTGAGATCCTTCTCCGGTAGGTCGGCAAGCAGGACGACACGATCGTGCTCTCGAATCACAATCACTCCTTCAACGGGTAGGCGGTTACCAGCCTCGGCACATCGCTTCCACGCTCGACAATCCAGACCGTTCTTCGCTTCGAGTTCTGCCCGCTCGGACTTGCGAGTGCCCCATCCACGCTGTACTTCGTACCATATTGCGAGGCGACCGAGCCACTCGGGGCAGGAGGTACCATGGATCCGCAACGCATCGGCGAATTCCTCCCACGCTTCACGATTGAAGCCGTGGCGCAGGAAAAACACCGCCTTGGCGACACCGTCCGGATGTGAAACGCACAGCAGATAGTCGGTGATCTTCTCTCGGTCAACCTGCACCTTTTCTGCGTTTGGGAGCTTCATCCGTGACGCCGCTGCTTCGGTAGCTCCTGCCCCCGTGACATCGTCCGGCATCCAGATACCGCCGCTCTCATTCTACCCCCCGTCTACTACCCGACTGTCTACTCCGCTCCTCATGCCGCGCGTAGGCCGCGATCACCCGCCGCACCAGGGGGTGGCGGACCACGTCGCGCTCTTCCAGGTGGATGAAGCAGACCCCCTCCACCCCGGCCATGATCGCCTGCGACTCGACGAGCCCGGACGGTTGGCCGCTCGGCAGGTCGGTCTGGGTGATGTCGCCGGTGACCACCACCTTGGAGTTGAAGCCCATGCGGGTGAGGAACATCTTCATCTGATCCGAGGTGCAGTTCTGCGCCTCGTCGAGGATGATGAAGGCGTCGTTCAGGGTGCGGCCGCGCATGAAGGCGAGCGGCGCGATCTCGATGGTACCGCGCTCGAGCATCGCCTCGGCCCGCTCGTGGCGGACCATGTCGTAGAGGGCGTCGTAGAGGGGGCGGAGGTAGGGGTTGACCTTCTCCAAGAGGTCGCCGGGGAGGAAGCCGAGGGACTCGCCCGCCTCCACCGCGGGTCGGGCCAGGATGATCCGCTCGACCTCCTTGCCCTTCAGGGCGTGGATCGCCGTGGCCATGGCGAGGTAAGTCTTGCCGGTCCCGGCGGGGCCGATGGCGAAGACCATGTCGTGGTCACGAATCGCCTCCAGGTAGCGGACCTGGCCGGCGCTCTTTGGGACGATGCGCCGCTTGCCGACCACCACCCCGTGGGCCACGAGGTCGTGGAGGCGGGCACCGGGCTCGGCGGCGAGGCGCTCTATGAGCACCCGCAGCTCGCCGCCACCCCCGCACAGCTCCGGACTCTCGACGAGGTCACGGAGGAGTTGGACAACCCGCCTGACACGATCACCGCCTCCCTGGACAACGACCGCCGAGCCCGAGGTGACCAGACGCACCCCGAAGCTGCGCTCGATCAGGTTGAGGTTACAGTCATGCTCCCCCACCAGGGTCGGGAAGAGGTCTGGATCGACCTCCACCCGCCCCTCCGCGTCGGTCGCCTCCGTCGCCCCCTCCCTCACTGCACCTCCCGCCAGTAGAGGCGCACCAGGGGCGGCGGCGTGGCGGCCGCCGCGGCCACCACCACCGGCCCGGCCCGGAAGACCGTCCCGTCCGCCGTTGTCCCCACCACCCCGCCGCCCACCGGCGCGAGGCTGGCACCGACACCGGTGGCAAGGTTGCTGCGCGCCTCCTCCGTCACCCCGCTGTCGTCCGCCTCGATGCGCAGGTGGACGATCGCGCCGTCCCCTTCGGCCAGCCCCCCGCGGGTGATCCCGAGGTAGAGCTCGTGGCCCTGGACGATCGGCTGGGCGTAGACCCGCTCCCCCGGGGCCAGGGCGGTGGCAAAGAGGAGGTAGCCGGCGCCCGCGGCGGGCGGCGCCACCAGGCGGGCCGGCGGGGTCGCCTCCACCGCCACCAGGTGCTGCACCACGGCCGCGTCGATCCAGTCGGCGCCGCCGGTGGCGGCGACCACCACCATGCGGCCGTGCTCGGCGACCACCGCGGGCGGCGCGCCAAAGGGACGGTCGAACCCGGCGGAATCGGCATAGAGGGGGACCGGCGCCCGGCACAACGCCGGATCATCGGCGCAGTAGAGGGGGTGGCCGGTGGCCGCCTCCACCGCCCACAGGCGGCCTTCGAGATCGGCGGCCACCACCACCTCGGCGAGGCCGTCACCGTCGGTGTCCACCGCCACCGGCGGCGGCACCACGTCGTTCACCCCGCCGTCGTAGGAGAAGAGGCGATCCCAGAGCAGCGCCCCGTCCTCGGCGCGCACCCCGTAGAGGTGCAGGCCACCATGGCCCGCCGCCGAGGTGGCGCGGGCGGTCGCGAGGACCACCACCGCGGTACGCCTGGGGCCGTCGGCCGAGGCGAGGGCGACATGGGCGAGGGCCGGCTTGGCCGCCGCCCCCATGGCCACCGCGTCGGGCGCCCCGCCGTGGGTGGCCACCTCCGCCGCCTCCCCGGCGCCCGCCGGACGGATCGCGGTCCGCTCCCAGAGGACGGTGGGCGCGGCCGGGTCGGTGACGTCCACCGCGAGCAGGGCAGGGGCGCTCTCCCCCATGGCGACCGCCAGAACGGTGCGGAAACGACGCGGTGTGGACGGGTCGTGGTCGTCGTCGATCCACAGGTCCGCCACCGCCGGGCTGCCGTCGATCCCGGTCCGCGCCGCCACCCCGTCGCGCGCCAGAAGCTCCCGCTGGCTGGCCGGCAGCAGGGCCCACCGCTCCCTGCCGGTGGCCGCGTCAACCGCCTCCAGGAGGCCGGCGTCGGTCCCCACGTAGACCATCCGCGGCCGGTGGGGCGAGCCCGCCCCCTGGCCGCTCGGCCCCACCAGGGCAGGGGTGGAGCGGTCGATGGCGGCGAGGCGGTGGTCCCGGTCGCGGTACGCGGCCGGGTCGAGGGGGTTGCCGCCCGGGCGCAGCTCGCGACCGCGCAGCCGCTCCACGGTCGGGAGGTCGAGCTCATAGGCGATCGACGGATCGGTGAGGGCGACGGGGGCGCGAGGGGGGAGGGTGGCGCCCCCCTCCCCCTCCAGGAGGGGGTCGACCGCCGCCAGGATCGTTCGGCCGGCGGCCGCGCCGACCCCGTCGGCCAGGTCCCACAGGGGGGTGGGGGTATCGCCGGTCAGGTCGAAGGCGTGCAGGTGGCCGCTACCGGTGGCCGGGTCGGTGGAGCCGGCCAGGAGGAGGCCGTCGGCGGCCGCCGCCGCACCACCGCGACTGACGGTGGCGGCGGGCGCGGCGGGGGAGGCGAGGAGGAGGGCGTTGGCGAGGAGGTCGAGGCCACCGGCGGTGAGGGGAACCGCCTCCTCGTCCCGCGCCGCCACCGCGCCGAGATAGACCACCGTGCCGCGGGCCGGGTCACCGCCGGCCGGGCCGGCCACCACCACCGGGCCGCCCCCCGCCACCAGGGTACGGGTGGTGGGGAAGTAACCGCCGCCGGCGTCCGGCACCAGGGCGACCACCGGACCCCCGAGGTCGAGGTGAGAGGCGGTCTGGACGAGGGGGTCGGCCGGCCGCTGGGCGGTGAGCCGGCTCGCCGGCACCGGGCGCACCCCACCGGTGGCGAGGAGCCGCGGGACGGCCGCCGACTCGAGGGAGACGCCCGCATCCCCGAGGCCGAGGAGCAGCCGCCCCGGCCCGAGCCACGCCCCGAGGGCGGCGCGCACCACGCCGCGCTCCTCGATGGTGAGGATGCCGATCTCCCGGGCCCGCGGCAGGATCACCGCCGCCGGCGGCGCGGTGGCCGCCAGGGCGGCGGGGAGGTCCTGAACGGTGACCACATTCACATGTTCGATGCCGAGGGTGGCGAGCTCAGCGACGACCGTCTCGGCAATCGAGGACCCCGCCTCCCCCACCACCACCACGCCATCCGCCACAGGCGGCGAGACCGGCTCCACGTCGGCGGTAAAGGGGGCGGTGGTGCGCCACATGGCGAGGTCGGCGGCCACCCCCTCCAGGTGGCCGACCTCGCCGGTGATGATCCACGGACCGTCGGTAAAGGTGACCGGAGCGGCGGGCGGGGGGGCGCCGTGCACCGCGGCAAGGGGGGCGACCACGGTGAGGTCAATGGCGTCGAGGGTCGCCTTGGTCCCGTCTACTGCCCGGTAGACCGACACCCCGTGGCGACCGGCGAGCTTGCGGACGGCAGCGGCGACCACCGACCCACTTGCCGGCTGGTGGAGTCCGTCCGCCGGGATGATCACGGTGGAGCCGGGAAAGGTGGTGGGTGCGGCCGCGGCCACCTCGGAGAGGAGCAACAAGAACGCCGCGATCCAGCCTGCTGTCATCCTACCCATGGTTCATCTCCCTGTTCCGGTATTTCCGGCGCCGCCCCCTGCCTGGGGGTAGTAGGTGGTGAAACCGGCGCGACGCAATGCCGCCTCCACCGTCACCTGGGATCCATCACGCTCCCCCGCCGCCCCGATTCGCCCCACGGATCGGAGCAGGACCACCCCGTTGGTGTCGCGCCCTGGATCACCGTCGAGGTCGTCGTCGTCGCGCACGCTCACCTGATAGTCGGGGTTTGGGTTGGGCAGGAGGGACCAGCCGGCGGGGTCGAGGAGGGCGTCCCAGCTCACGGCGCGGCGCAGATACGACTCGCCCCACGCTACCCCCTCCTCCGCCCGAACGCGCGCCGTGGTCGGACCGACGGTGGAGGTGACGATCCGGGTATCGAGACGGGCGGTGGCCAGCCCGGCGATGCCGAGCACCGTCAGGCTCACCAAGATCAGGAGCACCATGACCAGCGCCGCCCCCGCCTCACCCGTTCCGATCCGCTCTCTCATTCTCCAATCCTCGCCAAGGTGTGACCTCTATAGTAGCCGCACGACACACCGGGCGGAGAAAAGGTTTCACCATGGCGGCGCGCATCTCTGATCGTCGTCTCCGGACCCATCACCCACGACGCCCCGATCGAAACCACGAATAGCACAAAGAGGATCAGCGGAGATAGCAATGGAGGCCAAGTACGGCGTCGCTCCACCCCTCGGCCGGGAGGTGGGGGCTCCCGGAAGGGATTTTCACCACAGAGAAACGGAGGGCACAGAGAACTCCATCAGAAAACAGCACGATCTTGCGCCGTCCTCGCGCACGGCAACCCCGTGGCGATCCATTGCGAGGCCCAAGAGGAGGAAAGCACCTTTCCTTATGCAGTTCTCTGTGTCCTCTGTGCCTCGATCGCCCGATCCAGCTCCTGGAGTTGCTCCGTCAGCCCGAGGATGATCTTCAACGCCGGCTCGATCACCACCTCCACCTCGGAAGGCAGCGAGCTCGTCGCCGCAGCGGGAAACTGATCCGGGTCACACGACTTCACCCGGTAGCCCAACGACTTCACCTGCCCCCGGACGTGATTCACCAGCTTCGTTCGCGTCGCCACCAGCTTAGCCCGGCTTCGGATCGGGGACAGGTGAATCTGCGTGTCCAGATCACGCAGCTCCACCGT
>JAJRSX010000046.1 GCA_024278555.1 bacterium | reverse complement strand
TCGGTGAGGTCGGCGACGCCGTCCAGGTGCATCGCGCCGGTGAGGCCGATCCACACCCCCGCCGCGGCCACGCCACCCACCAGGGGAGTGCGCCCCCCGGCGAGGTCGCCGGCCAGGGCCGCGAAGCCCCCGACCACCAGCCCCACCGCCGGGAAGGCGGGGGCGCAGGCGCCCAGACCGCGCGGCCGGGCCACCCGCACCGGGAGCACGGTGAGCCACGAGAGGGCCTCCAGGAGTCTCTCCACCATGGCGACTACACCCCCTCCGAGACGCCCGCCTCCTCGAAGGTCGCCATCTCCCGGTGGAGGGCGAGGGCCGCCTGTAGGAGCGGGACGGCGAGCGCCGCGCCGCTCCCCTCCCCGAGCCTGAGGCCGAGGTCGAAGAGGGGGGAGAGCCCGAGCCCCTCCAGGGCGAGCCGGTGGCCCTGCTCCGCGGAGCAGTGGGAGGCCACGAGCCACTCCTCCACCCCCGGCGCCACCGCCCGTGCCGCCAGGGCCCCGGCGGCGGCGATAAAGCCGTCCACCACCGCCGGCACCCCCCGCGCCCCCGCCTCCAGGAAGGCGCCGGCCAGGGCGGCGATCTCCAGCCCCCCGAGGGCGGCGAGGGCAGCCTCCCCAGAGAGAGGGGCGGCGCGGGCCACCGCCGCGGCCACGATCGCCTGCTTGTGGCCCCGCGCCTCCTCGTCCACGCCGGTGCCGTAGCCCACCACCTTGGCAGCAGGGGCACCGGTGAGGTGGCAGATCAGGGCCGCCGCCGGGGTGGTATTGGCGATCCCCATCTCCCCGGGCAGGAGCAGGGTGGCGCCACGCTCGATCGCCGCGGCCGCGGCCCGCCGCCCCACCGCCACCGCCCGCTCCCACTCCTCGGGGGTCAGGGCCGCCTCGCGGGCGAGGTTGCGGCTGCCGGGGCGCACCTTGGCGTGGACGATGGCGGTGAGGTCGCTCAGGTCGGCGGCCACCCCCACGTCCACCACCGTCACCTCGGCGCCGATCGCCCGGGCGAGAACATTGATCGCCGCCCCGCCGCGGGCGAAGTTGCGCACCATCTCCGCGGTCACCGCCGGCGGGTAGGCAGAGACCCCCTCCACCGCGACCCCGTGGTCGCCGGCGAAGAGGAGGCAGTGGGGGACGAGGGGGGCGGGGATCGCCACCCCTTGACGACCGGCGAACCAGCAGGCGATCGCCTCCAGGCGGCCGAGGGCGCCGGTGGGCTTGGTGAGACGGTCCTGGCGGGCGCGTGCCGCGGCAGCGGCCTGCTCGTGGATAGGGGCGATGGTCATGGTCTCTCTCCTTTCACGGTCACGGGGATGCCCGCCACCAGCCACTCCACCCGATCGGCGGCGGCGGCGAGGCGCTGGTTCAACAGACCGGCGAGGTCGCGGAAGCGGCGGGAAAGGGGTGACTCGGGAACGATCCCCGCCCCCACCTCGTTGGCCACCACGACGATCGCGCCGGGAAGCTCCGGCAGGAGGGCGGCCAGTCGCTCCATCTCCCCCTCTGCGTCGAGCCCCCGGTGGAGGAGGTTCCCCAGCCAGGTGGTGGCGCACTCCACGAGCACCAGCCGGCCGGGGGTCGCCTCGCCCTCGAGGGTGGCGACCAGGGCGACCTCCTCCTCCACCGCGCGCCAGGCGGCCGGCCGCCGCGCCCGGTGGGCGGCGATGCGTGCGGCCCACTCGGCGTCGCCCGGCAGCGCCGGCGCGGTGGCCAGGTAGACCACCTCCCCCGTGTGGACCGCGGCGAGGGCCTCCGCCCGCCGGCTCTTTCCCGAACGCGCCCCCCCGAGGATGAGGGTGAGGCTCACCGGCCCGCCTCCGAGGGGGCGGCTCCACCGGCCGCCGCTTGCGGGTGGAGGGCCCGCGCCATGGCCTCGGCGACCTCCGGGAGGTGGATCGAGGGGACCAGGAGGTCGGGGTGGGTGAGGACGTGGATGCGGTGGTGGGCGACCGCCGGGATGGTAGGGAGGGGGGCCCAGTCCGCGATCAGGCGGCGGCGCAGCAGATCGGTCACCGGCCGGCCGTGGGCCTTCCCCGCCCACGTGCGGGTGTCGGGGGCGAGCTCGAGGATTACCGCCGGGGCCGCCGCCACGATCCGCTCCAACCCCGGGGTGAGGTAGCGGTACGGGGCGTCGGCGAAGCAGTTGCGCCCACCGGCGATCTCCAGGAGCTCCGAGAGGAAGCTGGCGCGGTTGCAGGTCATCAACCCCGCCAGCCGCCCCGGCGGCCGAGAGAGAGAGAGGAGGGTGGGGAGGGTAGGGGTGGCCGCGTAGCGGCGGCGCACCGCAGCGAGCCCTCGATCGAGGCGGGCGGCAAGGCGTCTCGCCGCCGCCCCCCTTCCCACCCACCGGCCCACCTCGACGATCGCCGCGTCTACCTGCGTCAGCGAGTCCATGGTCAGGGCGTGGAAGGGGATCCCCTCCGCCCCCGCCAGCCGCCGCAGCCGCTCACCCGCCCCGGCGGTGAGCAGGAGGGTCGGGTGGAGGGAGACGATCCGCTCAGCGTTCGGGTTGACGAAGTAGCCCCCCACCCGCGGCAGCCGGAGGGCCGCGGGCGGCCCGGCGCAGTAGTCGCTCACCCCCACCACCGACCCGCCCACCCCGAGGGCGAAGAGGATCTCGGTGATCGACGGGGCCAGGGAGACGATGCGCTGTTTTGTTGCGCTGGTGGGGGTGGGGGGGGCGGACGCCGCCCCCCCCACCCCCACCAGCGCAACAAAACAGAGGGCGAGGAGGAGGCGGCGGCAGGGGCGGAGGGGGAGGCCCCTGGGGCCGGAATCAAGGGTCCCCCCCCCTCCTACCGCCGGGCTCGCAATGCCGAGGCCACCCGCCGGACCGTGGGTAGGAGCGGGCTGTCGCCCGCGATCCAGGGCCGGAGGCCCCGCCGGCCCTGCGGGCCGGGGTCGCGAGCAGGAGCTCGCTCCTCCCGAGAGCGACCGCCGGCCGGGCGGGGTGTCGTGTCGCACCATGGGGTCAGGGGAGAAAGACCATCGACGACGGCGGCAGGTGGTTGGCGTCGTTGATCGGTGCGGTGGCCACGGGCTGGTCAGTGGTGGTGTCGATCAACACCACGCCGGGGTCGGCAGGAGACTGGTCGGCGATCGCCAGGAGGCTCCCGTCCGGGGAGGCGGTGATCTCCGGCAGGTAGGCGGTGGTCTCATAGACCGTGGTCCCGATATCGCCGGTGGCGGGGTTGAAGGCGACCACCCGGTTGTCCGGGTTCGCCCAATCGAGGCCGCTCACCACCACGTACCCCTTGGTGGGGGAGACGATCACCAGCTCGCCCGGGTCGCCCCCGAGGTCGTTGCCCGAGACCACGGTGGTGGAGGCGGTGAGGTCGTCGGCGAGCCGCTCGATGCCGCCGTCCGCCACCCCCCAGCTGCCGGTGGTGGCCACGAAGAGGTGGTCGCCGTCGGTGGCGAAGCGGGAGTTCGGGTTCACCCCGACCAGGTCGAAGGAGGTCGTCACCTGGTTGGTGGCCGGGTCGATCACCGCCACGGTGGACCGGTCGGTGGGGGTGAAGAAGTTGTCCTCGTCGAGGCGCTGGAGGGTGACGAGGAGGGAGCCGCGCCACAGGGCGATCCGGTCCATCTCCGGGATCCCATCCGCGTCGGCAAACCGGGCCAGGTCGATGGTGGCGAGCTCGCTCCCGTCGGCGGGGTCGGCCACCAGGAGGGCGGCGTCCCCGTAGCGGGTGATGTAGAGGCGGCCGTCCACCAGGACGAGGTCGTGGGGGTTGGAGCCGCTGCCGGTGGAGACCTGGTAGGTGGTGGCGAGCCCCTGGGCCGGGTCGAGGGGCTGGAGGCTGCCGGCGGTGCGGTTGAGGATGTAGACCAAGCTCCCGGCGGTGCGCACCACCACGTCGGTGGAGACCGGGTCGGGGGCGGTGGCCACGGTGGGGTTCGCCTCCGAGGTCGAGGCGAAGACCCGCCCCTCGGTACCGCTGTACTCGGCGGCGGCGACCACCAGGGTGTTGCTGTCGAAGGTCACGTCGCCGACGGAGAAGCGCAGGTGGCTGTCGCCCCCCGAGCTCCCGCAGGCGGCGAGGGCGGCAAGCAGCAGGGTCGTGGCGAGGGTGCGGAGGGTGGCTCTCATAGGGGGTGTCCTTTCGGTGGGGGGGGGGTCGGGTCAGAAATTCCACACCACCCCGGCGCGCGCGCTCCGCCCGGGGAGGGGAAAGCCGGCGACGTCGGCGGTGGCGTCGTTGGTGAGGTTGTCGATCTCCACGGTCACCGTGGGGCCGGCCTGGCCGCGGGGGCGCCAGCGGAGGCCCATGTCGTGCAGGGTGCGGCCGGCGACCACGGCCAGGTTGGCCCGGTCCAGCGGGCGCTCCCCCTGGTAGTGGAGCCCGTAGAAGGGGGCGAGCCGCCCCCCCTCCCAGGTCGCCCGCGCCGCCACCTCGTCGGCGGGCCGGCCGGGCAGGGGGTTGCCGTCGGCGAAGGCGTCGCCGGAGCGGTCCTCGCTCGTCTGGTGGGTCCAGGTCACGGTGAGGGCGAGGCGGCCGAGGTGCGCCTGTGCCTCCACCTCGTGGCCGCGGACCGCGGCGCCGCTGGCGTTCTCCGGCCGCGCCACCCGCTGGCTCGTCTGGACGAGCTGGATCAGGTCGTGGAGATTGAGGTGGAAGTAGGTGTAGGCGAGGCGCACCGCCACCGGCCCCACGTCGCCCTCCCACTCCCCGCCCACGTCCCAGGTGGTCCCCCGCTCCGTCCGGAGATCCGGGTTGCCGAGGAGGGCGCCGCGGTCGCCGAAGAGCTCGGAGAAGCTCGGCTCGCGCACGTAGCGGCCCCCGTTGGCGCGCACCGACAGGGAGTCGGCCGCCTCCCAGCGCAGGCCGAGCTTGCCGGTGAGGTGGCCCACGTCGGGCCGCGCGCCGACCTCTCGCGGCAGCCCCGCGAAGGTGACTGTGCCGGCGAAGTCGTACCGGTACCGCTCGTAGCGCACCAATGGGGCGACGGTGAGGCGGCCGCCCACCAGGGCGATCCGATCCTCGGCGGCGACGGTCACCACCTGCCGCGACTGGGGGGGCGTGTCGGCGGCCGCGACCAGGCGGTTGGTGGAGCGGTACCGCTCGGCGAGCCCCTGGCCGAGGAGGGTGAGCCGGTGGCCCCCGACCTGCCGCACCCCCTTCACCGTCGTCCCGACCGAGGTGGTGGTCTCATCGTTCGCCTGCCGACCCACCCCCACCTCCCCGAGGCGGTCAATGAAGCGGAGCCGCTCCACCTCGCCGAAGAGGCGGGCGGTGAGGCCGGCGAGACGCCCCCCCTCGCCCTCCCAGGTGAGCGCGGTGATCTCCCGCCCCTGGCTCAGGTGGGCCTCGCTGGAGGTGAGGGGGGCGAGGCCGGGGACCCCGGCGGCGCGGGCAAAGGTAAGCGTGGTGGCGCGCCAGCGGCCGCCCGGGGCCGGGCCGTCCACCTTCAGCAGGAGGCTCGCCTGCTCCTGGCGGTTGTTGGCCCGCCGGTGGCGGCCATCGTCGGCGCCGTTCAGGGGCGTGCCGTGGTCGTCGTCGAAGGGGAAGTCGCCGGCGGTGTGCAGGAGGTCGAGGTGGGCGAGGAGGTGGAGGCGGCCGGCGGGGCGGGCGTGGGTGAGGGCGGCCCGGAGGGTGGTGAAGCTGCCGCCGCTGGCGGCGACGGTGGTGCGCGGCCGGGTGGGGCTCACCGTGACCAGGTTCACCACCCCGCCGATCCCCTGGCCGCCGAGCCCCACCGGCGAGGTGCCGCGGTAGACCTCGACCCGCGCCAGGGCCGCGAGCGGCAAAGTGGAGAGGTCGACGGTGCCGGACTCGGCGGCGCGCAGGGGGATCCCGTCGAGGAAGAGGGCCACCTGGTTGGCGCCGGTGCCGCGCAACGACACGGTGGCGAAGGAGCCGACCCCGCCGAAGCGGCGCACGCTCACCCCGGCCGACTCCTCCAGGAGGTCGGGGAGGTCGCGCGCCCGCGCCCGCTCCCCCTGCGGCGCAAGCACCGTGGCGGCGGCGGTGGCGTCCTCCGCCGGCCACGGCGGCGCCTCCACCGCCAACGGCGCCAGGTCGAGGGGGGCGGCGGGGGCGGCGACCAGGGTCGCGGCGAGCGCCAGGGGGAGGATGTGTCGGTGGCTCATGGCCCGGCGCGGAGAGGCGTCGGGCAGAGGGCAGGGGTATCCAACCCCGGTCCACCGGCTCGACCCGCTCACTCCGCGAAGCAGGGTTCGATCAAACGCCGGGGACGGTCTTCTGACTCATGGCGTAGAGCCGAAGCTCCGCGGCGGCCGCGCCTTCTCGACCCGAGGGCCAATGGCAACTGCGACCGCCTCACCAAACACAGCGGCGGGTCCGTGGAGGATTCACACCCCCTTCCCGTCACCCCAGCGAGGGGAGCGGCAGACTAGGGGCGATGGTGGAGGCGGTCAAGGCGGTGACGGTTCACCCTCGTCGTCGGCTCTCCGGTATTTACCAGGGGGGACACGGGGGGCTTATGGGGCAAGCCACGTCCGGCAGCTAGCTGACTTCTTGGCGGCTCCGTCGTAAGGCCGCGAAGCCGCCCTTCGCGGGGGCGTGTAAAGGACCACCGCCCTTCTCTGCCCCCCAGCCTTCCCCGTGTCCCCCGTGGTAAGCCCTCTGCCAGAAGGGAACCTGCTGTGGACTCACCACCAAAGGCGGTGAGTTTGCTGAGCTAAGGGGATAGGCAGTTCTCACCATGGAGAGCATGACGCGAGGTCCTCTCCGACGATGATGGGGCTCACTCGCCGCCTACCCCACCGCCTGGGGCCGTAGTAGCTTCGTGGGCAGCGAGGCCATCCCATGGTCCTTCTCACCGGTACCAGCGGCTACGTGGGCCGCCACCTGGCCACAGAGCTTGTGCGCCGTGGGGTGGCGGTCCGCGGCCTGGTCCACCACCGCCGCCACGCCACGCCCCTGGTGAAGCTCGGTGTCGAGGTGGTGGAGGGCGACGTCCTGCGCCCTGCCTCCCTCGCCCTGGCGTGCGACGGCTGCGACACGGTGGTCCACCTGGTGGGGCTCTTGCGTGAGGGGTGGCGCACCACCTTCGATCGGGTGGTCGTGGCCGGCAGCCACAACGTGATCGAGGCGTGCTGCGACCGCCGCGTTCCCCGCTTCGCCTACGCCTCCGCCCTCGGTCGCAGCCCCATGGCCGTGCCGATCCCCACCGCCCCCCTGCGCCTCGCCGCCCGGCTGCTCGCCCCGGTGGCGCCGCTCCTGCCGGTCACCGCCGACCAGCTCCGGATGATGGCGGTGGACGGCACCACGGACGATGAGGGGTACCGCCGCTTCAGCTCGGTGGTCCCGCGGTCGATCGAGGAGGGGGTGCGGCGCGCGCTGCGCGCCGGGGGATGAGGGGAGAGGGGTGGGGGATGAGGGGAGAGGACGGCCCTTCGGGCCAGGAAGCATTCTGGTAGAAATCTTCAATAGGATCATCGTCGGCCGAAGGTCGATACCATCCCCCATCCCCCAAACTGCCTATCCCCTTAGCTCATGACGGACGGCGTACTTCCTTCTGAGAACGCCAGGTTGAGCATGGCGAGTGACATGGCATCCATCCACAGTAGGGGGGAGGCGTTTTCAAGTACGACATCTCACTCTTCCTCAATCGGGAAATGGATAACCCCTCGAAGGGGAAATTCACCACGGAGACACGGAGGGCACAGAGAACTCCATCGGAAAACAGCATGATGTTTGCAGCGTCCGCGGTTGTCGTCCCTTCTTGACGATCCATTGCAGTTCTCTGTGCCCTCCGTGTCTCCGTGGTGAAATGGCCTTCAAGGCTGGCACCGTGACCACCTGGTGATTCCTTTGATCCTGATGGTGTGGATCCCCTTTCCCCCTGAGCCCTTGCTGTCTTCCGATTTCCCTTCTCCAGTCATGAGCTAAGGGGATAGGCGTATCCCCCAATCCCGGCGAGCGAAGCGAGCCCCCATGCGTACCTTTGCCATTGGTGACATCCACGGCTGCCTCGGCCACCTGGAGGCACTCCTGGTACGCATCGGCTACCGGCCGGGGGCCGACCGGCTGATCTTCCTCGGCGACTACGTCGACCGTGGCCCCGACTCGGCCGGGGTGGTGGACCGCCTCCTGGAGCTCCGTGCGGCGAGCCCGCAGGTGGTCTGCCTGATGGGCAACCACGAGCGGATGTTCCTCGACTTCCTCGACGGCCGCCACCCGGAGCCCTTCCTCGCCAACGGCGGCCGCCAGACCCTGGCGAGTTACAAGCGGCGCAGCCACCGGTGGCAGCGGCTCACCGGCCGCGCCGAGCTCCCGGACGACCACGTCGCCTTCCTCCGCGCCCTGCCGCTCCTGCACGTGACCCCCACCCACGTCTTCGTCCACGCCGGCCTCAGGCCGGGCGTCCCCCTGGAGGCGCAGCGGGAGGAGGACCTCCTGTGGATCCGCGAGCCCTTCTTCACCGTCCCGGTGGAGCTCAACCGCACGGTGGTCTTCGGCCACTCCCCCATGGTGACCCCGTTTCGCGAGACGCAGCGCATCGGGATCGACACCGGCGCCTGCTACGGCGGGCCGCTGACCGCCTACGAGGTGGAGGCGGACCGCTTCATCTCGGCGCTGCCGTCAGGTTGAGCCCAAACACGAGATAGTGTAGAGGAATACCGGATTACTCTCCGATAAGGGGAGCCATGGAGGCCCAACGCTCGCCTCCTCAACCGCACACCAGTCGCCAACTTGCCTTCTGGTGGTGCTGTTTTTCAGGCCCAGAAGTCGCCTGGTCCACTCAGCCGAGGCGCACGTAGAGGGTCTAACCGATCGAGAAGAGAGCGCCGGGGGGATTCCGATGTCGCCGGGGCGGTCCGCGCCGGGGGTCTGTTCGAACGGCCGATGGTGCGGGGTCCGGCGGGGTTGCGGTCCGCCCTCCGTGGAGGAGGTCCCCATGGGAGGGTGGTGAGGGCCGCGCGCAGGGCGGCCGGATGGAGTGGCTGTGGGAGGCGGTGGAGGGTGAGGCCGGCGGTGGCACCACCCAACGTTGCCTCCATCCCCCCCCAGCCGACCTCGAGGATCGCCGGGGCTACGGTGGCAGACATGGCCGCGAGCCGCCGGTAGAGCTCCGCGAGTCGCGGCGTGTGGTCGCGATCGACGATCAGCACGTCGGTGGGCCGGCCGATCCGGGCTCCCTGCTCCACCACCGACCCCACCCGTTCGGGGCCCGCCGCCCACACCACCGTGCCCCCCCACCGGCGGAGCTGCTCCGCCGCCGCCGTCGTGGTGGTGCTCCCCGGAGGGGTGAGGAGGATCTGCCTCGCGGCGAGCCCGGCGGGCAGCGGATGGGGCGGTGACGGGTCGGTGACACGGGCGGTGAAGCAGAAGGTGGAGCCCTCCCCGGGGGCGGACTCCACATGGATCTCTCCGCCCATGAGCTCCACGAGCTTCCGCGAGATGGTAAGCCCCAGGCCGCCGCCACCATGGCGGCGTGTGGAGGACGGGTCCGCCTGGACAAAGTCTTCGAAGAGGTGATCCACGACCTCGGACGCCACCCCGATCCCCGTATCGCGCACCGCCGCGTAGAGGAGGGTGCCCTCCTCCTGCCGCCTGCTCCCCACCTCTACCACGACCTCGCCGCCGGTGTCGGTGAACTTCACCGCGTTGCCGAGGAGGTTGATGAGGACCTGGCGCAGGCGCGTCTCATCTCCCACCACCGTGGCCGGGAGGTCGGCCTCGGCGAGGGCGGCCAGCTCCACCCCCTTCTCCATCGCCAGCGGTGCGACCACGTCGAGGGCGGTTGCGACCACCGCGAGGGGATCGAGCTCTCGTTGTTCCAGCACCAGGTCGCCGGCCTCGACCTTCGATAGGTCGAGACAGTCATTGAGCAGCGCCAGGAGGGTGGTGGCGGAGGTCTGCGCGGTGCGGGCGTACCCCTCCTGCTCCTCCGTAAGCGCGGTGTGTAGGAGGAGATCGACCATCCCCAGGACACCATTGAGTGGGGTACGGATCTCGTGGCCCATCACCGCCAGGAAGGCGCTCTTCATGCGGCTGGCATCCTGTGCCCGTTCCATCGCCTCGACGAGCTCCTCCTCAACGCGAACGTGGGCGATGAGCTTCGCCAGGGCGTTGGCCACCGCCTCCAGGAAGAGGAGCTCTCCCTCCGCCGGGGTGTGCCCGTCGGGGAGGTAGAGGGTGAGGATGCCGAGGAGCGCCGCCCCGTGGCGGAGGGGCAGGCTGTAGTGGCCGTGGGGCGCGATCCCGGCATAGGTGGTCTCGTGGCGCTCGTCGAGACAGGCGGCGAACTGCGTGGTCCGGGTCGCCGCGGCGCGGCCGCAGAGGCAGCGGCCGAAGGGGACGCGGCGGCACTGACGGCACAGCTCCGGTGGCAGGTTGCGCTCCGCCGCCAGCTCCAGGACCTCCGGCTCTGCGCCGGTGAGGAAGAGGGCGGCGGTGGGGCTGAGGGGGAGCCACGGGATGGCGAGGATCTCGTCGAGGGCGCGGACGAGGAGATCCTTCAAGGGCATCGGCTCGACGCCGAGACGCAGGAGGCCGTTGAGGACCGCCTGCTGGGCCGCAAGAGAGTTGGGTAGAGGGAGGGGCTTCGGAGTCGTCGCCATCGGAACCGCCTGCGTGGACCGGGGCTGGCGCACGCCACCGGTGGATCCATCCAAGGCGGGTCTGCGGCCTGAAGAGGGGTGCCACCCGGGAGGTCGGGGTGGCGCGGACGGCGATCCGGCGGGATTTGAGCCGGCTCGTCCCGCCCCTCATCGTCCCGTCATCGAGCGACTTGAGGTCTCCGGGGTCTACCTTCGGATGATGTCCGAGGAAGCGACCCAACCCCGTACTACGGCTTCGCCGTCTCCTTGCAGCCGAAGGCGTTCACCGTCTCCGCCGCGGCCACCATCTGCTGCGCCACCTCCGCCAGCTTCATCCGGCACGAGCGCGCGCGGCAGCGCATCGCCTCGAAGGCCTCCTTCTGGCTCACCGCGTGGCGCTCCATCACCAGCCCGACGGCGACGCTGATCTCCCGCCCCTGGCTCAGGGCGTGGTTCAGGTGGTGCTCGACCGCCGCCAGGCGCCGTAGGTCGGCGCTCCGCGCCAGGGCCGTCTCCACCGCCGGGATGAGCTGCGTGACATCCACCGGCTTCACCAGGTAGCCCACCGCCCCCTCACGGATAGCCGCCTCCACTACCTCCGCATCCGAGTAGGCGGAGAGGATGATCACCGGGCAGTGCTCACGGAGCCGGTGGGCGACCTCCAGGCCGGACATCTCGGGCATGCGCACGTCGAGGATCGCCAGATCGAAGTGGGCGCCCTCGGCGCGGGCCACCGCCTCACGCCCGTTGTCCACCGCCTCGACCTCGAAGCCCGCACGCTCGATCCCCTCCACCAGGGTGGCGAGGACGAGGCGGTCGTCCTCGGCCACCAGGATCTTCCGTCTCTCCATGTCATCTCCTCCTCATTGCTCGCAGGCCTCCCGGCCCTGATTCCACCCAAGTGGGCAACGATGAGAGAGTCCGCTGCAGAGCGCAACAAAATCGCTCAAGTCCATGTACCCACCCCGCCGAAAGGGTAGAGGTCTGAGGCCCAATCGCCGCCTCGACGACGCAGTCGCCACCCCGGACCGTGGCGATGCCGGTCTTCAGGCCGAGAAGCCGCCTGGCCACGTTAGGCATAGGACAGCGCGTTCAAGAGGTCTGCGGCCCCCCCCACGTCGCACCTGTTCCACATGTGCATCTCGGCCAAGACGGGGCTCCCCACGTCATCATCCCATCGCGAGCGAGCCATGACCATGACTGCATTCCCCTCCCAGGCCACCGACGCCCGCCTGCGCGCAGTCCTCGAGCGGCTTCCCCGTTTCAACCGCTCCGCAATCCTCGGGGTCGGGGCGATCAGTGGTCTCGCCGCGATCACCCTCATCCTCACCATCCTTCTTGGAAACCTCGGCGCGGCGTTGGATTCCGCGGGCCGGCAAGGGATGTACAGCCAGAAGATGGCCAAGACGGTGGGAGGCCTGATCATGGCCACCGATACCGACAAGGCGGCGGCGAAGGCCGCGGTGGAGGACCTGCGCCAGACCGCGACCGCGTTCGAGAAAACGGTCGCCCACTTCGAGCAGATGGGGGGCGCCATTGCACAGCGAGCGGTGGCGGTCCGTGCGGTGTGGACCCCGTTTCACGCGGCGGTGAACAGGGCGATCGCCGGGGGTGATGCCCTTGGCCCTGCCATTGAGGTGGTGGACCACACCAACCTCGGGCTCCTCGCCCGGAGTCAGGAGCTCACCACCGCCCTCGCCGCCAAGGTGAAGGTCTACGAACGCCTCCGCCCGGCGGCGAACGAAGGGGACCAGGTTCCGGCGCCGCCGGTGACGCCGGTCGCCTCGCCGCAGGCCGCACGCCGCTCCCCTCCTGTCAGCCGCACCGGTGGGAGAGACGAGTGGGAGGACTTTTGACGCGGCCCCGATGCCGCCGCCGGCAGGGCCGATGATTCCGGGCGCATCACCCCGGTGATCGGGCTACCCTCCCCGACCATGGAGCGGCAGACGCCAACCACGACGCCGGTCCCCGCCCCGGTCCCAGTATGGGCCCTCTTTCGCCTCTTCCTGCGCCTCGGCCTCACCGCCTTTGGCGGACCGGCGATGGTCGCCTACATCCGCGAGGCGGTGGTGGTACGGCGGCGCTGGGTGGCAGAGGACGCATTCTCCGACGGCGTCGCCCTGTGCCAGACCATTCCGGGGGCGACTGCGATGCAGGCCGCGGCCTATGCCGGGCTGCGCGCCGGCGGTGCGCGCGGGGCGCTCGCCGCCTACCTCGGCTTCGGCCTCCCCGCCTTCGCCATCATGGTCCTCTTCGCCCACCTCTACGAAGGGGCCCACGACCTGGCCGCGGTGGCCGCCGCCTTCATCGGCCTGAAGGCGATCGTCTGCGCCATCGTCGCCCACGCCACCCTCTCCTTCGGCCGCAAGGTGGTCCACGACCCGCGTGACCTCTCCCTGGCGGTCGCCGCCGGTGGATTTCTCGCCGCCGGCGGCTCGCCCATCGTCGCCATCGCGGTCGCCGCGCTCCTCGGCCTCTCCCTCTTCCGTGGAGTGACACCCACCGAGCCACCCGTGAACGCGGCGGCGCCGACCTCAGGCGCCACCCGCACCGCCGTGGCCCTCGCCACCGGCCTCGCCCTCCTCCTCACCCTCCTCTACTTCCTCGCCCCCTCCCTCTTCCACCTCGCCGCCCTGATGGTGCGCGTCGACCTCTTCGCCTTTGGCGGCGGCTACGCCTCGCTGCCGCTGCTCCTCCACGAGGTGGTGGAGGTGCGCCACTGGCTCGATTTGGCCACCTTCATGGACGGCATCGCCCTGGGGCAGGTGACCCCGGGGCCGATCGTCATCACCGCCACCTTTGTCGGCCAGCTCGTCGCCGGGATCGGTGGGGCGGTGGTGGCGACGGTGGCGATGCTCACCCCGTCGCTGGTCGTCCTCCTCGCCGCCGCCTCCCACCTCGACCGGTTGCGCGGCAGCGTCTGGGTGCAGCGGGCCCTGCGCGGGGTCCTGGCCACCTTCGTCGGCCTCCTGGCGGCGGTCCTGCTCCACTTCCTCCAGACCACCCCGTGGTCGCCGGTGGCCGCGGCGGTGGCGGTGGCGGCCCTGGTCGCCCTGTGGCGCGGCGTCGACCTCCTGTGGGTGGTGGCCGGCGGCGCTGCGGTCGCGGCGTGGCTGCTGTAGGGCGCGCCGCGCGCGCCCTACCCCAGCGCCGCGACCAAGACCTCGCGCGGCAGGCGGCCCGGGCGGACGATCTCGATCTCGCCGGTGCGGCAGTCGGCGACGGTGGAGGGGGCGAGGCCGCCGGCCTCGCCGGAAAGGATGTGGGCGCCGGCCTCCCGCCACCACGGGCCGAGCCCCTCGGCGGTGGTCACCGGCGGGTGGCCGGATCGGTTCGCGCTGGTCGCGGTGATCGCCCCACCGGCGGCGCGGGCGAGGCCGCGGGCAAGGGCGTGGGGCGGGATGCGTACCGCCACCGTGGCCCCGGGGTAGGTGGCGGCCAGGGGGCTGTCCGGCGGGACCGTGAGGATGAGGCTCAGGGCGCCGGGCCAGAAGTGGTGGGCGAGGCGCAGCTCCACCGGACCGAGGGTGAGGTGGAGGGGGGCGAGGGCGTCGAGGTCGGCGACGATCACCCCGAACGGCTTGCTCGCCGGCCGCGCCACAAGGGCGGCGAGGCGGGCCATCGCGGCGGTATCGGTGGCCAGCACCCCGGCGGCGAGGACCGAGCCGGTGGGGTAGACAACGATCCCGCCGCCGCGCAGGTGGGCAAGGGCGTCGCTGAAATCAAAGTCTTCCATGGCGTCCATTGTTCACGGCGGGCAATCGGCTGTCAGCACTCAGCGGCTCAACGGAAACAAGATGGGGTGACCAGACCGTAGGGCCGGCTTCAGCCGACCGACGCCGTCATCACAAGAAATGCCCATTGCCCCCAGCTCATGACTGACGATGGGCAATCGAAAAGAGGGCAGCATTTCCGGGGGGGCAACCGGGTCGAGGGAGTCACCGGGTGATCACGGTGCGAGCCTGGAAGGCTGATTTCACCACCGAGACACAGAGGACACAGAGGACACAGAGAACGGCATCGGAAAAATGTGATTCGTTTTTTGCCATAAAAGAGCATGAAGAAAATGGGCCGGGGGGGGCGTGCCGAGTGGGGGGTATTAACGCAGAGAGGATCCAACCGACGATGGTGGGTGTGGGGCCCCCGTTCCCGGCCCCCCGAGGCCGTGGTAGAGTCGCGGCGGTCCAAATTCTTACCTTACGATGGAGCAGACGATGGCAAGCGAGACCAAGGGGCGCGCCCTGGAGGCGGCGCTGGCACAGATCGAGCGGCAGTTCGGCAAGGGGGCGATCATGCGCCTCGGCGACGAGGAGGCGCGCCAGCCGGTGCCGGCGATCTCTACCGGCTCGATGATCCTTGATGCGGCCCTGGGCATCGGCGGTCTGCCGCGCGGCCGGGTGGTCGAGATCTACGGCCCGGAGTCGTCCGGCAAGACGACCCTGTCGCTGCATGTGATCGCCGAGGCGCAGCGCCTCGGCGGCACCTGCGCCTTTATCGACGCGGAGCACGCCCTCGACGTGAACTACGCCGAGCGCCTCGGGGTGAATGTCGAGGAGCTGCTCATCTCCCAGCCGGACACCGGCGAGCAGGCCCTGGAGATCGTCGACACCCTGGTGCGCTCCGCGGCGTTGGATCTGATCGTCGTCGACTCGGTCGCCGCCCTGGTGCCGAAGGCGGAGATCGACGGTGACATGGGCGATTCCCACGTGGGGCTGCAGGCGCGGCTGATGAGCCAGGCCCTGCGCAAGCTCACCGGGGTGATCGGCAAGACCCAGACCTCGGTCCTGTTCATCAACCAGATCCGCATGAAGATCGGGGTGATGTTCGGTTCCCCCGAGACCACCACCGGCGGCAACGCCCTGAAGTTCTACTCGTCGGTGCGGCTGGACATCCGGCGCATCGGCCAGATCAAGAACGGCGATCAGGTGGTGGGCAACCAGACGCGGGTGAAGGTGGTGAAGAACAAGATGGCGCCGCCCTTCCGGGTCGCCGAGTTCCAGATCCTCTACAACCGCGGCATCGACCACTGGGGTGAGGTGATCGACCAGGCGGTGGAGAACAACATCATCAAGAAGGCCGGGACCTGGTACTCGTACGGTGAGACCCGCCTCGGCCAGGGGCGTGACAACGCCCGCACCTTCCTCGTCGACCACCCGGAGGTCGGCGCGGAGGTGGAGGCGCAGGTGCGCGAGCTCCTCGGCCTCGCCGAGCCGGAGCTGGCCACCGCGACCGCCTGAGCCACGGGGATGGAGGGGCTTCACCGTCTGTTGGCGGAGATGGTGGCGGCGGGGGCCTCGGACCTCCACCTGAAGGTGGGGGCGCCGCCGCTTGTCCGGGTCGACGGGACGGTCCGTGCCAGCGACGCCCCGCCGCTGACCGAGGCAACGGTCGATCGTTGGGTGGCGGGGCTGCTTACGGAAGTAGAGGAGGCGCGCCTCAACTCCCTGCGGGCGGTGGACCTCGCCTACACCGACCCCGCCGGTGAACGGTTCCGCCTCGCCTGCTTCCGCCAGGCCGGCACCCCGGCGTTCGTCTTCCGCCATGTCCTCGCCAGGGCGCCGTCGCTCGCCGAGCTCGACCTGCCGGAGGTGGTGGAATCCCTGTGCGTGCCGCGCGCCGGCCTGGTGGTCATCACCGGCGCTACCGGCGCCGGCAAGTCGACCACCCTGGCGGCGATGGTGGACTACATCAACCGCGCCTACCCGCTGACCATCACCACCCTGGAGGATCCGGTGGAGATCCTCCACCGGGACGAGCGCAGCCACATCACCCAGCGGGAGATCGGGCTGGACGCCGCCTCCTTCGCCACCGGGGTGGTGGAGGCCCTGCGCCAGGATCCGGACGTGATCCTCATCGGCGAGCTCCGCGACCGGGAGACGATCGCCACCGCCATGCTCGCCGCCGAGACCGGCCACCTGGTCCTCACCACCCTGCACACCAAGGAGGCGGCGGAGACGGTCCACCGGATCCTCGTCACCTTCCCTGACGACGGCCGCGATGCCGCCCGGGTGCAGCTCGCCGCCTGCCTGCGGGCGGTGGTGAGCCAGCGTCTGGTGCCGCGGGCGGAGGGTGACGGGCGGGTGCCGGCGTGCGAGGTGATGGTGGTCACCGACCGGGTCCGTGACCTGATCCGCCGTGACCGGCTGCACGAGATCCCCGACGCGATCGCCGGCGGTCGCACCCCGTATGGGATGCAGACCTTCGACCAGGCCCTCGCCGACCTCCTTGCCGCCGGCGCGGTCACCTTCGAGGAGGCCCTCGCCCACGCCACCCGCCCGGCGGACTTCGCGCTGCGCTACCGCGGCATCGTCGCCGGCGGCGAGGAGGTGGAGCACGGTCCCCCCGTGCAGCGGCCCAACGACCGCCATCGGCGTTGAACGCCTCTCACCTAGTGGCGGATTGTGGCCGAAATCGGGAGTAACCCGCGTCGGTCCCCGACGGCGGATCTCCCTGACGACGGTCCTGCCATGCGCCACCTCTCCCTTCTCTGCCTCGCCTGCCTCCTCACCGCTTGCGCCGGCTTTAACGATTTCCTCGGCCTCTCCCTCGGGGAGGAGCCGGCGGTCTATTACCCGGTCTCTCTGGAGGAGTCGACCCACGACACGGTGGTGGTGGCGGCGGTGGATGGTGCCGAGGTGATCGACGGTCTCACCACCCGCACCCTGCGCCTCTTCCTGCGCACCGGTCACCGCCTGGAGGTGAGTCGTGGGGGCACGCCCTCCGTCTTTCTCCCCTTCGCGGTGGCCAGTGCGACCGAGCGCGCCCGTCTTACGGATGCCCACCCGCAGCTCGCCGGCCGTACCCTCTACCTCCTTCGCCTCGAACACTTGAGGGTGCGCAAGGGGGCACTGCCCCGCACGACCACCCTGGCGGCGGCGACGCCGGGGACCCTGTCGACCCAGCAGCAACGGCTTGTCGCCGGCCGGGCGGTGGACTTTCTCCTCCTCCCGGTGGGCGCCGACGCCGGCCCCGCCACTGCCGCCACCTACGCCGCAGTGGAGTAGGTGGGGGCCACGCCCCCGATAGACGCCGAGCCCGACGATTCCGCTATCGCTCCTCGTCCTCCTCGGAGCCGGTAGAAGGGGCCCCCCGACCGACGCCCGCGTGCCGTCATGGATCGGGGGCATGGCCCCCTCCTACCCCTATTCCTCCGTCGTCTCTTCCGGTCCCTCTTCCTCAGTCCTCCTCCACCGGCTCGGCGAGGCGCATGACGCCGGAGACCCGGTCGTCTTCCAGGTCCACCAGGGTCACCCCCTGGGCGTTGCGGCCGATCACCGAGATCCCCTTGGCGGCGATGCGGATGATCTTGCCGCCCTCGGTGAAGAGCATCAGGTGGTGGGCATCCGCCACCTGCTTCACCCCCACCACCTTGCCGTTGCGCTCGGTGGTCTTGATGGTGATGACCCCCTGACCGCCACGGTGCTTGATCGGGTACTCCTCCACCTCGGTGCGCTTGCCGAAGCCGTTCTCGGTGACCGTGAGCAGGCTGGTGCCCGGGGTGATGACCTCCATCGCCACCACCTCGTCGTCGCCCTTGAGGGTGATGCCGCGTACCCCGCGCGAGGTGCGGCCCATCGCCCGTACGTCGGACTCCTTGAAGTGGATCGCCTTGCCGTTGCGGGTGGCGAGGAGGATCTCCTGCTCGCCGGTGGTGAGGCGCGCGGCGATCACCTCGTCGTCGTCGTCGACGGTGGCGGCGATGATCCCGGCGGCGTGGATGTTGGCGTACTGGGCGAGCGCCGACCGCTTCACCACCCCCTTGCGGGTCGCCATGATGACGTAGCGGTCCTCGGGGAAGTCGCGCACCGCGAGCGACGCGGCGACCTTCTCCCCCCTGGCGAGGTTGAGGAGGTTGACGATCGCCTTGCCGCGGGCGGCGCGGCCGGCCTGCGGGATCTCGTAGACCTTCAACCGGTAGACCCGGCCACGGTCGGTGAAAAATAGGATCGTGTCGTGGGAGGTGGCGATGAAGAGGTGCTCCACGAAGTCCTCTTCGCGGGTCACCATCCCGGTCTTCCCCTTGCCGCCGCGCCGCTGCGCCCGGTAGAGGGAGGTGGCGTTGCGCTTGATGTAGCCGCCGTGGGAGACGGTGATCGCCATCTCTTCGTCGGCGATCATGTCCTCGATGGAGATGTCGGCGCTGTAGGGGACGATCTGGGTGCGCCGCGGGTCGCCGAACTGGTCACGCAGGGCGACCAGCTCCTCCTTGATGATCCGGTAGACCTCCGACTCGTTGGCGAGGATGAACTCGAGCTTGTCGATGGTCGCCAGGACCTCTTTGTACTCGCTCACGATCTTGTCGCGCTCCAGGGCGGTGAGCCGCTGCAGGCGCATGTCGAGGATCGCCTGGGCCTGGATCTGACTCAGGGAGAACTGCTCCATCAGGCCGGTGCGTGCCACCTCGGGGGAGGCCGCGGCGCGGATCAGCTTGATCACCGCGTCGAGGTGGTCGAGGGCGATGGTCAGCCCCTCCAAGATGTGGGCGCGGGCCCGCGCCTTCTTCAGCTCGAACTCGGTGCGCCGGGTGACCACCACCATCCGGTGGTCGATGAAGCAGGCGAGCATCTGGCGCAGGTTCAGGACCTGCGGCCGGTTGTCCACCAGGGCCATGAAGATGATCCCGAAGGTGGTCTGGAGCTGGCTGTGCTTGTAGAGCTGGTTGAGGACCGCCTGCGGCTCGTTATCGCGTTTTACCTCGATGACGATGCGCATCCCGTCGCGGCCGGACTCGTCGCGCAGGGCGGCGATGCCGTCGATCTTCCGGTCGCGCACCATGGCGGCGACCTTCTCGATCAGGCGCGCCTTGTTCACCGTGTAGGGGAGCTCGGAAACGATGATCGCGTCGCGCCCCGACTTGCGTCCCGCCTTCTCGATCACCGATCGGGCGCGGAGCTGAATGCGGCCCCGTCCGGTGCGGTACGCCTGATGGATCCCCTCCAGGCCGTGGATGATCGCGGCGGTGGGGAAGTCCGGGCCGGTGACGTGGGCCATGAGGTCGTCGACGGTGGCCTCGGGGTGGTCGATCAGGTGGATGCAGCCGTTCACCACCTCGGTGAGGTTGTGGGGCGGGATGTTGGTCGCCATCCCCACCGCGATCCCCGTCGAGCCGTTGACCAGGAGGTTGGGGATCTTGGTGGGCAGGAGGAGCGGCTCCTGGAGGGAGTCGTCGTAGTTGGGGCCGAAGTCGACCGTCTCCTTGTCGAGGTCGGCGAGGAGCTCGTGGGCGATGCGCGACAGGCGCACCTCGGTGTACCGCATCGCCGCCGGCGAGTCGCCGTCTACCGAGCCGAAGTTTCCCTGGCCGTTCACCAGGGGATAGCGGAGGGAGAACTCCTGGACCATCCGGACGATGGCGTCGTAGACCGCCGAATCGCCGTGCGGGTGGTACTTACCGATGACGTCGCCGACGATGCGCGCCGACTTCTTGAATGGCTTGTTCCACGGCACCCCCAGCTCCTCCATCGCGTAGAGGATCCGTCGGTGGACCGGCTTCAGGCCGTCGCGGGCGTCGGGCAGGGCGCGGCCGACGATGACGCTCATGGCGTAGTCCATGTAGGAGCGCCGCATCTCCTCTTCGATGTCGATTGTCGGGTAGTCGCGCATGGTCATGGGGGGTGGCTCCGGGTGAGAAATAGGGCGACGCAGGGTAGCACGCGGGGGAGAGGGGGAGAGAATGGTGCCCGTCGTTTGGGGTCATCGTTTGCACCGTTTGGGGTCAGGTCTTGTCTTGCCACATTTTTTCAAAAAATGTGGCAAGACAAGACCTGACCCCAAACGGTGTGTGACCCCAAACGATGTGGCAAGACAAGACCTGACCCCAAACGGTGGACCCCAAACGATGTGCAAACGACCCGTGACCCCAAACGACCCGGAGGGGCCTGAGGGGCGCACCTGGTCCGTCAACCCTGTAAGCTCACCCGTGCCGGTGAGGGTCGGCCACTGAGAGCTGATCGCTGACGGCTGAAAGCTTCCCCCCATGAACCTCCTCGATATCGCCCTTACCGGCCTCCTCGCCCTCGCCGCCCTCCTCGGGGCACTCAAGGGGGCGGCGCGGATCGTCGCCGGCCTTGCCGGGCTGCTGGTCGCGGCCTGGGCGGCGCACCGGTTCGCGCCGGCGGCGGGTCAACTGCTCACCGCCAACGGGGTGGGCGTGGGGGTGGCGGGGATCGTCGCCTACGCGGCGGTCTTCGCGGTGGTGGTGGGGCTCTTCGCGGTCGCCGGCTGGCTCGCCACCCGCACCCTGGCGGCGGCGGCCCTCGGCTGGGTCAACCGCCTCGCCGGCGCCGCCGCCGGCGTGGTCCTCGGTCTCCTCCTCGGCGCCGGTCTGGTCCTCGCCACCGCCGCCCTGCTGGGGGGGGACGCGCCGCTCTTTACCCGTTCGCACCTCGCCGAGCCGGTCGTCCGGGTCGGCGGCTGGCTGGCGAGCGCCGCCCCCGAGTCGGTGCGCGGTCGGGTGGCGCGCGAGCGGGACAAGCTCGCGGCGGCGTGGCGGGCACAACAAAAATGAATCGTCAGGACAACGGACTGCTCTACTATGGGTGACTGATTGGGTTTTGATCCAACCAACCCCTTGGAGGAGAGGCAGGCCATGGGTGAGCCACCTTCCCGGCTTCGTCGTCGGCAGGACGCGCAGGTGCGGCGTCTTACCGACCACTACCTGTCGGCCCACGACCTGCCGACCACGGCGGAGAACCAGGACCGTTTCGTCGCCGTCTACGACTGCTTCCTGCGCGTCACACCGAAGGAGAGCCATTCTGCCGAGCGCCTCGATCAGATGGTGTGCGCCGCCTTCGGCCTGCGCGAGAAGGGGCCTCTCGATGCCGTTCAGGAGGCAAAAATTGCCGCCGATCTCGCCGCCCTCTCCGCCCGTTACCAGGAGGAGCAGCTACGACGGCGAGAGGAGGAGGGGCTCCGCAAGGAGGTCCAGCAGGAGCTTCACCAGGTGAGCGGCGCCGTCTCCACCGCCTACCAGGAGCTCTCCGAGCGGCTCGATGAGCACCGTGTGAGCCTTGGCGAGCGGGAGGCCACCCTGGCACAGCGGGAGGGGGAGTCCCGCGCCCGTCTCACCGATATCGCCGAGCTGGAGCAACAGCTCAACAGCGAGCTGGAACAGCGGCTCCACCGGGACGCCACCACCGCCCTGGAGGCGCAGGTGGCGGCCCTCACCGGCGAGCTGGAGGCGGTGCGCGCCGAGCTCGGTGATCTGACGGCGGAGGGGGCGGACGACTCCCCCTTTCCCCTCGCCGCCGCGGTCCGTCGTCTGGCGGCGCAGGCCGCCACCGCCGGCCTCGACGCCCTCACCGGCCTGGCGTCGCGCGGCACCTTCAACGAGGCGATCGCCGAACGCATCGACGGCTTCCGCACCGCCGTGCGCGACGGGCGGGGCGAGGCGGAGAACTACACCCTCCTCTTCCTCGACATCGACCACTTCAAGCGGATCAACGACATCCACGGCCACCCCGCCGGCGACCGGGTCCTGGCGGCGGTGGGGGAGCGGCTGCGTACCCTGCGCCGCGGCATGGACCGCGCCTACCGCTTCGGCGGTGAGGAGTTCGTCTGCATCCTGCCGCGGACCCCGGCCACCGGCGGCTGGAACGTCGCCGAGATCCTCCGTGACCAGATCACCGACCTGCAGGTGGAGCTCCCCGCCGGTGGGGTGGTCGAGGTGACCGTCTCCGTCGGCCTCTGCGACGCCCTCACCAGCGGTCCGGCGATCGTCCACTGCGCCGACCAGGCCCTCTACCGGGCGAAGGAGGAGGGGCGAAACCGCACCGTCACCTTCACCGAGGAGGCGTTCATCGATCCCTCCCCGCGGCAGCTCCCGGAGAGCTTCGTCGCCGAAGTGCGCCACCGCCTCCTGTGCGAGGAGCCCTTCGCCATGGTCGCGGTGGAGGTAAAGGGCGATGGGCGGGCGGCGGTGGTGAGTCGCCTCGACGACGCCTTCCCCGGCCCCAGCGCCGACGACGGCGACCAGCGCTTCCTCCTCGTCGAGGGGGTCGACGGCGCCGAGGCGATCCGCCGCCTGGAGGCGGCCGCCGCCGGCGCCCCCCTGCGCGCCGGCTCCACCGACACCGACGAGATCCCCGCCGCCAGGGAGGCGCCGCCGGCGGCCCGCGCCCAGCTCCTCCTGACCCAGCTCGTCGAGCTGTTGGCGTAGGAGGCGTTGCCGCCGTCAGGGGCGATGCTTCGAGAGGGGTAGGAGCGGTTGTACCCGCGATCCGCGGCCTCTGGCCGCGGCAGGCCCGAAGGGCCTGGGTCGGGGGTGCAACCCCCTCCTGCCGAAGCACCGCCGCTTCGGGTACTTGGGCCAGAGGGGTTCTTTCGCGTATCGTCCGCCGCCGTCGCGACCATATCCATTATCCACAATCCGGGAGGAGACCCATGGTCTACACCGCACTGCGCACCACCCTCGTCCTCACCCTCACCGCCTGCCTCGCCGCCCCGGCCCTGGCCGCCGACGACGGCAAGTGGGGCGGCAGCGCCGCCCTGGCCGTGCTCACCGCCTCGGGCAACAGCTCCACCCAGTCCGGCAGCGTCAAGCTGGAGGCGGCGCGCGAGCGGGCCGCCCACGACCGGATCACCCTCAAGGCGGGGGCCGTGTACGCGCGTAGCGACGGCGCCGACACCGCCGAGCAGGAGAGCGCCAGCGGCCAATACGACTATTTTCACAGCGAGGAGACCTACTCCCTCTATTCGTTGCTCTTGGAGCGCGACGCCTTCGCCGGTTTCGATTACCGGATCACCGGCCGGGTCGGCGCCGGCCACCAGTTCATCAGAACGGAGACCGACCGGCTCGACGGTGAGGCCGGCCTTGACTACGTCTACGAGGAGAAGGAGCCGGAGGCGGAGGACTTCCCGGCCGCCCGCCTCTACGGCAAGTGGCTCCACACCTTCCGCGAGGGGCTCGTCTTCACCCAGGACGCCGAGGTCCTGGAGAACCTCTCGGACACCGAGGATCTGCGGGTGAACACCCTCACCGCCCTGGAGGTCTCTCTCTCCGCCCACCTCTCCCTGAAGACCTCGGTGACGATGAACTACGACGCCGTGCCCACGGAGGGGAAGAAGACCACCGACATCTACACCGCCACCGCCCTGGTGGTGACCTACTGATCTTTTTTCGCTGGGCGAGAAAAGAGGGGGTGCATGGCGCGCCTGTCGCCTAGCGGATGAAGGGGTTGGTGTGGAGGATGTACTGGAACTGCCCCGTCACCGTCAGCGACTCGGTCGCCAGCCGCTCGGGGATCGGCGGGTAGGGGGCGCCGTCGGCCACCGCCCCGAGGGCCTCGCGGTCGAGGGCGGTGAAGCGTGAGGAGCGCAGGAGCTGCGGCGGGCCGGCGAGGCGGCCGTCCTTGAGGATGGTGAACTGGATCACGCAGCTCCCGGACTCACCGCGCATCGCCGCCTCGCGCGGGTAGCTCCAGATGAACTCGATCTGCCGCTTGATCTTCAGAAAGTAGGAGACGAAGCGGTCGTCCTGGGTCTCCAGGGGGATCACCCGGTGGCCGGGGTCCGGCGCCTGCGCCCGGGCGCCGGGGCGCGGCGCCATGTACGGCTGGTAGACCGGGCTGGCCCACGACGGCACCAGCTCGACCCCACGGCGCGGTGGGGTCGCCGGGGCGCTCGGCGGCGACGGTGGTGGCATCACCTCCTCCGGCCGTGGGGGTGCGGTGGACGGCGTCTCCAGGGTCGGCGCCGGGAGGAGGTCGCCCTCGGGGATCTCCGGCGTGGCCGGGGGCTTGGCCCGCGCCGCCTTCGCCGGTGGCCGCGGGCGGGGTTGCGGCGGCGCGGCCGGCTTTGGGGCCACCTTCGGGGTTGGCCTCGCCTTCGCCGGTGGCGGCGGGGCCATGGGGATCTGGCGGATCGTCCCCTCCTCCGGCGCCGCCGCCTCCCTGTTCGTTCCCTGCTTGCGCAGAGTCCGCTCGGCCCGCGCCTCCGGCCGCTTTGGCGGTGGGCTCTCTTCGATCTCCGGGGTCTCCACGATCGGCAGGGTGCGTCTCGGCGGCGCGGGCTCCGGCGGCGGCTCGACGACCTCGATCCAGCGCACCGGCGGTGGCGGTGGCGGTCGCCACCAGTCGCGCAGGGTGGTGGTGAGCAGGAGGGCGAGGACGAGGTGGAGGAGGAGGGAGAGGAGGAGCAGGAGGAGGATGTCGCGTCTCCCCCGCGGGTGCGGCTCTCCCTCCAGCGGTGAAATCAGCAGACCGTCCGTATCCATCGGAGGGTGAGAGTACCCGCTAATCTCGTACCCCGCTCCCCGTTGACCACCTCTCACGCCCCCCCCACACTCATTGTTCGTGCCGACGCCTGCTGTGTCGTTGCGGAGGAGCATAACGCGATGAGCCGTGTCCCCCCGAAACAGGATGACCCCGCGGAGCCGCCGGAGGGGAGGCCGGAGCCGGCGCAGCGTGAGGAGGGCAAGACCCTCGACACCCTGAAGATCTACTTCCAGGAGATCTGTAAGGTGCCGCTCCTCACCCGCGAGGAGGAGGTGGAGCTCTCCAAGCGGATCGAGAAGGGCGACATGGCGGCGCGGTCCCACATGATCGAGGCGAATCTGCGGCTGGTGGTGAACATCGGCAAGCGGTACCGCAACCGCGGCCTCCCCTTCCTCGACATCATCGAGGAGGGCAACCTGGGGTTGATCCGGGCGGTGGAGAAGTTCGACTGGCGGCGCGGCTTCAAGCTCTCCACCTACGCCTCGTGGTGGATCAAGCAGTCGATCGAGCGCGCCTTCGTCAACCAGCTCCGCACCATCCGCCTGCCGGTCCACATCGATGACCGCCTGTCGCGCCTCCTGCGGACCCTGGCCAAGGCGACCCAGCAGTACGGTGAGCGCCCCTCGAACGAGGAGCTCGCGGAGCTCATGGACACCACCGTGGAGGAGGTGCGGCGGCTCATGGGGCTGGTGCGCGATGCCCAGTCGTTGGATGTGCCGGTGGCCGATGACTCGGGCACCACCCTCGGCGATCTGGTGGAGGACCAGGGGGCGCTCTCTCCAAGCTACGTGATCGAGATCTTCAAGCGCCACGAGCTCATCGACCAGTGGCTCGCCGCCCTTTCCGAGACCGAGCGGCGGGTGATCGAGCTGCGCTTCGGCTTCGACGACAACGGCGAGGGCAAGACCCTCCAGTCGATCGGCAAGGAGTTCGGGGTCACCCGCGAGCGCATCCGCCAGATTGAGGGGCAGGCCCTGAAGAAGCTCAGGCGCATCGTCCGCGACTACGGCGCCGTCCTCGAGGAGTTTCTCCTCGATTGACGTAGGGTGCGCCAAGCGCAGGGCGGCGCACCGAAAGGTCGGGCATCACCACGGAGCTCCATGGTGCGCCGCGCTGCGCTTGGCGCACCCTACGGCTCGCGTTGGGATGCGAGAGGCGGGGTGTCTGCGGAGCGACGCCGGCGGGCCGTTTGGGGTAGGAGCCCACTCCTACCGCCCTCCCGGCCTCTGCTGCCGCCCCTCCCGCGCCGCCCGTCTCCCCATGGTGATACGATGTCGCTCCGCTTTTTTTGCGGCAGTGCCCCACTACTCCCCTGACCACTCATAGCCGACTGCCGGTCGCTGCAAGCTGAAAGCTGATTGCCATGGACTCCACCGTGCCCGAGCGCCTCCTCGCCTCCCTCCGCGACGTCCCCGACTTTCCCAAGCCGGGGATCGTCTTCAAAGACATCACCCCCCTGCTCGGCGACGGGGCCACCTTCGCCCTGGCCATCAATACCTTTGCCGAGCGTTACCGCGACCGGGCGATCGACCGGGTGGTGGTGGTGGAGTCGCGCGGCTTTCTCTTCGGCACCCCGCTCGCCTACGCTCTCGGCTGCGGCGTCGCCCTGGTGCGCAAGCCGGGCAAGCTCCCCGCCGACACCCACCAGGAGAGCTACGATTTGGAGTACGGCACCGACACCCTGGAGATCCACACCGACGCTCTCGGCGCCGGTGACCGGGTGGTCATCCTCGACGACGTCATCGCCACCGGCGGCACCCTGGCGGCGACGGTCAAGCTGGTGGAGCGGCTCGAGGCGGAGGTGGTGGAGATCGCCGCCCTGGCCGAGTTGACCTTCCTCAACGGTCGCGACCGCCTCACCCCCCACTCGGTCCACACGCTGATCCAGCTCTGACCAGGAGCCTGTCGGTCTTTGGCATTCGGCTGTCGATTCGGGCCCTTCTGCGGCGTTGGCTTCACCGATTTCGTGCTCGACGTGTTTCCATCGGGCCATCCACCCGAGCTAAGGGAATAGGCGTATTCTGAGTTAGCCGGCGTCCTTCATCGCCTTGCGGACCGCGGCGGCCAGCTCGGTCACCCGGTACGGCTTGGGGACGAAGGGGAGGTCGTCGAGGCCGCTGACGCCGTCGGCGGCGTAGCCGCTGGAGATGAGGATGTTGACCTCCGGGTTGATCTCCCGCAGGGCGGCGATCACCTCGTGGCCGCCCATCTTCGGCATTGAGAGGTCGACGATCACCAGGTCGAACTGGTCCGCTGCCTCGTCGTACCGGGCGACCGCCGCCGCCCCCTCCGCGAAGGTCTCCACGGTGTAACCGAACCGTTCGAGGATGGTGCGGCCGAGGTTGCGGATGATCCGCTCGTCGTCCACCAGCAAGATGGTCCCGCCGGTGTGGGCGGTGGGGACGGCGGCGACCGGCCGGGGGGCGGCGGCGGTGCCGTCGCACAGGGTCGGGAGGTAGACGTCGAAGCGGGTCGAGCGGCCGACCTCGCTCGCCACCTCGATCCAGCCGCCGTGCTGGCGGACCACCCCGAAGGCGGAGGCGAGCCCCAGGCCGGTCCCCTTGCCCACCTCCTTGGTGGTGAAGAAGGGCTCGAAGATCCGTTCGCGCAGCTCCGGGTCGATGCCGATGCCGTTGTCGGCCACCGACAGGACGAGGTAGTGGCCCGGGTGGGCGTACGGCCGGTGGGCGCACTGCGCCTCGGTGAACTCCCGGACCGAGGTGGTCAGGTCGATGTGGAAGTCGTCCTGGCGCCGTTCCGGGAGGGCGTTGCCGTGGAGGATCGCAAGGATGGCGTCGCGGCCGTTGATGCACAGGTTGATGACCACCGACTGGAGCTGCGCCTCGTCGGCGAGGAGGTTGGGGAGGTCGTCGGCAAGCTGGGGGCGGATCTCGATGCGCCGGTCGAGGGTCTTGCGGGCGAGAGAGGCGGCCTCGGTGACCAGGCCGTTGAGGTCCACCGGGCGAAACTCCACCTTCGACTTGCGCGAGAAGGCGAGGAGCTGGCCCACCAGGCGCGCCGACCGGTGGGCAGCCTTCTCCGCCTCGGCCAGGGGTTCGGCGATCTCCGGCGGCGGCAGCTCCATCTGGATCAGCGACAGGTTGCCGAGGATGCCGGTGAGGAGGTTGTTGAAGTCGTGGGCGATGCCGCCGGCGAGCTGGCCGATTACCTCCATCTTCTGGGCCTGCCTCAGCTGGGCCTCCAGGGAGCGCTCGTGGGTGACGTCCCGCGCCAGGAGGGCAAAGTGGGTCGACCGTTCACCCTCGCGGATCGGGAAGATCGCCACCTCCTCGATGAGGGCGCTGCCGTCCTTGCGCCGCCCCTCGCAGTCGCCGCGCCACGCCTCGCCGTGCGCCAGGGTCGCCTTCAGGGTCTCCACGAAGGCGGCGTCGCGATGGCTGCCGCGCACCTCGCACGGGTTGCGGCCGACCATCTCCTCCACCGTGTATCCGGTCACCCGCTCGGCGGCGGGGTTGGCGTAGGCGATCTTCAGCTCGGTATCGGTGATGAGGATCTCCTCGGTCGCCTGGTCCACCAGGGCGGCGAGCTGGCGGACCTCGGCAGTGCTTTCGCTCAGGGCGCGCTGGCGGCGCGGGATCTCCTCCGCCATCTGGTTGAAGGCGGCGGCGACGGTGGCCATCTCACCCGTTGGGGGGACCTCCAGCCGGTGGTCGTAGTCGCCGGCGGCGACCCCCTCCAGGCCGTCGGCGAGCTGCGCCAGTGGACGGGTAAAGAGGCGGCGTACGAGGCGGTCGAGGAGGAGGAAGATGGCGAGGAAGGCGGCCGATTGGATCAGCAGGTGGTGGCGGAAGAAGGCCATGGCGCGTGCCTCCACCGGCGCCCGCGGCACCCGGATGGAGACGATGCCGCGCAGGTCGCCGACCCGGTAGCCGAACGCCTCGTCGCCGCGCGCCTGCACCGACGGCGGCGCCGCCTCCCGCGCCCCGTGGCACTGGAGGCACGGGGCCTCCACCCGGATGGGGCTGGCGAAGAGGTAGATCGCCTCCCCCGACGCCTCCTGCGCCGGCAGGAAGAGCTCGCCGAGGGTGGGGTCGGCGCGGAAGCGGGCGATCGCCC
>JAJRSX010000045.1 GCA_024278555.1 bacterium | reverse complement strand
TCCCCAGTATGGCGACGGAGGAGAAGTTCTTTTCCTTCTCGGGGGACGACTCGCTGCGCGGTCGCGCATCTCGTCTCCCCCTCCGGTATCCCGCCACCCGGCCTCCACGGTGTTGACAGGGAGCGGCCTCCTCATGGAAGGGCACAGAGAACCTCAAAGGAAAGGCGCTTCCCCCCTCTTGCGTCAGTCTCAATGGCTTCCATCGACGTTCGCGATGAACCGCTTGTGTTCCGAGGGGGGGAAGGGTCGGCCTCGCGAGGGATCGCCAAGGGGTTGCCACGAAGGAGGCCAGCGCAAAATCGTGTCGTTTTCTGATGGAGTTCTCTGTGTCCTCTGTGTCTCTGTGGTGAAAAATCCCTTCCGGGAGTTCTCCATCGCCCGGCCGAGGACTGGAGGGACGCCGTACCTGAAAACGCAAATCCTCTCGCCTCCCAGTGGATAGGCAGTTTCGGCGATCAGCGGAGGGGCGCCGCGGGTGCGGTGGAGAAAGATGCCTTGCGGTTGCACCGTTGCCCGGCTTCGCGTGCTGGAAGGGACGGAGTTTGTCGCTGTTTGCTACTCCTCTATCTCCACCGCCCTCCCCGCCCGCCGGTCGCGCCGGAAGCCCACCACCGTGGTCACCGCCTCCGCCACCACCCCGAGGGCGAGGCAGAAGATCACCGCGCCGACGATCGCCACGGTCCACTGCTCGCCGCGGATCGCCTTGGCGATGCCGATCACCATCCCGGAGATGGTTGCCGTCAGGACCAGCCCCATGGGGACGAGGGTGTAGATGATCGGCCGCCCCCGCCGGTAGAGGTAGACGGTGACGGTGAGCAGGGCGAGGCCGGCGAGGATCTGGTTGGTGGTCCCGAAGAGGGTCCAGAGGAAGAGGCCGGCGGGGGTCGCCTTGCCGTGGACCGAGACCTTGAAGAAGGCGAAGAAGCCGATCGCCGCCACCGCCACCACGGTGGAGAGGTAGCGGTTCTGCAGCGGCTTCACCCCGATCACTCCGGCGATCTCCTCGATGTTGAAGCGCAGGAGCCGGGCGCCTGTGTCCACCGAGGTGAGGGCGAAGGCGACCACCACCACCGAGATGAAGGCCATGGCGAGGTTGATGGGCAGGCCGAGGGCGGCGAGGAAGTGGCCGGTCCCCTGGATGAAGATGCCGAGCTTCTGATGCAGCCCCGCCGCCTGGGCCCAGCTCCCGTAGAAGGCGGTCCACTCCCCGTGGTTGGCGAAGGCGCCGGCGGTGGTGGCCAGGACCGCGATCAGCGCCAGGAGCGACTCGCCGATCATCCCGCCGTAGCCGACAAACGGCGCGTCCGACTCGCGGTCGAGCTGCTTCGCCGTGGTCCCCGAGGCGACCAGGCCGTGGAAGCCGGAGACCGCGCCGCAGGCGATGACGATGAACAGGAAGGGGAGCAGCGGCGGCGCACCCACCGGGTGCGGGTTGACCGCCGGCGCCGCCCAGTCCGGGCGCAGGAAGAAGAAGCCGGCGAGCATCGCAAAGAGGGCGGTGTAGAGGAGCAGGGAGTTGAGGAAGTCACGCGGCTGCAGCAGCAGCCACACCGGCAGGACCGAGGCGGCGAAGGCGTAGACCAGCAGGGTCCACATCCACCCCTCCTTGGTGACCCCGGTGATCGGCATGGAGAGCCCCATCCAGGTGGTGATCAGCATGAGCACGAACCCCACCGCGATGAGCGGCCACAGGGGCATGTGCCGCTTGTGGATGAGAAAGCCGATCACCATGGCGATGAGCATCAGGGAGTAGGTGGGGAAGACCGCCTCCGGGTGGGCCCCCTTGGGGATGTGGACCGCGTCCGGGGCGGCAAACAGCCCGGCGATCACCAGGACGAAGACCCCCATGGCCAGCGCCACCAGAAAGAAGATCACCAACAAGAAGAGGATGCGGGCGCGCGGCGAGATCACATCCTTGGCGATGGAGCCCACCGAGCGGCCGTCGTGGCGTACCGACAGGACCAGGGCGGAGAGGTCGTGGACCGCCCCCACCATCAGGGTGCCGAAGACCACCCACAGCATCGCCGGCAGCCACCCCCAGATCACCGCGATCGCCGGCCCGAGCATCGGCGCCAGACCGGCGATGGAGGCGTAGTGGTGGCCGAAGAGGACATAGCGGTTCGACGGCAGGTAGTCCACCTCGTCGCGCAGGGTGTGGGCCGGGGTCGGGCGGGCGTCGTCGAGGACAAAGACCCGTCGCGCCAGGACCCGCTTGGCGTACAGGCGGAAAAACAGCACGTAGAGGGCGAGGACGCAGCAGGTGATGGCGACGGGTGACATCGGGAGACCTCCGAGGGCGGGCGGGCCCGGCAGTCGGCGAGAATACACCGTGGCCGGGTCGGCGGCACCGACCTCCCGCCGGCGTCTGTCGGACCGGGGCGGTCGCCGCGCCCCCCGGGTCACGGGGCCGCCAGCACCTCGGCACGGGGGCGGCCTGGAAGGGGGGCGGTCGCCGCAAAGACGCGAAGAGGGTCAGCGGAAATAGCCCTGAGGGTTCCGCCAACCGCCACACCGCCGGGCCACGAAAACACCAGAGGGGCGAAAAGCAACCGATCGCATTAATTCGTGTTCCCACCTGCGCAAGGACTCGGAGACACCGGATTGCTCGACAGCCATGATTTCCGCTGATCCTCTTCGTGTCCTTCGTGGGCTTCGTGGTTCTGTCCGGAGAAGGGAGCCGACGGGGGTGGAGCCGGCCACCCGGTGGCGCTCACGCCCCTCCGGCCCCATATTGAGGGGTCGGAATCGGGCCGGCTGCCCACGAAAGGAGAGGTTATGAAGAACACCCTGCGGACGATCGTCCTCATGTCCCTGCTCACCGCCGTCCTCATGTGGGCCGGCGGTACCCTCGGCGGGCGCGGCGGGGCGATCATCGCCCTGGTGTTGGCCGGGGTGATGAACCTCGGCTCCTACTGGTTCTCCGACAAGGTGGTGATCCGCATGTACCGCGGCCGCGAGGTGACCTCCGGCCCCCTCTACGACGTGGTCCGCGAGCTCGCCACCCGCGGCCGGCTCCCCATGCCGAAGGTCTACACCCTGCCGCAGCCGACCCCCAACGCCTTTGCCACCGGCCGCAGCCCGAGCCACGCGGCGGTGGCCGCCACCGACGGGCTGGTGCGGATGCTCTCGCGCGAGGAGCTCATGGGGGTGATGGCCCACGAGATGAGCCACGTGAAGAACCGCGACATCCTCACCGGCACCATCGTCGCCACCCTCGCCGGCGCCATCTCCTACCTCGCCACCATGGCCCAGTGGGCGGCCCTGTTCGGCGGCCTCGGCCGTGACCGCGACGGCGACAGCAACCCCTTCGCCCTGATCGCCATGATGATCATCGCGCCCCTGGCGGCGATGCTCATCCAGATGGCGATCTCCCGCTCCCGCGAGTACCAGGCCGACGCCTCCGGCGCGGCCCTGTGCGGCGAGCCGCGCTACCTCGCCTCGGCGCTGAAGAAGCTGGAGCTCGCCAATCGCCAGGCGCCGATGCAGGCAAGCCAGGCGACCGCCCACATGTTCATCGTCAACCCCCTGCGCGGCGGCGGCCTCGCCAAGCTCTTCGCCACCCACCCGCCCATGGAGGAGCGGATCCGGCGGCTGGAGCAGATGGCGCGCGGATGATCGCCCCCTTCGCCACCGGCCGCCGCCCCCTCGTCGCGGCGCTCCTCCTCCTCGCCCTCCTCCTCCCCGCCCCGGCCCACGCGGGCTGGCCGGAACGGGAGGCGGCCACCACGCGCCTGCACGCGGGGAGCTTCCTGGTGGCGAGCCGCGACCTGCAAGACCCCAACTTTCGCCGGTCGGTGGTCCTGTTGGTGGAGGTCTCCGACCAGGGGGCCACCGGTCTAATCCTCAACCGCCCCACCAAGGTCCCGTTTGCCGAGGCGATCCCGGAGATCGACGCCCTCAAGCGGCTCGGCATCAATCTCTACCTCGGCGGCCCGGTGGCGCGCTACCGGGTGGGGTTGCTGGTGCGCTCCCCCAAACCTCTGCCGGAGAACCACGCCCGCCACCTCTTTGGCCAGGTCTACTTTTCCGACCGCCTCGCCACCCTCCTGCGGCTGGTCCAGGCGGTGCCGAAGGGGGTGACCCTGCACGCCTACGCCGGCCACGCCGGGTGGGCGCCGGGGCAGCTCGAGTCGGAGATCCGCCGCGGCGGCTGGCACGTCGTCGCCGGTGACGCCGCCACCTGCTTCGACACCGAGCCCTCGGAGATGTGGCCCGCCCTCATCGAGCGGGCCGAGCCGCGGGCGATCCTCACCCGGCTGATGGTCCCGCGGCCCCTCCCCTGGGGGAGGCGACCGTGAGCCCCGAGGCGGTGCGCGACGCCCTGCGCGAGGTGGTCGACCCGGAGGTGGGGGTCAACGTGGTCGACCTGGGCCTCGTCTACGAGGTGGTGGTGGAGGGGGACGCGATCTCCGTGGACCTCGCCATGACCAGCGCCGCCTGCCCCCTGGGGAGCCACCTGAAGGGAGAGGCGGAGGCGGCGATCCGCCGCCACCTGCCGGCGGCCGGCGCGGTCGAGGTGAAACTGGTGAACGAGCCCCCGTGGACGCCGGAGCGGATGAGCGAGGCGGCGCGCGCGGCCCTCGGGTGGTAGGGGCCTGGGAAGAGACTACAGAGTGGTTTTTCGCCGGTCCTAAGAGACCGCGGCTCGGTGCGCCGCGCTTCGCTTGGCAGCACCCTACGGCGATGCAGGGAAGGACGTAGGGTGTGCCCAGCGAAGGGCGGCGCACCGCGAACCCGCGCGAGCTTTCTTGTCGCCGAGGCCGATCCCGGGCGACGATCGGAGCCATGACCACCCCACCGCTCCACTGGCGTCGCCTGCCCCTCCTCGCCCTGGGGATGGCGTCGCTCCTCGCCGCCCTCGCCGGGGGGCTGGCGCGCCTCCACTGGCGCTTCCCCCTGGTCACCGGGAGCTGGATCACCTACCACGGCCCCCTCATGGCGGGCGGCTTTCTCGGCACGGTGATCGCCCTGGAGCGGGCGGTGGCGGTGGGGCGGCGGCCCGCCTTTCTGGTCCCAGTGCTGGCCGCCGCCGGTGGCCTCGCGCTCCTTGTGGGCCTGCCGCGGCTTTTCGGTGCCACCCTCCTGGCCCTCGCCGCCGCCGGCCTGGCCGCCCTCTACGCCACCCTCCTCGCCCGCCGGCTCACCACCCACACCGCCACCATGGCCCTCGGAGCGGCCTGCTGGCTCGCCGGTAACCTCCTCTGGCTCGCCGGCTGGGAGATCCCGACCGTGGCGCCGTGGTGGCTCGCCTTTCTGCTGCTGACCATCGTCGGTGAGCGGCTGGAGCTGAGCCGCTTCCGCCCCCCCGGGCGGCTCGGTGAGCGCCTCTTTCTGGCTGCCGCCGGGCTGTACCTCGCGGGCACCGCCCTCACCGTCGTCCAACCCGGCGCGGGGTGGCGGTTGCTCGGCGTCGGCGAGGTCGCCCTGGCGGCGTGGCTCGGCCGTTACGATATCGCCCGCTACACGGTGCGCCAGCACGGCCTGCCACGCTTCGTCGCGGTCTGCCTCCTCTCCGGCTACCTCTGGCTGGCCCTGGGCGGCTGCCTCGCCCTCGCCGTGGGCGCCCCGCCGGGGGGTGACCTGCCGTACGACCTCCTCCTCCATCCCATCCTCCTCGGCTTTGTCATGGCGATGATCTTCGGCCACGCGCCGATCATCTTCCCCGCCATCCTCGGCCGGCCGCTGCCGTTTTTCCCCCGCTTCTACCTCCACCTCGCCCTGCTGCACCTCTCCCTGGCGGCGCGCATCGCGGGCGACCTCACCGGCCTCCTGCCGGCGCGTGGCTGGGGGGGGCTTTTCAACGCCGTCGCCATCCTCCTCTTCCTCCTCTCCACCGTCGCCGCGATCGTCGCCGGCGAGCGACTGAGGGGGTAGCGCGGCCACCCACGGGCCGCCCGGCGGGCCGTGCCCCTCCCCCTCCGGGGGAGGGCCGGGGTGGGGGCGGTCGCCTGTCGGGGAGCTGCGGCCCGCCGGACGGCGTGGCATCATGACCGCCCCACGGGGAGGCGGCGGGAGAGCGCATGGAGACGGAGCTACTGATCATCGGCGGTGGACCGGGGGGCTACACCGCCGCCTTTGCGGCCGCCGACCGCGGTATGGCGGTCACCCTGGTGGAGCGGCGCGCGGCGCCCGGCGGCGTCTGCCTCTACGAGGGGTGCATCCCGTCGAAGGCGCTGCTCACCGCCGCCGAGGCGGTGGAGCAGGGGCGCGCGGCGCGCCGCATGGGGATCGACTTCGGCGAGCCCACGATCGACCTCGACCGCCTGCGCGCCTGGACGGAGGGGGTGGTCGGGCGGATGGCGCGCGGCGTCGCCTCCCTGGCCAAGGCGCGTGGGGTCCGCCTGGTGGCGGGCGAGGCGCGGCTCTTCTCCCCGACCGAGGCGGTGGTGGCGACCGAGGGGGGCGAGGAGCGGATCCGCTTTCGTCACGGCCTCCTCGCCACCGGCTCCCGCGCCGCCGTGGCGCCGCCCCTGGCCGGGGTGCCCGGGTGCATGGAGGCGGCCACCGCCCTGGCGGTGGAGGCGATTCCCGAGCGCCTCTTAGTGGTGGGGGCCGGCGCCATCGGCCTGGAGCTGGGCGCCGCCTATGCCGCCTTCGGCTCTCGGGTGACCCTGGTAGAGCAGCAGGGTCAGCTCCTCCCGGGGGTCGAGGCGGAGCTCGTCCAGCCGGTCTACCGGGTGCTGAGGCGGCGCTTCGCCGCCATCCACACCGGCTGTCGGGTCGCCTCGGTGGCCCCGGAGGCCGGGGCGCTACGGGTAGAGCTGGAGGGGGCGGAGGCGGTGGCGGCCGACCGCATCCTCGTGGCCACCGGTCGGCGGCCGAACAGCGACGGTCTCGGCCTGGAGGCCACCGGTGTGGTCCTCGACGCGGCCGGCTTCGTGGAGACGGACGGCCAGGGCCGCACCGCCGAGCCCACCCTCTGGGCGATCGGCGACCTCACCGGAGAGCCGCTCCTCGCCCACCGGGCGAGCCACCAGGGGGTGGCGGCGGTGGCGGCGATCTGCGGCGACGCCGCGCAAGCTCCGGCGCCGGTGCCGTCGGTGGTCTACACCCGGCCCGAGGTTGCCTGGGTCGGCGCCCAGACCCCGCCGCCGGGGGGCCGGGTGACCCGCTTCCCGTGGTCCGCCTCCGGCCGCGCCGCCACCCTCGGCGACCAGGGGGGGGTCACCCGCCTTGTCTGGGACGCAGACGGCCGCCTGGTGGGTGGGGGGATCACCGGCCCCCACGCCGGCGAGCTCATCGGAGAGGCCACCCTCGCCCTCACCCTCGGCGCCACCGCCACCCAGATCGCCGCCACCTGCCACCCCCACCCGACCCTCTCGGAGACGGTGATGGAGGCGGCGTCCCTGTTCACCGGCACCACCACCCACTTGCCGCCGGTGGGGTGAGGTGGAGGTGGGTGCGGCGGGCTTCCCACCCCGTTGGTCTGCCGGTGCCGCGGCCGCGCCTCGGAATCTGAGAATCGGGTGGGGCGCGCCCCTGTGGTACGTTTGTCTCCCCTTCAATCCCATGGATCTCCGCCGTCCCACCGCCCTCCGCCGCCCGTGGTGCCGCCTCCTCTGGATGGTGGTGGCCCTGCTGTTGGTGAGCAACCAGTCGGCCTTCCGGATGGGGGTACCGGCGGCCGGTGCGGCCCAAACCGTGGCCTGCTGTGGCTGCGCGCCGGGCCACTGCCGGTGCGGCCACGCGCACAAACTGGTGGCCCGCCGCTGCACCCCCACCGGTGGGAGCTGCCTCTGTAGTGCCACGCCGGTGCGCCACGACCGGGCCGGGCTGATCCACACCGACTGGCCGCCGACCCTCCTGGCGGTGGTAGCGCCGCCGGTGGCGCCACCGGCCGGCCCCGGCATGACGATGGCCGGGATGGTCCTCACCGGGTGGAGCGACCCGCCGCCCCTGCCCCCGCCCCAGGTGGGGTGAGCCGGGCCGCGCGCGCCCGCCCGCGAGGGTGAGACGCGCCGGCCCCCCTTCGGCACCCGCCGCCGTCAGGCGGCGATGCCGCACCCCGGATCCGACCGGTGCAGGTACCGGTCTCCCTACGCTCACCCACCCTGGAGGTCCGTCATGAATCCCTCTCTGTGGAGCGGGGCCGTCCGTCCCGCTGTCGTTACCCTTATCCTCTCCCTCAACCCCCTCACCCCTCTCGCCCACGCCGGCGACCACCTCGATATCCAGGTGACCGGCCACCGGTCCGCCCCGCCCGCCGCCGCCGCGACAATGGCGGCCAAGGGGCGGGGGGAGATCCTCGAAACCCCGGCGCCGGGCACCGGCGCCATCCTCTCCACCCTCCCCGGCGTCGACGCGGTGAAGCGCGGCGGCTGTGGCCTCGACCCGGTGGTCCGCGGCCTCAAGGAGGATCGGATCAACCTGCTGGTGGACGGGACCCGGATCTACGGCGCCTGCCTCTCGCGCATGGACCCGCCCACCATGTACGTGGCGCCGTGGTCCCTGGAGTCGATCGAGGTGGTCAAGGGGCCCTACTCGGTGACCAAGGGCCCCGGCGGCCTCGGCGGCACCGTCGAGCTGAAGAGCCACACCTTCGCCAACACGAACAAGCGTGAGGTGGCCGGCTCCATCGGCTACGACACCGCGCGCCAGGGCCAGCGGGTGGAGGCGTCGGTGGGCGGCGGCCACGGCCCGTGGGACGGGGCCGCCACCGCCGGCTCCGCGGTCTCGGGCGACTACAACGCGGCCGATGGGACGACCGTGCCGGCCGACTTCCGCGCCCTCGACGGTGCCCTCAACCTCGGCTACACCACGGAGTTCGGCCGCATCGGCCTCGCCTTCGCCACCCACCGCGACGCCAACGTCGACTACCCGGCCCTCCCCATGGACGCTCGCGACGCGAGCAGCTACCGCTACGCCCTCGCCCTCGATCAAGATGGGGCCAAGGCGCGGCTGACCGCCTACCACGCGAAGCTCTACTGGAACCGGGTGAGCCACACGATGGACAACTTCGACCGCGACGCGGCGGCGATGATGCGCATGGAGACCCGCTCCGACGCCGACACCGTGGGCGGCCGCGCGCAGGTGGACCTGGCGCTGGCCCGTGGCACCGTGGCGGTGGGGATGGACGGCTACCGCCTGACCCGCGACGCCAACCGGCGGATGACCATGGTGATGAGCGGCATGGGCAGACGGATGAAGCTGTGGCCCGACACCCGCCTCTCCGACCTCGGCCTCTTCGCCGAGGTGAGCCGTCCCCTTGCTTCGCACCTCACCGTGCGCGTCGGGGTGCGCGGTGACTGGATCCACAGCGAGGCGCGCGCCGGTGACGGCGCCTCCGGCCTCGCCGGCCGGACGGTGATCGACACCTTCGTCGCCGCCAACGGTCCCGACGGGGCCGACCTCGACCAGACCGATCTGGAGGTGGGGGGCAACCTCCGTCTCGGCTACCAGGCGAACGACCGGTGGGAGCTCTACACCGCCCTCGGCACCGCCGCGCGCGCCCCCGACGCCACCGAGCGGTACGCGGTCTTCGGCCCGGCGCCCGGCGGCTGGCGGGTGGGCAACCCGGCGCTCACCGACGAGCGCAGCTTCGAGGCCGATCTGGGCGCCAAGGGGAGTACCGGCCCCCTGTCGCTGGACGCCTCCGTGTTCGTCAACCGGGTGGACAACTACGTCCTCGCCTCCCTCCTGCCCGGGATCCCGACCCCCGACGGGGCGCCGCTCAAGGGGTACGCCAACCTCGACCACGCCCTCCTCTACGGCGGCGAGATCACTGCCGCCTGGGCGCTCACCGATACGTGGCAAATGTCCGCGAACGCCAGCTATACCGAGGGGGTCAACGGCGACACCGACGGGCACCTGGCGGAGATCGCGCCGCTGACCGGCCGCGTCGAGGTGCGTTACGACGACCCGGAGGGCCGCTTCTGGGCGGCCGCCGGCAGCGACTGGGCGGCCCCCCAGACGCGCGCCGATGGCGCCTTCGGCGAGGACGACTCCCCGGGCTACGCCGTCATCGACCTCGGCGGCGGCTGGCAGATCAACGAGCGGATCAAGCTCACCTGCAAGGTGGCCAACCTCCTCGACCGCACCTACCACCGCCACCTCACCCGCGAGGCCCTCGCCGCCGTGGGCGGCCTCGCCCCCGGCGACGAGATCGCCGAGCCTGGCGTCGGCGCGGTGGTCAGCCTGGCGGCGCGCTTCTGAGGCGGCGATGAGACGGGGCGACTCCCTCTCCTGGGCGATCGCGGCATCGGTGGCGGCGCACGCCGTCGCCGGGGCACTCGTCCTCGCCCTCCCCCGCGGTGGCAGGGGGGAGGGCGAGGTGCGGGTGGTGCAGGTCGAGCTCCTCGCACCGCCGGCAACCGCCGTTCCGGCGGCGGCGGTGACCCCGCCCCGGCCGCCGCCGCCCCGCCCGGTGGCGCCGCCGCCGCCACCGCAGCCCAAGGTCGAACCCGAGGTACGGCCGAAACCGAAGCCGCCGCCGCGCCCGCGACCTGTGGCGCGGCCGGTGGTCCGCCCCACACCGCCTCCCACCGGGGCGGTGCCGCCGCCCCCCACCCCCGTACCGGCGGTGGAGAGGGCGGCGGTGGCGCCGGCCACCCCGCCGCCGGTGGCACCCCCCTCCGGCCCGGTCGGCCGCCCCGGCGGCGCGTCCTCCACCGGGGTGGCCGGACCCCCCGGCCGGGGCCGCGCCGCCGCCATCGCCGCCCTCTACCGGCGGCTGGAGCGCCACCGCCGCTACCCTCTCCAGGCGCGGCGGCGGGGGATCGAGGGGAGGGTGGGGCTGCGCTTCACCGTGGCGCCGGATGGCCGCCTCCGGGGCGCGGAGGTCGCCCGCACCTCCGGCTCGCGGCTGCTGGACCGCGCCGCCCTGCGCACCCTCGACCGCTGCTTCCCCCTCGACCCGACCGCCGCCCGCCAACTCGCCGGCGAGCCGATCACCGTCGACCTCACCTTCCGCCTGGTGGGGGAGTAGGAGCGGTGCGGCGCGGCGGAGTGTCCCCTTTCCTTAAATACCGTCGCCACGGTTATCCTGACCCCCGCCCTCCCCCCATCCCCGAGGCGACTCCCCATGCCCCTCTACGGCCTCACCGGCGGCATCGCCACCGGCAAGTCCTTTGTCCTCCGCCTCCTGGAGCAGGAGGGGGCGCGGGTCTTCGACGCCGACACCTGGGCACGGGAGGCGGTGAAACCGGGGAGCGCGGGGCTGCGCGAGGTGGTGGCGCGCTTCGGCACCGAAATTCTTGCCGACGACCACACCCTCGACCGCGAGGCGCTCGCCGCCATCGTCTTTCACGACTCCGGGGCACGCCGCGACCTGGAGCAGATCCTCCACCCCAGAATCGCCGCCATCGGCGTTGGCGCCCTGCGCGCCGCCCGCCTGGCGGAGCCGGCCCGGGTGGTGGTGGCGGAGATCCCGCTCCTCTTCGAGGTGGACCGCGACTGGGCCCTCGACGGCACGATCCTCGTCTACACCCCGCCAGCGGTGCAGATCGAACGGATGGTGGCGCGCGACGAGATCGACGAGGCGGAGGCACGGGCGCGCCTCGCCGCCCAGCTCCCGATCGAGGCGAAGCGCGACCTCGCCGATTTTCTCATCGACAACAGCGGCGACCGGGCGGCGACCGCACGCGCGGTGGCGACCCTCTACCGCCAGCTCTGCCGCGCGGCGCGCGACGCCACCCACAACCCCCTCGCCGGCCCACCCCCCCGCTGCCCGGGGGATCCGCCCGAGGGCGGTTAGGAGTCTGTCGGGACGGTCACGCCGGGAGCAGGTCACACGCCCGCGCCGCCACGATCCGCGTGTCCGCGGTGACCAGGGTGAGCCCGTAGGTGAGGGCGGTGGCGACGAGGAAACGGTCCGCCGGATCCTGGTGGGGAAGGTCGACCCCACGGCCGGCGATTGCCACCTCATGGGTGAGGGGGGCCTCCCGAAAAGCGGTGGCACGGAGAACCTTGCGCATCCAGGTAGGGACGTCGGGCTCCAGGACCACCCGGCCGCGTTCCGCGAGCAGCAGGCTCTCCCACACGGTGATCGGCGACAGCCACACCTCGACGGCCGCCTCCAGTGCCGCGACCACCTCGCTGCGGAGGCGGGCCGGCTCCAGGAGCCCCCAGAGGAAGATGTGAGTGTCAAGGAGCGGTTTCACTCCCCGAGGGCCTCCCACTCCCCCTCTGGGGCGGCCGGTGCGACCACATCTCCGACGATGTGCCCCGTCCCGCGCATCTGCCCCAGCCATGAGCTCCCCGCAACGGGGGCGTGCGGCGGCACCACCTCGGCCACCGCCTGGCCGCGACGGGTGATGAGGATCGGCTCTCCGGTGCGCCGCACCCGCTCCAAGACCGCCAGGCAGGTCGCCTTGAACCGCGAGATGGGGATGGTCTCCATGGTCTGCCTCCGGATTGCAATCGTACCATGGTCAACGACCATGGTCCATTTGCGAACCGCTACCGATTTCTGAAGGTCTCGCGGATCTCCACCTCGGGCCAGCGGTGCTGGAGCTCCGCCACCGCCGCCGGATCCACCGCCTCCCCGGCGGGTAGCAGGAGGTCCACCTCCACCCTGCCCTTGCGATAGTGGAGCTGATGGATCTGGCCTGGAAGATAGACCTCCAACTCCTCTCGACTCGGTAGGTGGTTGCCGCCGGGGGTCGCGTACAGGTCGTTCTCCGAGTCGACATGGACCATCACGTCGATCAGGTGGGGGTCGGCCTCGCGCAGGGCCCAGCGCGCCGCCTCGGCGATCTGGTGGCCCTCGGAGACCGAGATGTACGGCGCCACCTGGATGTGGAGATCGACGAGGGCGCGGCCGCCGAAGCGGCGGGTGCGCATCTCATGATAGGCGACCACCCCGTCGATCGACTCCACCACCTTCCGCAGCCGGGCCCGCTCCTCGTCCGAGAGGGATCGGTCGGTGAGGTCGGCCACCGCGTCGCGGAGGATCTCCACCGCCACCTTCAGGACCATCGCCGCCACCAGCAGGGCGGCGGCGGCGTCGAGCCACAGGAGGTTCCACAGGAGCGCCCCGCCCACCCCCACCAGGACGACGATAGACGACAGGGCGTCGCTCCGGTGGTGCCAGGCATTGGCAATGAGGACCGCGTTCTGCTCCCGGCGACCGATGCGCACGGTGAGCTGGTAGAGGAGCTCCTTGGTGACGATGGAGAGGAGCGCCAGGGCGAGGACGAAGGGGGAGACCGCGTGCACCGCCTCGGCGCCGCCCTCCCAATACCGGTAGAGGCGCTGGCCGCCGTCCACCATCAGCTCGAAGCCGACCATCCCGAGCATGGTGCCGACGATCGCCGCCCCCACCGACTCGATCTTCCCGTGGCCGTACGGATGGCCCTCATCCTCCGGCTCGGCGGCGTAGCGGAGGGTGATGAGGGTGGCGACGTCGGAGAGGAGGTCGGAGAGGGAGTGGACCCCGTCCGCCACCAGGGCCTGGGAGTGGCCGACGAGGCCACCGCCGATCTTCACCACCGACAGGAGGAGGTTGGCGACGGTCCCCATCCAGGTGATGGTGGTAGCGTCGTGGCCGTCGTGGGGATGGGGGTGGGCGTGGGAGTGCATGGGGTCGGGGAGTATACGGATCCCGCCACCATCGCGCCCGCGCCGGCGAGGTTACCCCCTCAAGTCCCCGCTCCGCCCGCCGACAAGGGGGTCAGTGGCGTAACCGCCAACGGCCCGGTTCCTGAGTCTGGATGCTCCTCCTCCCGCCAGACTCGGGGGCCGGGTCCATTTATTGCGCCCTTTTTTCGCTGTGCGAAAAAAGGAGGCCCGCTGCGCTCGCGGAGGAAATGTAGGAGCGGGTCATACCCGCGGCCCGGGGCCACCGGCCCCGCCGGCCCTACGGGCCGGAATCGCAGGTACAACCCGCTCCTGCCTCGTCGGGGAGGGGCGACCGGGATCCTGGCCCCACGGCCGTCACCCCCGGTGGGCAAGCCCCACGGCCGCCTCCCAGATCAGATCAAGGTGGTCGAGGAGCTGGTGGTCGCCACCGGGGATCGGGGTGAGGTGGCAATCGGGGCAGGGCGCCTCGGCGAGGAACCGTTCGGAGGCGCCGATGGCGACGGTCGCATCAAGGGTGCCGTGGAAGATCCGCACCGTATACGGGGCGCCCCCCTCCCACACCGCCGCCTGGTGGGCGAGGCCGTCGCGGAGGAAGTCGTAGCGCAGGCGGTATCGTTCGCCGGTGTAGGCGTCGGTGGTCTCCACCACCCCGTCGCGCCGCCACCGGGCGACCCCGTCGGCCCCGAGGTAGTGCTCGTTGCGCTCGAAGAAGTCGAAGGCCGGGGCGATGAGGAGCAGCGCCGCCACCTGGCGCGGCCGGCGCTGGGCGGTGAGCAGCGACACCACCCCCCCGAGGGAGGAGCCGATGAGGACCACCTTGGGGGTGGCCAGCCGGTCGAGGACGAGGGCGAGGTCCTCGACCTCGCGGCTGATCGTGGTCTCCTCGAAGCGCCCCTCGGACTCGCCGATGCCGCGGTAGTCGAAGCGGGCGTACGGCAACCCGGCGGCGCGGGCGCGCGCCTCGAAGGTGGTCGCCTTGGTCCCGGCGCAGACCGACCGGAAGCCGCCGGCAAAGCAGATCCCCACCCGTCCCTCACCGGCGGTGAGGTGGCAGGCGATCCGCTCGCCCGAGGGGGCGTCGAGGTAGGTGGGCATGGGGAGGGGAGGATAAAAAGAATGGTAGGAGGGGGCCATGCCCCCGGTCCCGCCATCATCGTCGGTTGGATCCTCTCTGCGTTGAGACCCCACTCGGCACGACCCCTCGGCCCACCCCCGGTGACGCCACACCCCCGGCTACTCCCCCCTTTGCGCCCTGGCGCCTTTGTGCCTTTGCGTTGAAATCCCACTCGGCACGGTCTTCCCGTCGACCGCCGGTGACACCGAGCCCCCGGCCCCCCTCTGCGCCCCTGCGTCTCCGCGCGAGGCCCCCCTACAAGCGGACGAAGTTTTCCAGGACCTTCAGCCCCCACCGTTGCGATTTCTCCGGGTGGAACTGGACGCCGAAGAGGTTGCCCTCGGCGACCATGCAGCAGTAGTCGAGGCCGTAGTGGCAGGTGGCGGCGATCGACGCCTCGTCGGCCGGGCGGGCGTAGTAGGAGTGGCAGAAGTAGAAGGTGGCGCCGGCGGGGATGCCTGCGAACAGCGGGTTGTCGCCGTGCGGGACCACTTCGTTCCACCCCATGTGGGGGACTTTGAGGCGGGTGTCGCCCTCGGCGAGGTCGGTCGGGAAGGGGACGACCTCACCCTTGATCCGACCGAAGCCGGCATGCTCGCCGAACTCGTGGGAGCGCTCGAAGAGGAGCTGAAAGCCGAGGCAGATGCCGAGGAAGGGGCGGCCGTCGGTGAGGCGTGCGGCGACTGCCGCGCGCAGGCGGTAGCGGTCGAGGTTGGCGAGGCAGTCGCGGAAGGCGCCGACGCCGGGGAGGACCACCTTGTCCGCCGCCGTCACCACCTGCGCGTCGTGGGTCACCACCACCTCGCCCCCCACCCGCTCCAGCCCCTTGGCCACCGAGTGGAGGTTGCCCATTCCGTAGTCGACGACGGCAATCATTCAGTTATCTTCCCTGAAAGGGAGTCCTATCGGCCCCCCTCCCTCCGGGAGGGGCGGGGGGGAGGAGGGTGGGATGTATTACTGAGGTTACTCGCTAGTTCCAAACGCCCCCTCCCCAACCCTTCCCCGGAGGGGGAGGGGGCAATCTGTAGGCTTGCGTCAGCATCCCTACCCCCGTCCCAGCTTGCCCTTGGTGGTGGGCAGGGCCCCGGCGAGGCGCGGGTCGAGGGTGACGGCCTGGCGCAGGGCGCGGGCGAGGCCCTTGAAGCAGGACTCGACGATGTGATGGCCGTTGGCGCCGTAGCGGCCGTTGACGTGCAGGTTGGCCCCCGCCTCCACGGCGAAGGCGTGGAGAAACTCCTTCACCAAAGTCGGGTCGAAGCCGCCGATCGGGGTGGTGGGGCAGTCGAGGTTGTAGACGAGGTACGGCCGACCGGAGAGGTCCACCGCCACCTCGGTGAGGGTCTCGTCGAAGGGGATGGTCGCGCTCCCGTAGCGGGTAATCCCGGCGCGGTCGCCGAGGGCCTCGGCCAGGGCCGAGCCGAGGCCGAGGCCGACGTCCTCCACCGTGTGGTGGAGGTCGACCTCCAGGTCGCCGCTCGCCTCGACCTTCAGGTCGATGAGGCCGTGGCGGGAGAGCTGGGCGAGCATGTGGTCGAAGAAGGGGATGCCGGTGTCGATCGCGAAGTCGCCGGTGCCGTCGAGGTCGACCTCGACCTTCACCTGGGTCTCCGCGGTCTTGCGGCTCACCTGTGCCGTGCGTGCCATGCTCACCCCTCCTCCTCAAGCGCCTCGACCACCGCGGCGAGGGCGGCGAGGAAGCGTTGGTTCTCGTGTGGCTGGCCCACGGTGACCCGCAGGTGGCCCTCCAGCGCCGGCCCGGAGAGCCGCTTGATCCGCACCCCCTGCTCCAGGAGCCCCTGGTGGACGGCCGCGGCGCGGGCGACGCGGAAGAGGATGAAGTTGGCGTCCGAGGGGACGGGCTTCACCCCGCCGATCGCCCCGAGGGCGGCGGCGAGGCGGTCGCGCTCCGCGACCACCTGGTCGATCGCCGGCTGGATCTCCTCCCATCGGTTGAGCGCCGCGGTCGCCGCCACCTGCGGGATGGCGCCGACGTTGTACGGCAGGCGCACCTTGTCGAGCTGGTAGGCGAGCAGCGGGTTGGTGGCGAGGTAGCCGACCCGCAGGGCGGCCAGCCCCACCTTGGAGAGCGTTCGCATCACCACCAGGTTGTCGTGGCGGGCGAGGAGCCCGGTGTGGGTGGCGCCGCAGAAGTCGGCGTACGCCTCGTCCACCACCACCACCGCGCCGGTCTCCTCCAGCAGCCGCAGGATCGCCCCCTCGTCGTACCGCCGCCCGGTGGGGTTGTTGGGGGTGGCGAGGAAGATGAGCTTCGGCTCCTCGGTGGCCGCCACCTCGACCATCCGTTCGACGTCGAGGTCGAAGTCCGGGGCGAGCGGCAGGGGGATCGGCAGGACCCCGTGGCAGGTGGCGGTGATCTCGTACATGGCGAAGGTCGGGGTCGGGAAGAGGACCTTCGCCGGCCGCTCGCCAAAGGCGGTGATGAGGATGGCGATGAGCTCGTCCGAGCCGTTGCCCACCACCAGCCCCGCCGGATCGAGGTTGAGCCGTTCGGCGATCGCCCGCTTGAGTCCGCGCTGCTCCGGGTCGGGGTAGCGGCGCAGGTCGATCGCCGCGATCTTCCGGTCGATCGACCGGCGCAGCTCCTCGGGCAGGGGGAAGGCGCACTCGTTGGCGTCGAGGACCACCTCCGCCGGGGTGGTGTCCGCCTTGTAGCCGGTGAGCTCGCGTACCGCCAGGCGCACCGAGGCGAGGACCGAGCCGCGCTCCGCGGACGGCGTGCTCACGCGCCCCCCTCCAGGCGGATGCGGACCGCCGCGGCGTGGGCGGTGAGCCCCTCCTCCTCCGCCAGCCGGACGGTGGGCGGACCCAGCGCCGCCAGCCCCGCCGCGGAGATTTCCAGCAGCGAGGTGTGCTTCATGAAGTCCGCCACCCCGAGCGGCGAGAAGAAGCGCGCCGAGCCGCCGGTGGGCAGGACGTGGTTGGGGCCGGCCATGTAGTCGCCGAGGGGCTCGGGCGAGCGCGGCCCGAGGAAGATGGCGCCGGCGTCGGTGAGCAGCGGCAACCACTGGCGCGGCTCGTCGGTGAGGACCTCCAGGTGCTCGGGGGCGAAGCGGTTGGCCAGGCGGCACGCGGCCTCCATGTCCGCCACCCGCACCAGGGCGCCGTAGCCGGCGAGCGAGGCCTCGGCGATCTCGCGCCGCGACAGGCGCTCCAGCCAGCGGCTCAGCGCCGCGCGGACGGCGGCGATGAGCGGCTCCGACGGGGTGACCAGGACCGAGGCGGCGAGCTCGTCGTGCTCCGCCTGGGAGAGCAGGTCGATCGCCACCTGTTCCGGGTCGGCGTTCTCGTCGGCGACGATGAGGACCTCGGAGGGGCCGGCCACCATGTCGATGTCGATGCGGCCGAAGAGCTGCTTCTTGGCGGTGGCCACGTAGATGTTGCCGGGGCCGGTCACCTTGTCCACCGCCGGCACCGTGGCGGTGCCGAAGGCGGCGGCGGCCACCGCCTGGGCGCCGCCGATGGCGAAGGCGCGGTCGACCCCGGCGATGTGGCCGGCGGCGAGGACCACCGGGTTGCGCTCGCCGCCGGGCGTCGGCACCAACATCACCACCTCGCCCACCCCGGCCACCTTCGCCGGCACCGCGTTCATCAGGACCGACGACGGGTAGGCCGCCTTGCCGCCCGGACAGTAGACCGCCACCCGGTGCAGGGGGCGGACGAGCTGGCCGAGGCGGGAGCCGTACGCGTCGGTGATCTCCCACGTCTCCTCCCGCTGCTCCTCGTGAAAGGTGCGGATCCGCTCGGCGGCGAGCTCCAGGGCTTTGCGCAGCTCCGGGTCGAGGGCGGCGGCGGCAACGGCCATCTCGTCGCGGGTGATCTCCAGGGCCGCGGGGGTCTCTACGGAGAAGTGGTCGAACCGCTCGGTGTAGGCGACCAGGGCGGCGTCGCCGTCGCGCTCGATCGCCGCGAGGATCTCCGCCACCACCCGCTCGACCTCCGGCGCCTGGTCGGTGGAGCGGGCGAGGACGGCGGCGAGCTCGGCCACCTGGGCGTCGTCACGGGCGTCGAGGGTGCGGATCAGCTCACTCATGGGCTTCTCGGTTCGGGAATCGGCGAGGCGGTAGGCTCACACCAGGCCGCAGTCGACCAGGGCGGCGCGCAGCCGCTCGCGGTTTGCCGGCGCCAGGCCGGTGAGCGGCAGGCGGAGGTCCGGGCGGCAGAAGCCCATCATCGCGCACGCCTCCTTCACCGGCACCGGGTTGGTCTCGACGAAGAGGACCTTGGAGAGCGGCAGGGTCTTGTAGTGCAGCCGCCGCGCCTCGTCCACGTCGCCGGAGAACCAGGCGTCGCACAGGGCGGCCATGTCCGCCGGCGCCACGTTCGCCACCACCGAGATCGTCCCCACGCCGCCCAGGGCGAGGGTGGGAAAGACGGTGGCGTCGTCGCCGGAGATCAGCGCGAAGTCGTCCGGGGTGGAGTCGATCACCTCGGCGATCTGCTGGAGGTTGGCGGTCGCCTCCTTGATCCCGACGATCCCCGGCAGCTCGGCGAGCCTGGCCACCGTGGGCGGCAGGATGTTCAGGGCGGTGCGGCCGGGGACGTTGTAGACGATCAGCGGGAAGCTCGTCTCCTCGGCGATCCGCTTGTAGTGGAGGTAGACCCCCTCCTGCGACGGCTTGTTGTAGTAGGGCGAGATGAGCAGGGCCGCGGCGCACCCCGCCTCCTTGGCAAAGAGGGTGAGCTCGATCGACTCGGCGGTGGAGTTGGAGCCGGTGCCGGCGATCACCGGGATCTGCCCGGCCGCCTCGTCCACCACGATGCGGATCACCTCCCGGTGCTCCGCGTGGGTGAGGGTCGCCGACTCGCCGGTGGTCCCGCACGGCACCAGGGCGTGGGTGTGGTTTTCCACGTGGAAGGCGACCAGCCTCCGCAGGGCCCCCTCGTCCACCCCGCCGTCGGGGGTGAAGGGGGTGATCAGGGCCACCATGGAGCCGCGGATATCCATATTGCTCGTTGACCTCGGCAGAGAAAGAGGGGCGAGTCTAAACCGCCCCCGCCGGACTGTGAACGGGCCGGGCTGGCCTGCCTACCTCGTCCCGACTCGATACCAGGGTGCCGGCCTTGAAGGCCATTTCACCACGGAGACACAGAGGGCACAGAGAACTGCAAGGGATCGTCAAGAAGGGACGACAACCGCGGACGCTGCAAACATCATGCTGTTTTCTGATGTAGTTCTCTGTGCCCTCTGTGTCTCTGTGGTGAATTTCCCCTTCCAGGGATTGTCCATTTCCCGATCGAAGAAGAGTGAGATGTCGTACTTGAAAACGCCTCCCCTGACTCGAAAAACGGCGTTTGCGATGGTGGTGCGGAAATTCTCGCGGCTCTCTTGCCCCCAAGTCCCCCCGTGTCCCCCGTGGTGAAACGGATCTGCGGGAGGCTGCCGTCCTCGCGGGTATCGAGCCTCACCCCGGCCCCTGGACCACCGCCTGGTCTTTGAAGCGGAGGTCGATGCGCGCCACCTTGCGCTTTGTCTCGACGAGGTCGGGGAGGATCGCCGCCAGGCGGTCGAGCTTTTCGCCGTAGCCGCCGCGGCCCATGAGGATCTCGATCCCCTCCTTGTGGGCGCCGACGATCACCGGGTCGCCGCGCTCGTCGAGGCTCAGGCAGCGGACCTCGTCGGCGGCGGGGAAGCGGCGGTGGCGGATCGCCTCGGCGAGGCGCAGGCAGCGGTGCATCGCCTCGGGCCGCGCGCTCCAGCCGCGCTGCGAGGGGCGCAGGCGGATCTGCGGCAGGGCGGCGCTCGCCGCCCCCTTGGTCTCGACGATCACCCTGCCTTCGCGGTCGAGCAGCCAGGCGCGGCTGCCGGAGGTGGCCACCGCCGCGGCCTCGCGCAGGCGCACCCGCAGAATCAGGCGGTCGGGGAGGTGGCGGGCGGTGGTCGCCTCGGCGATCCACGGGTTCGCCTCGACCTCCCCGCGGAGGGCGGCGAGGTCGATGGAGAAGATCGGCTCGCCGAGGTGGGGCGCCAGGTAGCGGCGCTCCACCGCCTCCCGGTCCATCCCCGGACCGCCGAGGCCGGTGGCCACCACCTCGACCTGGTGGATGGTGAAGTAGGGGAGGGCGGCGACCCACCTCACCCCCCAGACCCCGCCGCCCACGAGGGCCATAACCGCGACCATGGCGATGGCCTGGAGCGGCCGCCGCCACCACGACCGCCGGCCGCGGCGGGCGGCGCGTTTGGGGGTACGCGGGGTCGCGGCGGCGGCGCGCCGCGGCGTCCCCTTGGCCTTCGGCCTCGACCGCGGCTTCGGCTTGGGCGCCTGCCGCTTCGGCCCGCGTCGTCGGCCCGGCCAGAGGGAGAAGAGGCGATGCCCCTTGCGCGTGCGGCTACCGCCTTTCCGGGATGCCATCGAGGAGGAGCTCCACCAGGTCGTCGAAGTCGATGCCCATCGCAGCCGCCGCCTTCGGGAGCAGCGAGTGGTCGGTCATGCCGGGGATCGTGTTCACCTCCAGGAGGTAGAAGTTTTCCGCCACGTCCAGGAGGACGTCGACCCGCACCCCACCGCGACAGCCGACGGCCGCGGCGGCACGGGCGCAGGTGCGCTGGATCTCGCGGCGGAGTGGCTTGTCGATCGGCGCCGGGCAGAGGTACTCGGTCGCCTCGCCCTTGTACTTGGCGTCGAAGTCGTAGAGGCCGTCCGGGGCGCGGATCTCCACCAGGGGCAGGGGGTCGCCGTTGAGCAGGCCGGCGGTGAGCTCGCGGCCGCGCACGAACCGCTCGACAAAGCAGCGGGAGCCGAAGCCACGGGCACGCGCCAGGGCCGCCTCCGCCTCCTCCGGGGCGCGCACGATCTCCACCCCGAAGCTGGAGCCCTCGTAGATCGGCTTCACCACCACCGGCGCGCCCAGGTGGCGCACCAGCGCCGCGAGCTCGCCCGGGCCGGAGACCACCCAGTGCTCCGGGGTGGGGATGTGGTAGGTCTCCCAGATCCGCTTGGTGAGCACCTTGTCCATGGCCACCGCCGACGCCTGCACCCCGGAGCCGGTGTAGGGGATCCCCATCAGCTCCAGACACCCCTGCACCCGGCCGTCCTCGCCGAACCGGCCGTGGAGGCAGATGAAGGCGACGTCGATCCCCGCGTTTGCGAGGCGGGCTACCGGGTCCGCCGCCGGGTCCACCGCCACCGCGTCGTACCCCTTGCGCACCAGCGCCGCGAGGACCGCCTCGCCGGTGGCCAGGGAGATCTCCCGCTCGTGGGAGCTGCCCCCCATGAGGACCCCAACCCGCTTTCCCTTCCACCTGCCGCGCATGGTCACTGCTCCCCGAGGACCACCACCTCCAACGCCAGGGCGACGCCGCAATCGGCGACGACCCGCTCCCGGGCGAGGTGGATGAGGGCCTCCACGTCGGCGGCGGTGGCGCCCCCGAGATTGACGATGAAGTTGGCGTGGTGCGGCGAGATCTGCGCCCCGCCGATCCGCTCGCCGGCCAGCCCGGCGTCGCGGATCAGCCGCCACGCCGCCCGCTCCGGCGGGTTCTTGAAGATGGAGCCGGCCGAGGGGAGGGAGACCGGCTGGGAGGCGGCTCGCTGCGCCAGCAGCTCGTGGAGACGCTCGGTTGCGGCCGGGGCAGCCGGGCGGGCGGCGAGGCGTGCCTCCACCACCCATTCATCTCTTGCCAGGCCGCTGGTGCGGTAGGCCAGCTCCAGCTCTTCCGCCGGTCGCCAGGCGAGGCGGCCATCGCGGATGGCGATGCGCGCCTCGATCAGGAGATCCGCGATCTCGCGCCCATGGGCGCCGGCGTTCATCCGTACCGCCGCCCCCACCGTCCCGGGGATCCCGGCTAGCTCCTCAAGGCCGCCGAGCCCCATCTCGCCCATCCGCCGGACGAGGCGGCCGAGGGCGAGGCCGCCGCCGACCACGATCGTGTCGCCGTCGCGGTCGCTGTGGTCGAGGTGGTGGAGGTCGACCACGACCCCGCGGATACCCCCGTCGCGGACCAGGAGGTTGGAGCCCCGCCCGACCACCGTGACCTCCCCCTCCCACGCCGCGAGCAGCCGGGCGAAGGCCGCCACCGTCCGCGGCCGGACCCAGACGTCCGCGGGGCCGCCGATGTGGAAGGTGGTGTGGGCGGCCATCGGTTCGTGCAGCCGCACCTCCCCGTCGAGGTCGGCGGGCAGGGCGGCAAACGGCAGGGTCGCGGGGGGGGCCATCACCGGCTCACGGCGAAGAGGATCGAGCGGAAATCATGACTGCCGAAAATTCCGATATGTCTGAGTGCTCGCGCGGAAAGGAACACGAAAGCACAAGAATTTGAAAACACGAAAAATTCAATTGGTTGTTTTTCGTGCTCTCCCCCTTTCGTGGTTTCGTGCTCCGGCGGTGTGCAGGGAGGCGGGAGAGAAGGAGGGGCCACCGGGTCAGAGGGTCTGCGCCGCGCCGTGGCGCGCGGCCAGCCGCTCGGCGAGGCGGTGAGCGAGGCGGGTGATGTCGCCGGCGCCGAGGGTCAGCAGCAGATCGCCCGGGCGGACCACCTCCAGCGCCGCCTCCTCCAGGGCGTCGAGGTCCGGGTGGAAGCTCGCCTGGCGGTGGCCGTGGCGGCGCAGGAGGTCGGTGAGGTCGCCGCCGTCCGGGCCGCTGCCCCGTCGCTCGCCCGCGGCGTAGACCTGGGTGATCAGACAGACATCGGTGGCCAGCAGGGAGGTGGCGAAGCAATCGGTCAGCGCCGCCAGGCGCGAGTACCGGTGCGGCTGCACCAGGGCGACGATCCGCCCCGGCCACGCGGCGCGCGCCGCGGCCAGGGTGGCGTCGATCTCCGTCGGGTGGTGGCCGTAGTCGTCGATCAGGCGGATCCCGCCGCCGTCAAAGAGGAGCTCGAAGCGGCGCCCCACCCCGGTGTAGGTGGGCAGGGCGGTGCGCAGGGCCTCCACCTCGGCGCCGAGAAAGCGGGCCGCCGCGATCGCCGCCGCCGCGTTGCTCACGTTGTGGCGCCCCGCCGCCCACAGGTGGAAGGCGCCGAGGTCGCGTCCCTCCTCCACGAGCTGGAAGGGTTGGGGGCCGTCGCCGATCGGTACCTCCGACGGGATGATCCGCAGCTCCGCCTGGGGCGAGGTGCCGTAGGTGATCGTCCGCTTCGTCAACCGCGGCAGGAGCCGCGCCAGGCGCGGGTCGTCGACGTTGACCACGCACGCCCCGAAGAAGGGGACCCGGTTGCAGAAGGCGACGAAGGCGTCGTCGATCGCCGCCGAGGAGTGGTAGTGGTCGAGGTGCTCGTCGTCGAGGTTGGTGACCACCGCCACCACCGGCGACAGGGTGAGGAAGGAGCCGTCCGACTCGTCCGCCTCCGCCACCAATATCTCACCGGCCCCGAGGCGGGCGCCGCTGCCCCCCTTCACCTTGCCCCCCACCACCACCGTCGGGTCGAGGCCGGCGCCCTCCAGGAGGGCGGCGAGGATCGAGGTGGTGGTCGTCTTGCCGTGCGCCCCGGCCACCGCCACCCCGTACTTCAGCCGCATCAGCTCGGCGAGCATCTCCGCCCGCGGGATCACCGGGATCCGCGCCGCCCGCGCCGCGACGATCTCCGGGTGGTCGGCGGGGATCGCCGACGAGGTCACCACCACGTCGCAGCCGGCCACATGGTCCGGGTGGTGGCCGATCGCCACGGTGGCGCCGTGGGCGCGCAGCCGCGCCACCGCCTCGTTCTCTTTGAGATCGCAGCCGGAGACCCGGTGGCCGAGGGTGACCAGGATCTCGGCGATCCCGCTCATCCCGACCCCGCCGATCCCCATTAAGTGGACGTGGTGTGCCGTGTGGAAGAGGGACATGGAACTTCGGGGAGAGGGGGGGAACTGCGAAGGCGGGACGGTAACCGGGTTTAACCCAAAGCGCAGCCGAGGCAAAGGGGGTGGCGGCGGAGACCCCGCCGGGACGGTGTCGTGGGTGGCGCGCCGGGGCGGGGGGGGGTGGCCGGAAGCGGTTCAACGCAAAGGCGCAAAGGGGCCAGGACGCAAAGGGGGGTGGGCCGGAGGGCAGGCGTCACCGGTGGTGCAACGCGGTGGGGATGCGGCCCGGAAGGCCAATCCATAGATCGAGCCGCAAATAGGGCGCGAGTGGACGTGAATAGTGGCCGCCGCCAGTCTGACGTCACCGGCGCCATCAACCGGCGCGCAACGGCCTGGAAGGCGTTTTTTTGCCACGGAATCCACGGAAGGGCACGGAAGGGGCGAGAGCGGGCGGCGGGGGAAAGAAAACGAGGTGGTGCCTGCCGTGCTTCGAGCAGCAACGGGGTCCGGGTTGCCCGCTCAACCCAACGGGAAACCCCTACTTCCGTGCCTTTCCGTGGATTCCGTGGCTAATGTCCTGTCGTAGCCGGTCGCCTTACCTGATCGCCGCGAGCACCTCCTTAGCGACCTTTTTGGCGGTGTCCTGGGCGGCGAGGCCGTAGGCGGCGCCCATGCGGTCGATGAAGGGGACGTCCCGGGCGTGGATACCAAGAGCCTCGGGGTCCGTTCACGAGGGGTGGGGGGTGAACGCTGAGCCGCAGAGGGGGAGTGGCGGGGATCGGCGCCGTCGGTGGCCGACGACGGATTCAGCCAACCCACTGGCTACTGCGCCTCCCACAGGGTGCGAATGGGCACGGCGTGCAACCGGTCCCCGAAAGGGATCGTCGCCGTGCCATCGTAGAGGACCACGCCGTGAGCGAAACGATCGCCCACGGCGTCACGCAGCTTGCGGAGCCCGCGCAAGTCTCTTTCCGTGACGCTCGCTGCCGCCTTCACCTCGATGCCTGCCAGCGCATATGCCCCGCGTTCGACCACAATGTCGACTTCATACTGGTCGCGGTCTCGGAAGTGGAAAAACGCCAGCGGCTCATCCTGGCCGCTGGCCTGCCTCTGGAGCTCCTGTAATACGAAGGTCTCGAGCATGGCGCCGAAGACGCCGCGGTCGCGTCGCAGCGCGGCGCCTTCCATGCCGAGGAGGGCAGAGGCCACACCGGTGTCTCCCATGTGGAGCTTGGGCGTCTTCACCAGGCGCGTGAGTCGATTGCTGTGCCAGGGAGGCAGGCGCTGCACCAGGAAGACGCCTTCGAGCAATGCGACATGGTCATGGATCGTTTGCCGGGTGAGCTGGAACGGACCTGCCAGCTCGCTTACGTTGAGGAGCTGTGCGGTATGACTCGCGGCGAGCGAGAGCAGGCGCGGAAGCGTGTCCAGCGAGCGTATGCGGGAGAGGTCGCGGACGTCACGCTGGATCTCGCTCTCGCAGTAGGCGCGATACCAGGCGCGGCGCCGCGCGGTCTGTTGTCGTGCGAGCGCTGCGGGATAGCCGCCGGCGACGATCCGCTCGGCTAGGTCCGCACCCAGCCGCTCCCGGATCCGGGTACGAAAACATCCGTTGAAGAGGGTGTCCACAAATCGGGGCGGCGCGCCGGCAAGCTCGCATTGGGCCATGGGGTGGAGCCTGAGGATCTCCATACGTCCTGCGAGAGAATCGGCAAGCGCCGGCACCAGCAACACGTTCGCCGAACCGGTCAGGATGAACCGCCCCGGAATCCGGCGGTGGTCCACAGCGACCTTGAGGGCGGTAAAGAGTGCCGGTACGCGCTGGACCTCATCCAAGATGGTGCGTTCGGGGAGCTCGTCCACAAAACCGGCCGGATCGCGTTCCGCGGCCATGCGGACCGCGTCCTCATCGAAAGAGAGGTACCGGTAACCCAGTGGCTCACCCACCAGACGTGCCAGCGTCGTCTTGCCGCTCTGGCGCGGGCCATGGATCAGCACGACCGGCGTGTCGGCGAGCGCCTCGCGGATACGCGGTGCCAACAGCCGGGAAATGAGCTCAGTCTGCCCCATGGCGGCTGATCGTAATTTCGCCCTACGGCTAATTGCAAGTTAGCATGTCGTCTAATCGCTAGTTCAAGGTCCGTCCGTTTGCTGCATCGACGCCACCTTCATGAGGAATGCCTGGTTGTGGCGAGCCCTCCTTCAAGGCCAAGCTGGCGTCTCCTCTCTCCACCCACGCCCCGACGTCCGTGAGCCTCTCGTCGCCGCTCCTCGCGCTTCGCCTTTGCGTCCTTGCGTTGAGCGGTTGCCTTCCAGGCTGAGACCGGACCTGCAGGATGGCCGCCAGCGACGCCAGACCCTCTGCGCCCATTCGCGTTCATTTTCGGCTTAGCTCCTGAATTATCACGGCCGCAGGCCGCACCTTTCCGTGTCCTTCCGTGGAGCGTGGCTAATTTCCCGTCGTAGCCGGTCGCCTTACCCGATCGCCGCGAGCACCTCCTTGGCGACCTTTTTGGCGGCGTCCGGGGCGGCGAGGCTGTGGGCGGCGGCCCCCTGGCGGGCGCGCTCCTCGGGGTCGTCGAGCCAGGCGTGGAGGGTGGTGGCGATGAGGTCGCCGGTGGCCGCCTCCTGGCGGACGACCGCCGCCGCCCCCGCCTCCTTCAGGCGCAAGGCGTTGTGCCATTGGTGGTCGTTGGTGGCGTAGGGGTAGGGGATGAGGAGCGAGGGGAGGCCGGCGTTGGCGATCTCCTGGCAGGTGAGGGCCCCGGCGCGGGCGATGATGGCGTCGGCGAGGCCGTAGGCGGCGCCCATCCGGTCGATGAACGGCACGACCCGGGCGTGGATCCCGGCGTCCGCGTAGGCCCGCTCCAGGGGGGCGGTTGGGTGGTCGCCGCAGGCGTGGAGGATCTGGATCTCCGCGCCGCGGTCAACGAGGCGGGCCGCCGCCGCCGCCATCGCCTCGTTCAGGGCCACCGCGCCGCGGCTGCCGCCGATGACCAGGAGGGTGAAGCGGCCCGCCTCCAGCCCCAGCTCCTCCGGCGCCCCCCCCTGGCGCCGCTCCCCCGGGACCGGGTTGCCGGTGGCGATACAGCGGCCGGCCGGGAAGAAGCGGGCGACGCCGTCGTCGACCACACAGACCCGCCGGGCGAGGCGGGAGAGGAGTCGGTTGGCGAGCCCCGGCCAGCGGTTCTGCTCCTGGAGGATAAGGGGCACGCCGAGGGTGCGGGCGGCGAGGGCCGCGGGCACCGAGGCGTAGCCGCCGACGCCGAGGAGGCAATCCGGGGCGAAGCGGGCCAGCCGTCGGCGTGCCGCGACCACCACCCTTGGGAGGGCGATGAGGGTGGCGAGGCGGAGCCGCCACCCCTGGCCCTGGAAGGGGCGGGCGGGGAGGCATTCGAGGGGGAAGCCGCGGGGCGGGACGAGGCGCTGCTCCAGCCCCTGCTCGCCGCCCACGAAGAGGATCTCGGCGCGGCCGAGGCCCGCCTCGACGAGGGCCTCGGCCACCGCCAGGGCGGGAAAGAGGTGGCCGCCGGTGCCGCCCCCGGCGATCGCTACCCGGGTCACTCAGCGACCCAGCGAGAGACCGCGAGGAGCAGCCCGGCGCACGCCAGGTCGACGACCAGGGCGGAGCCGCCGGCGCTGAAGAAGGGGAGCGGCAGCCCCTTGTTGGGCACCATGGAGGTGCACACCATCATGTTGAGCAGCGCCTGGAGGGTGATCAGGGTGGTGGCCCCGGCGGCGAGGAGCTGGGCGAAGGGGGTGGGGGCGCGACGGGCGATGCGCACGCCGCGCCAGGCGAGAAAGAGGAAGAGGCCAAGCAGCAGGAGGGTGCCGATGAGCCCCGCCTCCTCCCCCACCACCGCGAAGATGAAGTCTGTGTGCGCCTCGGGGAGGAAGTATCGCTTCTGGATGCCGGCGCCGACGCCGGTGCCGAAGAGGCCGCCGCTGCCGATCGCCATGAGCGACTGGGTGATCTGCCAGCCGGTGTCGGTGGGGTCGTCCCACGGGTGGAGGAAGGTGAGGATTCGGCGCACCCGGTACGGCTCCACCGCGATCGCCAGGGCCACCAGGGGGAGGCAGCCGAGGGCGATTCCACCGAGGTGGCGCAGGCGGGCGCCGGCCAGGAAGAGCATCACCAGGGTGACCAGGGTGATCACCACCGCGTTGCCGAGGTCGCGCTCGGCGAGGATCAGGACCACGACAAACCCCACCAGGCCGAGCTGCGGCAGGAGGCCGTCGCGGAAGCTGTGCAGCCGATCCGGGTGGCGCGACAGGGTGCGCGCCAGCAGGAGCACGATCGCCACCTTGGCCGCCTCCGCCGGCTGGAAGCGGATGGGCCCCACCTGTAGCCACCGGGTCGCCCCCTTTACCTCCACCCCTACCCCGGGGATGAGGATGGCCACCAGGAGCACCAGGCAGAGGAGAAAAATTGGGATCGCCAGGCTCTCCCAGCCGTGGACGTTGAGTTGGACGAAGAGGGCCACCACCCCGATGCCGATCAGCGCCCAGATGAGCTGGTGGAAGAAGAAGTAGTTCAGGTTGCCGGTCAGACGGATCGCGGTGGTGACCGAGGCGGAGTAGAGGGAGGCGAGGCCGAAGAACAGTAGCGCGGCAACGGTAAAAAAGAGGGGGCGGTCGAGGTTTTGCATCGCGTCACCGTGGGGAGGGGGGAGGGAGGGGATTAGAGAGGATCGGGGAGCCCGCGCGCCAGGGTCGCGAAGCGATCGCCGCGCGCGCCGTAGTTGGCGAACTGGTCGAAGCTGGCGCACGCCGGGGCGAGGAGCACGGTCTGGCCGGGGCGGGCCACGGCGGCGGCGCGGGCCACCGCTTGCGCCATCTCGCCGACCACCTCCACGGCGCAGCAGCTAGCCAGGGCGGCGGCGAGCTCCGGCGCGGTCTCACCGATGAGGAGCACGTGGGAACAGGCGCGGGCCACCGCCGGCCGGAGGGACGCGAAGCCCCCCCCCTTGGAGGAGCCCCCGGCGATGAGCACCACCTCGCCATCGGCGAAGGAGGCGAGGACCGTCTCCACCGCGCCGACGTTGGTCGCCTTCGAGTTGTCCGCGAAGCAGACGCCGCCGCGCTCCGCCACCACCTCGCCCCGGTGGGTCAGGCCGGTGAAGCTGCGCAGGGTGGCGGCGATCGCCTCCGGCGCCGCCCCCCACGCCAGGGCCATGAGGGCGGCGACGAGGCCGTTCGCCTGGTCGTGGCGGGAGCACAGGGCCATCTCACCCACCTCCACGAGGGGTCCGGTGAAGGGGTCGGTCTCGAACCACAGGGTGCCCGCCTCCAGGCGCGCGGCGGCGTGGGGTGCGCCGGCCACGGTGAAGCCGAGGCGGCCGGCCGCCCACGGCGCCAGGGTCGGGTCGTCGAGGTTGACGATCCCCACGTCGCCCGCCTGCTGGTTCTCGAAGATCCGCGCCTTGGCGGCGGCGTAGGCGGCGAGGTCCGGGTAGCGGTCCTCGTGGTCCGGGGTGACGTTGAGGAGCGCGGCGACCCGCGGCCGGAAGCGGACGATCGATTCGAGCTGGAAGCTGGAGAGCTCCACCACGCACGGGCCGGTGGCGCCGTCGAAGCAGGCCTCGATGAGGGGCGTGCCGATGTTGCCTCCGAGGCTCGCCCCCTCCCCCGCCGCCTTCAGCATCGCGTGGAGCCACGCCACCGTGGTCGACTTGCCGTTGGTGCCGGTGACCGCCAACAGCGGCCGCTCGGAGTGGCGGGCGGCGAGCTCCACCTCGCCGACCACCGGGACGCTCCGGGCCAGGAGCGCCCGGACCACGGCAGCGGCGCGCGGCACCCCCGGCGACAGCACCACCTCATCGACCCCGGCGAAGCAGGTCTCCGGGTGGGCGCCGAGGAAGAGCTCGACGCCGGGGAGCTCCGGCAGGGCGGGCTCCCCGGCGTCGGTGAGGCGCACGGCGGCCCCGGCGGCCGCCAGGAAGCGCGCCGCCGCGACGCCGGAGCGGCCGGCGCCGATCACCGCGTAGGTCGAGCCGGAGAGGTCGGGGAGGGTCATGGGTCCGGGGGGGGAGGGTCGTGCGGAGGGCGCGGCGGAGCCTCAGAGGGGCTCCGCTCCCTCGCTCAGGATGTCCAGGTGGTGCCGGTAGGCATAGATGCGGTTGCGCCTACGGCCGGTGATCTCGGCGACGATGCCGAGACGCTCCGGGGCGGCCACCGCCTTGGCGGCGGTGGGGTACGAGAGGCCGGTGCGCCGCTCGATCTCCCGGACGGCGAGGAGCGGCCGCTCGCACAGGGCGCGGAAGGTGCGCAGGGCACTGCCCGCGCCGCGCCCCAGGGTGTGGATGCGCTCCCCGTCCTTCGCGAACAGCTCCACCAGACGCCTCGCGGTCTGCACCGCGCCGACCGCCGTTTGCTCCACTCCGGTGAGGAAGAAGGCGAGCCACTGCTCCCAGTCCCCCTCACGCCGCACCCGATCGAGGGGGGCGCCGGGCACCTCCTCCAGCTCGAAGAGGAGGAGGTCCGAGAAGGAGGACTGGGTCCCCTCGATCTGGGAGGAGAGCAGCGCCTCACGGCGGACATAGCCATAGAGGAAGATGTGGGGATCGGGCAGCAACAGGGTGATGCTGTCGAGCCGGCCCAGGGCGAGGGTCGCCCGCTCCAACAGCCGCTGGTGGTCCGGGGAGAGGTCCAGGGGCGGCCACGGCGGCAGGGGGTGGGGCACGAAGGCGCGCACCGCCTCCCCGGCGGTGGTGGAGGTCTCGTAGCTCCCGGTGGGGCCGCGCTGCATGGGGGGTAGCTCCGATCTGTCTGTTCGTTGTGGAGCGACACTTGAATAAGGGGTGGGGCTATCAAAGACTGCACCTGTATCTTTAATAGTATTCCTCTGCCCTACCGCAGCTTCAGGGTGGAGAGGGCGATGAAGCCGAGGACGATGGTGATGATCCACGCCCGGACGATCACCTTCGGCTCGGGCCACCCCTTGAGCTCGAAGTGGTGGTGGATCGGCGCCATGCGGAAGATCCGCCGGCCGAAGAGCTTGAAGGAGGCGACCTGGAGGATCACCGACACCGCCTCGACCACGAAGAGGCCGCCGGCCACCGCCAGCAAGAGCTCCTGCTTGGCGAGCACCGCCACTGTCCCCAAGGCGCCGCCGAGGGCGAGGGAGCCCACGTCGCCCATGAAGACGGTGGCCGGGTAGGCATTGAACCAGAGGAAGCCGAGGCCGGCGCCGATCACCGCTCCGAGGAAGACCGACACCTCCCCCACCCCGGGGACGTAGAGGAGGTGGAGGTAGGTGGCGAGCTTGGCGTGGCCGGCGACGTAGGCGATGAGGGCAAAGACCGTGGCGCAGATGATCACCGGCATGATCGCCAGGCCGTCGAGGCCGTCGGTGAGGTTGACCGCGTTGCTCGCCCCGACGATCACCGCCACTGCGAAGGGGATGTAGAGGAGGCCGAGGTCCGGGTGGAGGTTCTTGAAGAAGGGGACCGAGAGGAGGGTCGAGCCCTCCCCCGGATGCAGGACCAGGAAGAGGCCGACGCCGGCGGCGAGGACGAGCTGGCCGCCGAGCTTGTAGCGGGCGGGCAGGCCGCGGGAGTCGTGGCGGACCACCTTTAGGTAGTCGT
>JAJRSX010000044.1 GCA_024278555.1 bacterium | reverse complement strand
CGCGGATCATGCCGACGTCCAGCGGCGGATTCGAGCAGGCGTACAACGCCCAAGCGGCGGTGGACATGGAGACGCAGCTCATCGTTGAGCAGCATGTCACGCAGCACCCCAACGACAAGCAGGAAGTCGTACCGGCGCTAGGAGTCTGTCGGACTTTGGCCCGGGTAAAAAAGGGGACAGGACCCTTTTCCGTTTCCGGTGGAGGGAATGTTGTTCGGAGGATAGAGGGAACCGACGGTGATGGCAGCGCAGCGCGTGGTTGACGGGTAGCGAGGGTCGCCTTACGTTCGGTGTCTATGAGTAAGGCAACGGGCCGGATCGCCACCCTCACCTCCAAGTCGCAGATCACCATTCCGGCGGAGGTGCACCGGCGGTTGGGGATCGGGCCGGGAGACCGGGTGGTCCTGGAGGTGGAGGGGGGCGCGGCGACCCTGCGTCCGGTGCCGACGCCTTCGTCACCGCCGATGCCCGGCTCTTTCGGCTGACGGAGGTGGAGGTGGTACCCCTGCGGGAGGCGACATGACCCCGGCGGCGCGGGTGGCGGCGGTGCGGGGGCGGATCGCGGCGGCGTGTGGCCGCGCCGGGCGCGATCCGGCCGAGGTGGTCTTGGTGGCGGTCTCCAAGTATCAGCCGGTGGCGGTGGTCCAGCCGGTGGTGGACGCCGGGGCGGCGGTCCTCGGCGAGTCGCGGGTGCAGGAGGCACGAGAGAAGATGCCGCAGCTCACCGGGGTGGCCGAGGCCCACCTGATCGGCCGGTTGCAGCGCAACAAGGCGCGGGCCGCGGTCGCCCTCTTCGATCTGATCCACGCGGTCGACCGCCCCTCCCTGGCGACGGCGATCGCCCGCGCCGCGGCCGAGGCGGGCGCGCCGCAACGGATCCTCCTGCAGGTGAACATCGGCCGCGAGCCGCAGAAGGGCGGGGTCCTGCCGGAGGGGCTCGCCGATCTCTGGGCGGTGACGGCGGCGCTGCCGGAGCTGGCGGTGGAGGGGATCATGGCGGTGCCGCCGTACGATCCGGATCCGGAGGCGGCGCGCCCCTACTTCCGGGCCGCTGCCCGCCTGGCGCGGGAGCTGGAAGGGCGCGCCGGCCGGCGGCTGCGCCTCTCGTTGGGGATGAGCCTCGACTTCGAGGCGGCGATCGAGGAGGGGGCTCACTGGGTGCGCGTCGGGACCGCCCTGTTCGGAGCGCGCGGCTGACCCGGTCGTACGGAGACCTCGATGGCCCCCCCTCCCGGCGAAGGCTCGGGCGCCACCCAGCGGCGCTACTACCGCATCGAGAGCGGCCTCGACACCTTTCTCGAGGTCGCCCTCCTCCTGGCCGACGGGACCGCCCTGACCGCCGAGCTCCTCGACCTCAGCGCCGGCGGCGTCGGCCTGCGGTGGCCCGCCGCCTCCACCCCGATCCTCGACGTGGGCGAGGCGGTGGTCCTGCGCATCCGGCCACGCCCGACCGGCCGTCCCATGGAGATCGGCGCCACCGTGCGCTGGATGGCGATCCAGGACGACCACGTGCGCTACGGCTTCGAGATGGAGGAGGTCGACACCGTCGCCGCCGGCATGGACCCGCGCCTCTGGTCTCTCTTCAACCGGCGCCGCACGCCGCGGTAGGGAACACCGTGGACAACCTCTTTCGCGACACCGGGGCCGGCGGCGGCGGCGAGCGGGTCGATCGCCTCGCCGGCGTCGGCCGGGTGCGGGTGGAGCGGATCGTCTCCCACGGCCACCGCTCGCCCGACGGGTTCTGGTACGATCAGGAGGAGGCGGAGTGGGTGGCCCTGCTCGCCGGCGCCGCGCGGATCGCCTTTGCCGGTGGGCGCGAGATCACCCTCACCCCCGGCGACCACCTCCTCATCCCGGCCCACACCCGCCACCGGGTGGCGTGGACCGATCCGGCGCAGGCCACCGTGTGGCTGGCGGTCTTCTACCCCGATGGCGGCCTTGCGCCCGCCACGTAGCCCGTATTTCTCACCGGAGATCGTCGCGACAGCGCGCAGATGCCCGAAGATGTTGTCCGACCCGTGGCAGGAGGGGGTTGCACCCCCGGTTGCGGCCCGCAGGGCCGGCCGCGGCCCAAGGCCGCGGGGTCGCGGCTGCACGCCGCTCCTGCCCGGGCGAGGACTCGGGCGAGGAGGTGACCCGCAGATTCGGGTAGATGGACGGTGGCAGCGGCCAGCCGGTCTGCCTGGCCCGACCTCCGCTGGATCACCGGCCCGGGAGCTTCACCCCGGCCGCCTTCAGCAACGGCAGGGCGAGGTGGATGGGGATGGCGTAGGTGATCCCGGAGGGGTGGGTGAGGGCGGACTCCTTGCCCCGCTTGGCAAAGACCGCGTTGATCACCCCGACCACCGCGCCGTCGGCCGGCCGGTAGAGGGGGGAGCCGGAGTTGCCCGGGTAGGCGGTGAGGTCGAGCTGGAAGATGGGGAAGGGGTGGCGGAGCTGGTGGACGCGGCGGCCGGTGAGGCGGCGGCTGCTGAGCGCCGGGTCGGTGATCGGGACGATGGCGGCGACGATTCCACGGTGGGTCGCCGGATGCGGCCCGAGGACCATGCCGATGGGAAAGCCGGTGATCGCCACCGCCTCCCCCTCGCGCACCCGGTGTGAGTCGGCGAGGCGCAGGGCGGGCAGGGGCGGCCCGTCGAAGGCCAACAGCGCCAGGTCGTGGTCGTTGTCGCGCCCCACCACCCGCGCGGTGCGGCGGCGCACTCCGTCGCCTTCACGGGCGAAGAGGGCGAGCAGGCTCTCCTCCTCCCCGTGGTGGCGGTCGACCACCGGCGCCACCACGTGGGCGTTGGTGAGACAGAGGCGACCGTCGCCGACCACAAAGCCGGTGCCGAGGTAGTGCGATGGCGGCGTCCGGCGGAGCTGGTAGCTCCCCACCGCGACGATCGCCGGCCGCACCGCCGCCACGGTCTCCACCAGGGAGGCGGCGCGGCCGGGGTCGGCGGCGAGGAGGGCGAGGAGGGAGAGGACCGTCACCGCCCGGTGGCCCATCCTCATCGCTCCCGGACCCGCCGGTCCTTCTCCGCCACCGTGGCCGCCTGGGCGTCGCGGTCCTTGGTGAGGCGGGCGGCCAGCTCCGGGTCGGAGAGGGCGAGGAGCTCGGCGGCGAACAGGGCCGCGTTCTTCGCCCCCGCCTTGCCGATCGCCATGCACGCCACCGGGATACCGCCGGGCATCTGGACGGTGGCGTAGAGGGCGTCGACGCCCTTCAGGGCAGAGGCGTCCAGGGGCACCCCGACCACCGGCCGGATCGTCTCCGCGGCGATCACCCCGGCGAGGTGGGCGGCGGCGCCAGCGCCGACGATAAAGCACTGCACCCCGGCCTGCTCCGCCTCCGCCACCAGCCGCCGGGTGTGGTCCGGGGAGCGGTGGGCCGAGGCGACCCGCACCTCGTGGGGGATCTCCAAGCGGGCGAGGGTCTCCGCCGCCACCCCCATCACCGGCAGGTCGGAGTCGGAGCCCATGACGATGGTCACTCTCGGGGTGGGCATGGCGCGTTCCTCGGGGGTCGTCTACGGAAAACGGAAACGGTACAACGGCCCGCCCATCATCGCGAGGCGCCGGCCAGCGCCGTGATCACCGCCATGTCGACCACCTCCTCCGAGCCCGGGCCGAGCTGGAGGACGTTTACCGCGTACGGCATGTTGGCGAGGATCGGGCCGATCGCCTCGCACTCGGAGAGGTGGGCGAGGAGCTTGTAGGCGGTGTTGGCGGCGTTGAGGCTCGGGAAGATGAGGCAGTTGGCGTCGCCGTCGAGCTCGGTGAAGGGGAAGCTCGCCGCCCGTTTGGCGGCCGAGATGGCGGTGTCCGCCTGCATCTCGCCGTCGGCGACCACCCCCGGCCGCAGCTCGCGGAAGCGGGCCACCGCCTGCCGCGCCCGCTCGGGTGAGCCGTGGCGCACCGAGCCGAAGTCGGCGTAGGAGAGGAAGGCGACCCTCGGGGTGATCATCATGGAGGCGGCGAGGTCGGCGACCCCGCAGGCGATCTCGGCGAGCTGCTCGGCGGTGGGGTCGACGTGGAGGGTGGTGTCGGCGAGGAAGAGGACGCGCCGCTCGTAGACCAGGCAGTAGACCCCGGCGATCCGCCCGCTGCGCTCCGCCGGTGGGATCATCGACAGGATCGGCCCGATCACCTCCTGGTAGTGCTGGGTGGCGCCGGTGACCACCCCATCGGCGAGCCCCTCGCGCACCATCATCAGGGCGAAGAGGTTGCGGCTCCGATCGAGCCGCCGCACGGCGCCTTCGTGGGTGAGGCCACGCCGCTGGTGGAGGGCAAAGAGCTGGTCGGCGAACCGACCCCGCTCCGCCACCCGCCGCGGGTCGATGATCTCCGCGCCGGTGAGGTCGAGCCCCAGCTCCTCGATGCGGGCGCGGATCGCCCCCTCCCGGCCGAGGAGGATCGGCGTCGCGATCCCCTCCTCCATGAGGATCTGGCAGGCGCGCAGGATCGCCGGGTCCTTGCCCTCGGGAAAGACCATCCGGTGCGGACCGGTCGCCTGGGCCTGGCGGATGAGGGTGCGACGGAGCTGGCGGCCCGGGCCGAGGAGCCCTTCGAGGTGGTCGCGGTAGCCGTCGAGGTCGTCGATCTCCTTGCGCGCCACCCCGCTGGCCATGGCCGCCGCCGCCACCGCCGGCGCCACCCGCAGGAGGACCAGCGAGTCGAAGGGGGTGGGGATGAGGTAGTCGGGGCCGAAGGCGAAGTCGCGCGCCGCGTAGGCGCGTCGCACCTCCTCGCTCACCTCCTCGCGGGCCAGCCCGGCGATGGCGTGGACCGCCGCCCGCTCCATCTCCGAGTTGATCGTGGTGGCGCGCACGTCCAGGGCGCCGCGGAAGATGTACGGGAAGCCGAGGACGTTGTTTACCTGGTTGGGGTGGTCGGAGCGGCCGGTGGCGATCACCGCGTCGGGGCGCAGGCGGCGGATCTCCTCGTACGCCATCTCCGGCTCCGGGTTGGCGAGGGCGAAGACGATCGGCTCTGGCGCCATCGAGAGGAGCATCGCCTCGGTCAGCGCCCCGGCCACCGAGACGCCGATGAAGCAGTCGGCGCCGGCCAGGGCCTCGGCCATGGTGGCGGTGGCCACGTCGCGGGCGAAGCGCTGCTTGTACGGGTTGAGGGAGTCGCCGCGGCCGGTGGTAATCACCCCCTTGGAGTCGCACATCAGGAGGTTGTCGCGCGGCAGGCCGAGGTCCACGAGGAGGGTGGCGGTGGCGATCGCCGCGGCGCCGGCGCCGGAGAAGACCACCCGGGTGGCGGCCAGCTCCCGGCCGGTGACCACCAGGGCGTTGAGGAAGGCGGCGGCGGCGATGATCGCGGTGCCGTGCTGGTCGTCGTGGAAGACCGGGATCGCCATCTCCGCCCGGAGACGCTCCTCGATGAGGAAGCAGTCGGGCGCCTTGATGTCCTCCAGGTTGATGCCGCCGAAGGTGGGCTCCATCGCCTTCACCACCTGCACCACCGTCTCCGGGTCGCCGGCATCGAGCTCGATGTCGAAGCAGTCGATATCGGCAAACCGCTTGAAGAGGACCGCCTTGCCCTCCATCACCGGCTTGCCCGCCGCCGGGCCAATGGCGCCGAGGCCGAGGACCGCAGTGCCGTTGGTGACCACCGCCACCAGGTTGGCGCGGGCGGTGTAGGCAAAGGAGCGGTCCGGATCGGCCTCGATCTCCCGGCACGGCGCCGCCACCCCCGGGGTGTAGGCGAGGGCCAGATCACGCGCCGACGAGCACGGCTTGGTGGCCCGGACCTCGATCTTCCCCGGGCGGCCGTCGCGGTGGTAGGCGAGTGCCTCCGCCGGCGCCCGCGGCGCGTGCGCCGCCTCCGGCGGCCGCTGGGTTTTCCCGGAGGTGGCCACGCCCAGATCATGCCGCACGGGCGGCGCCACGACCAGGAGCCTGGCCTCAAACATTGGGGTCAGGCTTGCAACCTTTGCAAACTTGCGAGTTTGCCCGTTGGTGGCCAACAGCGAGGTCCAAACTTGCAAGTTTGCAAGCCTGACCCCAGAGGCTGATTCGAGAGGGCGCCGGACTACCGGTCGGCCGCGGGGACGACGGTGAGGCCGCCGTAGCTCTCCGGCCGCCGGTCGTCGAGGAAGTGGGTGCGCTCGCGTGCCTCGGCCACCCGGGCCGGGTCGATCTCCGCCATGAGGATCGCCTCGCCCTCGCCGGCCTCGGCAAATACTTCGCCGAGGGGGTCGGCGACGAAGGAGCGGCCGTAGAAGTGGAGATCCCCCTCGTCGCCCATGCGGTTGAGACGCAGGAGGTAGAGGTTGTTGCACAGGGCGTGGGAGGCGAGGAGCGCACGCCACCGGTCCCGTGAATCGAGGGCGGAGGCGGTGGGGGCGAAGATGAGGTCGGCGCCGGCCAGGGCCAGGAGCCGTGGCCCCTCGGGGAAGTAGTTTTCCCAGCAGATCTGCACCCCGACCTTGAGCTCCGCCACCTCGAACACGCTCGGTGGCCCGTCGCCGGCGGTGAAGCAGCTTCGTTCCCGGTAGCCGTCGATCTCCGGGAGCTGTGTCTTGCGGTGGCGTCCGGCGATGGAGCCATCCGGGGCAAGGAGGAAGGCGGTGTTGTACCACCGGTCACCGTCACGCTCGGGGAGCGGGGCGATCAGGTGGATCGACCGGGTGGCGGCGACCTCGGCCAGGGGGTCGAGGAGCGACCGGTGGTCGTCGATCGGCACGGGCGTTCCGGCGGCCGGAAACCACGGGGTGCAGCAGAGCTGCGGCAGACAGACGAGGGCGGCGCCACGCTCCGCCGCCACCGCGGTGAGTTCGGCGAGGTGGGCGATGTTGTGCCCCACATCAAGGGTGGCGGCGGTCTGGATGGCGGCGACGGTGACCATGGGCTCGTTGCACTCGCGGCGGCTAGGGATGTAGGGAGATAGGGATGTAGGGGTGGTGCCGGCCCGCGGCCGGCGATGATCGTTTCATGGGTGGCTTCATCACCATCTCATCAGCCCGCGGGGCGACCCTCCCACCTCCCTCTCTCCCCAAGCCCTGGCGCCGCAAGCGCCCCGGTTGTCTCATCACGCTCCCGATGCCTGCCGGGTGCCGTGGCACTTCTTGTACTTCTTGCCCGAGCCGCACGGACAGAGGTCGTTGCGGCCCACCTTGACCTTCCTGCGGACCGGCTCGCGGCGCGCCGGCTCCGCCTCCTCGCCGCGGCTGTATTTCATCCGGCCTGGCGCCTTCGGGGTGGGGATTTCGGGGGGGATGACCGGGGTGCCGTCGGTGCCCGCGGGCCGCTCCGAGGGGAGGCCGGGGCGCTGGTCGGGCGGCGGCTCCATGCGGACCTGGAGGTGGAAGAGGGTGCGCACCACCTCGTCCTTGATCCGGTCGGTCATCGCCTCGAAGAGCTTGAAGCCCTCCTTCTTGTACTCGATCAGGGGGTTGCGCTGGCCGTAGCCTTGCAGGCCGATCCCCTCCTTCACGTGGTCCATGATCAGGAGGTGGTCCTTCCAGAAGCCGTCGAGGTACTGGAGCATGACCATCTTCTGGAGGTGGGCGGCGTTCTCCACGCCGATGAGGGCCCGCTTGCCGTTGAGCTCCTCCATCAACGGCGTCAGGAGGGCCTGCTTGCGCTCCGCGTGGGCCATCTTCAAAAGCGGCGCGAGGTCGTCGAGGGGGACCTTGCCGAAGGCGGCGACGAGCGCGGTGGCGAGCGGCTTCGGGTCCCAATCGCGGGAGGTGTAGTTGGCCGGCAGGTGCTCGTCCAGGAGCCGCTCCACCACCTCCTCCACCATGGCATCGACGTCATCGCCGATCCCCTCCCCCTCGAGGATCTTGCGCCGCTGGGCGTAGATCACCTTGCGCTGCTGGTTGAGGACGTCGTCGTACTCCAGGAGGTGCTTGCGAATCTCGAAGTTGCGCGCCTCCACCTTCTTCTGGGCGTTCTCGATGGAGCGGGTGACCATCCGGTTCTCGATCGGCTGCCCCTCCTCCATGCCGAGCTTCTTCATCAGCCCGGAGATGCGGTCGGAGCCGAAGATGCGCAAAAGGTCGTCTTCCAGCGACAGGTAGAAGCGCGAGCCACCCGGGTCACCCTGGCGGCCGGAGCGGCCGCGGAGCTGGTTGTCGATGCGCCGGCTCTCGTGGCGCTCGGTGCCGAGGATGAAGAGGCCACCCGCCTCCACTACCTTCTCCTTCTCCTCGGCACACTGCTTCTTGAACCGTTCGAGCTGCGCCTCGTGGCCCTCGGCCTCCTCGCCGGGGTGCAGCTTGGCGAGGAACTCGGGGTTGCCGCCGAGCATGATGTCGGTGCCACGGCCGGCCATGTTGGTGGCGATGGTCACCTGACCCAGACGCCCGGCCTGGGCGACGATCTCCGCCTCCCGCTCGTGGTGCTTGGCGTTGAGCACGCTGTGGGGAATACCCGCCTGTTTCAGCCGTCGAGAGAGGCGTTCCGACTTCTCGATGGAGATGGTCCCCACGAGGACCGGGGTCCCCTTGGCGTGCAGCGCCTTCACCTCCTCGACGATCGCCCTCTCCTTCTCCTCCACCGTGCGATAGACCGTGTCGGGGAAGTCGGGGCGGATCAGGGGCCGGTTGGTGGGGATGGAGATCACCTCCAGATTGTAGATCTGGCTGAACTCCTTGGCCTCGGTGTCGGCGGTGCCGGTCATCCCACCGAGCTTCTCGTAGAGGCGGAAGTAGTTCTGGAAGGTGATCGACGCCAGGGTCTGGTTCTCGTTGGCGACGGTGATCCCCTCCTTCGCCTCCAGGGCCTGGTGGAGGCCGTCGGAGTAGCGCCGCCCCGGCATCATCCGGCCGGTGAACTCGTCGACGATGACCACCTCGCCGTCCCGGACCACGTAATCGACGTCACGGGTAAAGCAGACGTGCGCCTTCAGGGCCTGGTTCACGTGGTGGACCAGCTCCATGTTCTCCGGGTCGTAGAGGTTCCCCTCTCCCTTCAGCAGCCCCGAAGCGGCGAGCATCTTCTCGACCTTTTCCGTGCCGGCGTCGGTGAGGGCGACGGTGTTGTGCTCTTCGTCGTGGACGTAGTCGCCGCTCTCCTCGCGGAGCTGGTGGCTGCCGGTGATCTCCTCGCCGAGCACCTCGCCCTTCTCCAGCTTCGGGATCACCTCGTTGATGACGTAGTACTTGTCGGTGGAGTCTTCGGTGGGGCCGGAGATGATCAGCGGGGTACGTGCCTCGTCGATGAGGATCGAGTCGACCTCGTCGACAATGGCGTAATAGAAGGGGCGCTGGACGTACTGCGCGAGGTCGTACTTCATGTTGTCGCGCAGGTAGTCGAAGCCGAACTCATTGTTGGTGCCGTAGGTGATGTCGGCCCCGTACGCCTCCTTGCGCTCCTCGTCGGTGAGGCCGTGGACGATCACCCCGACGCGCATCCCGAGGAACTCGTAGATCCGCCCCATCCACGCCGAGTCACGCTTGGCGAGGTAGTCGTTCACCGTCACCACGTGGACACCGCGGCCGGTAAGGGCGTTGAGGTAGACCGCCAGGGTCGCCACCAGGGTCTTGCCCTCCCCGGTCTTCATCTCGGCGATGTTCCCCTGGTGCAGGACGATGCCGCCGATGAGCTGGACGTCGAAGTGGCGCATCCCCAGGACCCGCTTGCCCGCCTCGCGGACCACCGCGAAGGCCTCCGGCAGCAGGTCGTCGAGGGTCTCACCGTCGCGCAGGCGGGCCCGAAACGCCTCGGTCTTTGCCCGCAGCTCTTCGTCGGTGAGGGGCTCGATCTCCGCCTCGAGGTCGTTGATCCGCTTGACCAGCGGCCGCAAACGGCGGACGAATCGCTCGTTGTGGGTACCGAAGAGCTTGGTGAAGATCGTTGAAAACATAGGCTCGCAGGGTGCAACCGCGAAAGTGCGGCACTCTACCACACGGGGCCCCGGAGACGGGCCGCGCGGCAGAGGGGGGCTACTCGTGCATGTAGTCCACCGGGTTGCGGTGGACCCCGGCGACCCGCACCTCGTAGTGGACGTGGGGGCCGGTGGAGCGGCCGGTGGAGCCCATGTAGGCAATGACGTCGCCGCGCCGGACCACGTCGCCCGGCTCGACGATCACCTGCGCCAGGTGGCCGTAGAGGGTCTCCACCGTGTCACCGTGGTCGAGGAGGACAAACTGGCCGTAGCCGCCACGATCTCTCGCCACCTTCGCCACCTCGCCGTCGGCGCTGGCGACCACCGGGGTACCGAAACGGCCGGCGATGTCGATGCCCTCATGCATCTTCCACCGGTGGTTGTACGGGTCGAGGCGGCGGCCGAAGGGGGAGGCGATCCAGCCGCGCGCCGGGCGAATGGAGGGGAGGGTCGCCATCTCTGCCTGGCGCCCCTCCAGCAGCCGGGTGAGCTCCACGAAGCCCGCTCCCTGCCGTTCGATCTCCCCTGCCGCCGCATCGGTGGCCCGCGCAAGGTCGTGGAGGCGACGGCTCAGCGGAGCGGCGTCCACAGAGGGGGAGGGGGAGAGGCCGCCAAGGCCGAAGAACTGGCCGTTGATCGACGGCGGACGGTTGTCGGCGACGACCCGCAGCCGGTCGTTGAGACGCCGCACCTGGGCGAGCTCGTCGTTGAGTCGGTCGTAGAGGTAACGGGACCCCTGGTACCCCTCCTCCAGGGCCGCCAGCTCCGCGCTCACCTGGCGGCTGTGGCCGACGAGCGCGATCGTCGCCACCGTCAACACGACGCAGGCGGGGAGCAGGGCGGCGAGGGCGATGAGGAGGGGCCGGGGGAGGTGGGCGACGTGCACCGCACCATCCCCTCGGTGGACCTGAAGGCGGAATTCTAGACGGGACATACTCAAGGTCTCTGCAGGGCGGGCGGTCTGTATCACGCAGGGGGAGAGGGGTCAAACTAGCGGCCCTGCGAGCCAGCCGGGTTTTGCGCCCGCACCATTGAACTTCACCTTATCGGCTTGCCCGCCCGGGAGACATACCCCCTATGGATCACGCGGTCATCTTCGACTTCAACGGTGTCCTCCTCGACGACGAGCGGATCCACCTGGCCCTCTTCAACGAGGCGCTCGCCCCCCTCGGCCACGCCCTCTCCGAGGCCGAATACTTCGACCGCTATGTCGGCTTCGATGATGCCGACTGCTTCCGCCACGCGGTGGAGGACCGTGGAGGGGAGATCACCGACGCCGAGGTGAGACGGCTCATCGACGAGAAGGCGGCGCGCTACCTCACGCGCATGGCGCAAGACCCTCCCCTCTTCCCGGAGGCGGCAGCGGTGGTGCGTGGGCTGGCCCGCCACCACCGCCTCGCCATCTGCTCCGGCGCCCTGCGTCAGGAGGTGGAGATGGTCCTCGCCGCCGCCTCCCTCACCGACTGCTTCACCGCCCTGGTGGCGGCCGAGGACGTCGCCCATGGCAAACCGGACCCCGAGGGGTACGTGGCCGCTCTCGCCGCCCTCAACCGCACCGGCCTCTCCCCGCTGGCCGCCGACGCCTGCCTGGTGGTCGAGGACACGGTGGCGGGGATCGCGGCGGCCAAGGGGGCGGGGATGCGCTGTCTCGCGGTCGCCCACACCTATCCGGCCGAACGCCTCGGCGAGGCGGATCGGGTCGTCGCCACCCTCGCCGAGGTCACCCCGGAGATGGTCACGGCGCTCCTGCGGTAGAGAGAGTCAGCAGAAATAGCCCTGAGAGGAGTAGCGGAAATCGCAATGCAGTCCAAGTACGGCGTCGCTCCACGCCTCGGCTGGGAGGTGGAGGGCTCCCGGAAGAGATTTTCACCACAGAGACCCAGAGGGCGCAGAGAACTCCATCGGAAAACAACACGATTGAGGGCGCG
>JAJRSX010000043.1 GCA_024278555.1 bacterium | reverse complement strand
CGTACCTGAAAACGGCTCCCCCCTCCCTGGTGGATAGGATGCCACTCGCCATCCTCGACCTCTTGCGTTCAGGACGAACCACGCTGTCCGTCATGGGCAAGGGGGATAGGGAGTTCTCAAGAAGTTACGGTGCTCGGCGGGTTGAAGCCCGCCCTACGGACGGTCCCATCTTGGCCTGCATTGCTATTTCCGCTGATCCTCTTTGCGTCCTCTGAGATGAGATTCTCTTTCGAGTGACGCGGATCGGGCATCAGGAGCTCCCGCGGCATCGTATGGGTGCGGTGCGACAACAGGTGCTATCATTAGCACCTATTAACAACACCATATGGAGTTCCCATGGAGATCCGATTTTCCACGGATGTCATCCCCCTCACCGACCTGAAGGTCAACCCTGGCCGGGTCGTGAAACAGGTGGGAGAGGTGCACCGGCCGGTCCTCCTCACCAGCCGTGGCCGCGGGGTGGCGGTGGTCCAGGCCCTTGACGATTTCGAGGCGGCGGAGGAGGAGCGTGACTTCATGCGGGCGGTGGTCCAGGGGCTCCTCGATCTGGAGGCGGGGAGAGAGGTGGATCTCCCGGAGGTCAAGGCGCGCCTGGGGCTCGGCTGACCCATGGGCGCTGAGATCCGCATCTCCTTTGCCGACTCCGCCATCGGCGACCTCGAGGCGGTGCTCGCCCACTACGTCGCGGGGGAGGTCCCCGAGGTTGGCCGACGCCTCGTGGCCCGCGTGGTTCAACAGGTCGAGGCGCTCGCCGAGCAGCCCGACATGGGCCGCGTCGTCCCCGAACTCAACCTTCCCCACCTCCGGGAGCTCATCCGCCCGCCTTTCCGTATCATCTACCAACGCCAACCTCATCGCGTGCGTATCGTCCGTGTCTGGCGTAGCGAGCGCCTCCTCAAGCTCCCGTCGGAGCCGTGAGCCCTGGCTCTCTCCCCCCCCGCCGTGCGTTCTCGCCCCTTCCGTGTGGTTCCGTGGATTCCGTGGCCAATTCCCTGCCGGGAGGCATGGGATCCGCGGGCGACTCGCTTGTCGCCCCCCCCTCGCCCCCTCCGGCCCGGTCGTTGATACTCGGCGGATGGTGCGGATCACCCCCCTCCTTGGCTGTGTCGCTGTCCTCTCGGCTGCGGTCGCCACGGCCACGCCGGTGGCGCGGTCGGTGGGGATGGAGGAGGCGGTGGAGTGGGCGGTGGCGCGCAACCTCGGGGTCGCCCTGGCGGCGGAGGCGTTGCCCATCGCCACGGGGAGCGAGGTGGAGGCGGCGGCCGATTTCGATACCACGGTGACCGCCGGCGTCGACTTTGACCACACCGAGACCCCCACCGCCTCCGATCTCTTCGGGACGACCCGGGAGTCGGTGGCGGTCAGCCTCGGGCTCACCCGTCGCTTCGCCCTCGGCACCGAGGCGAGCCTGAAGTTCACCGGTGATCGCCAGCGCGACAACTTTCCCTTCTCCACCCTCAACCCGCGCTTCGACGCCGCCCTCGACCTCGCCATCACCCAGCCGCTCCTGCGCGGCGGCGGCACCGCGGTGAACCTCGCGCCGGTGCGCCTGGCGCGGGTGGCGACCGAGGTGGAGGCGGTGCGCCTGCGGGCGGCGATGGAGGAGGTGGTGCTGGCCACCGAGGAGGGCTACTGGCACCTGGTGGAGGCGGGGGAGCGGCTGAAGGTGGCGCGCGCCTCCCGGGAGCTGGCGCGCTCCCTGGCGGAGAACGTGGGGGAGCGGGTGCGGGTGGGGGGGCTGCCCCCCTACGAGCGGCTCGGAGCGGAGGCGGAGGTGGCCCTGCGCGAGGAGGGGGTGGCGGTGGCGGAGCAGGCACTCGCCGACGCCCAGGACCGGCTGCTGGAGGTGACCGGGGTGGGGACGGAGGAGGATGAGAGCTGGGAGCTGCGGCCGGTACCGGCGCCCCTGCCGCCGATCGAGGCGCAGGATCCGGACCTCGACGTCGCCCTGGCGCGCGCCCGCGAGCATCGCACCGACCTGGCCCTGGCCCGCCTGGCACGGGAGCGGCGCGGCCTGGAGGCGGCGCGGGCGGACAACCTGCGCCTCCCGGACCTCGCCCTCACCGGCCGGGTGGGGGCCGGTGGCCTTACCGGTGACCAGCGGGTCCAGGAGCTCGCCGACCAGCTCGGTCGCCGCGACTTCTTCTCTTATGGCGTTGGTCTCGCCCTCACCTATCCCCTGGGCAACCGGGCCGGCCGCGCCGCCGCCGAGCAGGCCCACCACCGCCACCGGCAGGCCGATCTGGCGCTGCGGGATGCTGCGGCGTCGGTGGTGGCGGCGGTGCGTGCCGCGGTGCGCGAGGTGGCGACGAGCAGGCGACGGATCGCCGCCACCGCCAAGGCGGTGGCCTCGTGGGCGGCGCGCCTCGACGCGGAGGAGGAGAAGTTCCGTGTGGGTGTCGCCACCCCCCACGATGTCCTGGAGGCGCAGCGCGACCTCACCGAGGCGCGCGAGCGCAATGTGGCGTCGCGTACCGCCTACCTCCTGGCGGTCGCCCGCCTGTGGGATGCCGAGGGGATGTTGCTGGAGCGCCACCACCTGCGGGTGGAGGCGGCGGACGCGCCCGGTGGCGACCCCGGTGGGGGGTGAGTGCCTGCGGGGATCTGCCGTGCGAATTGTTGCCATTGGCCGGTTTGATTTGAATCAACGCAGATTGGATCGAGGGGGGGCGGTTCCCCCTTCGTCGTGCCGGTGAAAGGGGGAGGTCCGGCGGTGCATACCTTGTGGATAACCGCTGGAAAAGGGAGATAAGGTGCTGCCACGGTGAGGGTCGTGGTGCCTCGGGTCAGTATTGGGGACCATCGTCATCCCGTTTTGAGCTATAAAAACCAATGGGTTATGAACGAACCAATGGGTTAGCGACGACTCTTCAAGCAGTGCTCGACTAACGACCCTCTTGTCCACACGGTTGTCCACACGCTCCCCCCTGCGCCGCCGGTAACAAGCGTTTTTCCATGGGCAGGCTCCTCCTCCGCGCCCTCTTCGGCGTCTCCTTTCTCCTCCTCGGCGGCGGCTACCTCCTCTCCACGGAGGTATTCAGCGTCGTGGCCGCGCCCCGCCTCGGGGGGTGGCTGGCACCGCGCCTCGACGCCGAGGTGGCGGTGGGGGGGGTGCGCTTCAACCTCCTGCGCCTGCGCCTGGTGGTGGACGACCTGTCCCTTGCCCGTGAGGGGGTGGGGGAGGTGCGGGTGGAGGAGCTGGTCGCCGATCTCGCCGCCGCGCCGCTGTTTCATGGCCACCTTCGCCTCGACCGTCTCCGCCTCCACCGCCCCACCCTGAGCTGTACCGAGCCGACGGCGCTGGCGGCGCTGATCCCGCGGTCGCCGACGGGGTCACCGCCAGCGGCGGTGGAGGTGAGCGGCGGCGAGGCGGCCCTCTTTTTCGGCGACACCTCCGCCCTCCTCCTGGCCTCCATCGAGGCGCAGGCGCGGATCCGCGACGGCCGCGCCACCGTCGATCTGGAGGTCGGCGCCTTGCGGGCGACCGTCGACGGTCGTCCGCTGCCGGCGGTGGCGGTGGCGACGACCGTGGAGGGGGGAACGGAGGGGGTGCGCCTCTCCCACCTGGTGGTGGCGAGCCACGGTAGCCGCCTCACCGGCGGCGGCCGCTGGGCGGAGGGTGAGGCGACGTGGCGCCTTGGGGGCTCGGTCGACCTGGCCGAGGTGGTCCCGATCGTGCCGCAGGTGGCGCCCCTGGCCGGCACCCTCCACCTCCAGGTTACCGGTGGCGGGCCCCTGGCGGATCCGCACGTGGCCGGCCGGATCGGCCTCGCCGAGGTGCGCCGCGGCGCCGTCGAGCTCCAGCAGGTGGTGGCGGCCGTCGACGGCGATCGCCGGGGGGTGCGGCTCACCAATATCGACGGGGTGGTGGAGGGGGCGCGGGTGACCGGGGCGGCGACGATCGCTCCCGGCGCCGCCGACGGGGAGCTCACCGTCGCCGACCTCACCTGGGCGAACCTGCGCACCGCCTGCGCCCGCTGGGGCGAGCCGCTCCCGGACCTGCCGTTTCAGATGTCCACCACCCTGTCCGGCCGCTTCGACTATCGGCGCGGCACGGGTACGACGGTGGAGGGAGAGGCGTCGGGGTTGATCCGCGGCCGCGGCCTGAGCGAGGCGGAGGCGGCCGGCCACCCCGGCGCGATCCTCAACCGCCTCCCCCCGGCCAGGGTCACCGTCGCCTTTGCGCGGCCAGCGGCCGGGCCGCTTACCCTGCGCGATGGGATCGTCCGCATGGCCACCGGCGAGGGGAGGGTCTCCGGCACCATCGGCGCCCACGCCGCCCTCGACCTCGACGTGGCGATCGCCTCGGCGGAGAGCCGCGATCTGGCGCAGCTCCTGGGGATCCCCCTGCACGGGGAGACGTGGGGGGAGGGGCGGGTCACCGGCCGCGGCGGCGGGTGGCGCTTCGACGGCCCGATCGGCGGTGAGGGGATCGCCGTTGAGGGGGAGAACTTGGCGCGCTTCGCCGGCTGCCTGCACCTCGACGGCGAGGGGGGCAGGGTGGGGGAGATGGTGGGGTGGCCGGCCGCCGGCGGCCCGCCGGTGCGCGGTGAGCTGGTCGCCGGCCACGACGGCGTCGACCTCCGCCTGAGCTCCAAGGGGATCGACTTCGCGGCGATCCGCTACCTCGACCGGTGGCCCTATCTCGCCGGCCACGGGGACATCGACTTTCGCCTGCACACCCCGGCACCGGTGCGCGTGGCGGTGACCGGCCACCTGCCGAAGGTGTCGGCATGGGGGATCGACCTCGCCCCCATGGAGCTCACCGTGACCGGGGCGGATGGGGCGGTGCGCTGGCAGGCGCGGGCGGCGGGCGCCACCCTCATCGGCGACGGCGCGGTGGCCGCGGACGGCTCGGCGAGCGGCGGAGGCCGCTTCGACTACTTCGAGCTCGGCCGTCTCCGGGGCGCCCTGCCGGCGCGGCTGGTTGCCCTCGGGGTGGGGGGTGAGGCGACCGGGACCTTTCGCGTCGGCGGGCGGATCGAGCCGGCCGAGGCGCTGCGGGTGGAGGTGGAGCTCGACGGGCTGAAGGCGCACGCCGCCGGGACCACCCTGGTGGCCATCGACACCCCGGCGCAGGTGGTGTGGCAGGAGGGGGGGCTCCACCTCCACGACCTGGCGGTGGCCGGCGTCGGCGTCGGCGGGACGATCGATGGTTGGTTCAATCCCGGTGGCCCCCTCGCGGTCACCGTGCAGGCGGACGCAGACCTCGCGGCGCTCGCCCGCCGCGACCCACGCCTCGCCGGGGTGGAGGGGGGGCTGTCGGTCTACGCCGAGGTGGCCGGGACCACGGCGCTGCCGGAGATCTCCGGCGGCGCCGTCCTCCGTGACGGGAGCGCGCCGGTGCCCGGCCTCGACCTGCGCCTGGAGGGGGTGGCGGCGGAGGGGATCTTCTCCGGCCAGCACCTCCTCATCGACGGCCTCCACGGCCGCCTCGGCGACGGCACGGTGGAGGGAGACGGCTTCGTCCGCCTCGGCCCCACCGGGGTCGACCACCTGGTCCTCGACACCCGCCTCGCCGGCGTGGGGGTGGAGATTGGGGGGGCCGAGGCGATGGTGGAGGGCGACCTGGCCCTGCGCGGTCCGCCTGCGGCGCTGGTGGTCGGCGGCGACCTGGTGGTGCGCCGTCTGCGCTACACCAAGGGGTTCGACACCGGCGCCCTTGCCCGCGGGGCGGCGCCGTCGGCCGCCGGGGGGGCCACCCTCGACCTGCGCCTGCGCGCGCCGCAGACGGTGGAGGTCAACAATGACCTCCTCGACCTGATCCTCGGTGGTGAGGTGACCCTCCTCGGACCGGTCACCGCCCCCGGGGTGGTGGGATCCCTCAGCGGCTCCAGCGGCACCCTGCACCTGCGCGATCGCGACATCCACCTCACCTCGGTGTCGGTCACCTTCGTCGATCCGGAGGGGATCGAGCCGCTCATCGACGCCCAGGGGGAGACGGTCCTGCGGGACTTCAGCGCCGCGCCCTTCGGCGGTACCACCGCCACCATGGTGGGCGGGGCACCGCGGAACTACCACGTCACCCTCACCGCCAGCGGCCCGGTGGATGACCTCGCCCTGCAGGCGAGCTCGACGCCGCCCCTGGACGAGTCGGTCATCCTCGCCGCGGTGGCGGGCGGCGCGGTGGGGGGGGCGGTGGGGGAAGAGGCGACCGAGCGGCTGCTCTCCATGGTCACCCACGGCCTGCGCCGCGGTTTCGGGTCGGGGGGTGAGCTCCTCGGGGCGCCGCTGGAGCGGCTGTTGACCCTCGACCGGATCGACGTGGACCCCTTTGCCGTCTCCCAGACGAACGTCGTCTCCCCCCGCCTCACCCTCGGCAAGGACCTCGCCGACCGCCTGTCGCTCATCTACTCCACCAGCTTCGTCTCCAACGAGGAGCCGGTGATCGAGCTCCGCTACCGCCTCTCCCCCGCCTGGGAGGCGCGCGGCGGCAAGAACGAGATCGGCTCGGTGGGGGGGGATCTCCGGTACGAGTTCCGCTTTTAGGCGCGCGGGGCGCGCTGCGCGCGCAGGGATGGGGGGTGGGGGATGAGGGATGGGGGGATGGACGGCCCTGCGGGCCGAATGAACATGCCGCTGGAAGGCGCCCACGAAACGATCATCGCCGGCCGCAGGCCGGCACCACCCCTACCCCCTATTTCCCTATTTCCCTACTCCCTACACCGGCTGTCCGCCGCCCTCCTGCCACGCTACGCTCCCGCGCGCCATGGGATGGATCGTTCGCGGATGGGTCGGGGTGGCGTTGCTGCTCGGGGTGGTGACCCCGGCGGCGGCGACCCCGCGGATCGTGGCGGTGGAGGTGGAGGCGGTGCGGCGGCCGCCCGCCGCCTTCCAGGCGATCCTCCACCAGCGTCCCGGCGACCCGTACTCGGCGGAGCTGGCGGACGCGGACCTGAAGCGGCTCTACGCCACCGGCGCCTTTGACGATGTTCGCCTTGAGGTGGTGGAGGAGGGCGACGGGGTCCGCCTCGTCTACCACGGTGTCGACCGGACCTTCCTCCGTCGCCTCCGTTTCACCGACCGCCACTTCCCGCTCCAGACCCTGCGCCAGGCGGTGGGGCTGGCGGCGGGCAGGCCGCTGGATCGCGCTGTTCTGGCGGCGGCGCCGGAGCAGTTGCGCGCCCTCTATCACGGGGAGGGGTATCCCCAGGCATTGGTGGCAACGGAGGTGGAGGAGGTGGCGGCGGAGCGCGCCGTGTCGGTCACCTTCCGTATCGAGCCGGGGCCACCCCTGCGTCTCACCGGGGTCCGCTTCACCGGCCCCCTACCGATGGCCCGGTGGCGGTTGCGCTGGACCCTCGGCCTCCATTTCGGTGACCACCTCAGGCCGGTCGCCTTCGACGACCACGCGGCGCGGCTCACCGAGGTCCTGCGGCGGCGCGGCTACCTGGATGCGACGGTGGGACCGATTATGGTGGAGGCGGAGGCGGGGAGCCGCTGGGGGCGGTTGGTGGTCCCCATCGAACCGGGGATCCGGACCGTGGTGGAGGTGGAGGGAAACCATGCCCTGTCGCGACGGGAGGTGGTCGACGGTCTTGACCTGGCGCGCCACACCAACCTCGATGGTGCCGGTCGCAAGCAGATGGCCGCAGCCCTGGTGGCGCTCTACCGGGGCGAGGGGTACGACGCCCGGGTTGAGGTCCAGGAGGTGCGGCCGGGGGCGCGGCCCGGCGAGCAGCGGCTGGTGGTGCGCTGCCACGAGGGGCGGCGGATCCCGGTGGCGGCGATCCACATCGATGCCGGTGGCGAGGTCGACGGGGAGACGATCCGTCAGGTGATGGCCCTGGCCCGACATCGCTCCTTCGGCCGTCCGGCGTGGTTTCGGCGCGACCTCTTCGAGGCGGACCGGGCGGCGATCGAGGCCCGCCTGCGCCTCCTGGGCCACTACCAGGCGCGCCTGGTCCGCTACGAGGCGCACCGCACCGACGCGGGCATGGTGGTCGACGTGGCAGTGGAGCCGGGGCCGGTGGCGATGGTGGCGGAGGTCACCCTCACCGGCGCCCACGCCATCGACCGGGACACCCTGCTCGCCGGCCTCAAGACGCCGTCACCCCTGCTCCTCCCGGCCCTGCGCGACCTGCGCCGGAAGATGGTCACCACCTACCGCCAGCGAGGCTTTCTGGAGGCGCGGGTGCAGAGCCACCTCGCCCCCCTGGGAGAGGGGCGGTGGCGGCTGGAGCTGACCGTCGAGGAGGGGGTGCAATCGCGCATCGGCGCGACCCACATTCGCGGCCTCGACCGCACCGCCGAGGCGGTGGTGCGGCGTGAGCTGCGCTACCGGGAGGGCGACCCCCTCGACCCGGCCCGCCTCCACGAGACCCGCCAGGCCCTCGCCCGCCTCGGCCTCTTCGAGCAGGTGGAGGTGGCACCCGACCCGCTGCTGGCCGGCGCCGCCGTCCGCGACGTGGTGGTCGACCTGGACGAGGGTAAGCAGGGGGCGGTGGCGTGGTCGATCGGCTTCGGCAGCGCCGAGAACCTCCGGACCACCGTCGAGATCTCCCACCTCAGCCCCTTCGGCCACAGTCGGCCGGTCGCCTTCCTTACCCGTCTGTCGGCGATCGAGCGGACCGTGTCGCTGTCGGGGCGCGAGCCGCGCCTCTTGGACAGCCACACCGGCTTGCTCGTCAACGCGGTACAGGTGAACCGCGAGTTCGAGAACTTCACCAAGACCACCATCGGTACCTCGGCGATCCTCGAACGGGAGATCTTCCCCCACCTCCACGCCTCCCTCGGCTTCCAGTACGACAACTCCAGCCTCTCCAACGTCACCGGCGAGGTGCGGGTGACCGACGCCGACCTCGGACGCATCGGCCTGGCGAGCGGCATCGCCTCCCTCCTCTGGGAGGGGCGCGACAACCCGCTGGACCCGACCCACGGCTGGGTGGTGGGGAGCGACGTCCAGTGGTCCACCGATCTGCTCCTGTCGGAGCGCAACTTCGTGAAGGTCGGCGGCCAGGCGGCCGCCTACTTCACCCCGCGCCCGGGCTGGACCACCGCCCTCGGGGTGCGCGCCGGCTCCATCGTCACCACCCGCGCCGGCGAGGACGAGCCGATCCAGGTGCGCTACTTTCTCGGCGGCGCCTCGACCCTGCGCGCCTTCCGCCAGGACGAACTCGCCGGCGACTCCAGCGACCAGCTCGGCGGCACCTCGTTCTTGCTCCTCAACGTGGAGGAGCGGTTCCCCATCTACCGCCTCCTGCGCGGTGTCGTCTTCACCGACATCGGCAACGTCTTCGCCAACCGCGACCCGCTGGAGCGGCTGGGCCGCCTCCGTCGCACCCTTGGCCTCGGCCTGCGTATCCGTACCCCGGTGGGCCCCCTGCGGCTGGATTACGGGATCAAGCTCAACCGCCGCGGCAGCGAGGGGCGGGGCGAACTCCACCTCTCGCTGGGGCAGGCGTTTTAGCCGAGCGGGGCGTGATCCGGGCCGAGATCCGCTTTCCCGCAGTAGATCGGGCCAATGGCCGACAGGCTCCTAGCCTCCGGTAGGAGGGGGTTGTACCCCCGATTCCGACCCGGAGGGCCGGCCGGGGCCGGCGGCCCCGGATCGCGGGTGCAACCCGTTCCTACCGTTTCCCCGGCCCCACATCGTCGTCCACAGGCCGGCATCACCCCCCACCCCCGCTCGCGCCGCGGGCCCACCCCCCTCCCATCGTGGGCGGAGCGCCGGTAACCTTTCGGTCATGGCTTTGTTGGCGGGAGAGGGCGGCGGCAAGAGCGTGCGGGTTACCCTGACCCCCGAGGGGCGCCACGACGGGCCGGACCAGCGGATCGTCCTCTATCTGTTGGAGGTGGCCGCGGGCGGCGAGTTGCGCCTCAGCTACCGGGCCGGCGCCGAGATGCGGGAGATCGCCCGCCTGGCGCGCGCCCTGCGCCGCCTGGCACGGGAGCGGTCGTTGTTCGCCGGCCTCACCCTCGGCTGGGCGGTGTCGGTGCGCGGCGACGTGGAGGGCGACCGCCTGCACCTCACCCTGCTCCACGAGGCCGCTGCCGGTACCGCCCCCGACGCCTACCCCGTGGTCGTCGAGGCGGCGGCGATCGAGGCCTTTGTCACCGATCTGGAGGCGGAGGTGACGGCATTGCCGTGAGGGGGCGCGCCCCGGTTGCCCCTCCCGCCACCACCGTCTCCGTGGCATCCTCCGCGCCGTTATGCACCGACCACTGCACCGGCTCGCCGCCCTTGCCCTCCTCGTGGTTGCCCTGCCGGGGGTGGCGGCGGCGGAGAGCCTGGCGGATCGCGTCGATGGTGCGGTCGGCAGATTGGTGGCGGTGGTCGGCACGGCCCTCTTCTGGGAGCCCTTTTCGGTGGCCGGGATCGGCAGCGATGCAGGGGTGCGCCACGGGGTGCCGTTGATCATCCTGGTCCTGGTGGGGGGGGCGATCTTCTTCACCCTCTACATGCGCTTTATCAACATCCGCGCCTTTCGCCACGCCATCGCCGTGGTGCGCGGCCACTACGATCGGCCCGGGGATGCGGGCCAGATCACCCACGCCCAGGCGCTCACCGCCGCCCTGTCGGCCACCGTGGGGCTGGGGAACATCGCCGGGGTGGCGGTGGCGGTGGGGACCGGCGGGCCCGGGGCGGTCTTCTGGATGGTGGCGGTGGCCGCCTTCGGGATGACCTCGAAGTTCGTCGAGTGCACCCTCGCCCAGCTCTACCGCCGCATCCTCCCCGACGGCACGGTCCACGGCGGCCCCATGTACTACCTGGAGATCGGGCTCGCCGAGCGCGGTCTCAAGCGCTTCGGCCGCTTCATGGGGCTCCTCTTCGCGGTCCTGTGCATCGGCGGCTCGTTCGGCGGCGGCAACATGTTCCAGGCGAACCAGGCGTACCAGGAGGTGGCCGGGCAGCTTCCGGGGCTGTGCAGCGCACCCCTGGCACCGTGGCTCTTCGGCCTCGGCCTCGCCTTCCTCGTCGGCCTGGTGATCCTCGGGGGCATCGAACGGATCGGCGAGGTGACCGTGCGGATCATGCCGTTCATGGCCCTCCTCTACTGTCTCACCTGCATCTCGATCATCGTCCGCCACCTCGGCGCCGTGCCCGATGTCTTGCACCAGATCGTTGTTGAGGCGTTCACCCTGAAGGCGGGGTTCGGCGGCTTCCTCGGGGTGGTGGTGACCGGGGTGAAGCGCGCCGCCTTCTCCAACGAGGCGGGGATCGGCTCGGCGGCGATCGCCCACGCGGCGGCGCGCACCGACGAGCCGGTGCGTGAGGGGATCGTGGCGATGATGGGGCCGTTCATCGACACCATCGTCGTCTGCCTGATGACCGCCATGGTGGTGATCGTCACCGGCGCCTGGAACGACCCGGCCGCCGGGGAGGGGGTGCGGATGACCAGCTACGCCTTCGCCACCGTCTTCCCGTGGTTCCCCGATGTCCTCGCGGTGTGCGTCTTTCTTTTCGCCTACTCGACGATGATCTCGTGGTCGTACTACGGGGAGAAGGCGGCGTGCTATCTCTTCGGCCAGACGCGGCGCGTCGCCCTCGGCTACCGCATCTGCTTCCTCGGCTGCATCGTCGTCGGGACGGTCTCGTCGCTGACCAACGTCCTCGACTTCTCCGACATGATGATCCTCGCCATGGCCTTCCCGAACATCCTCGGCGCCTGCCTCCTCGCCCCCAAGGTTCGCACCCTGGCCGACGACTATTGGCGACGGTATCGGAGCGGTGAGATGAGGGTGTACCGGTGAGGGGGCTCGCTTTGCTCGCGGGGATGAGGGTCGAGGGATGGGGGATGAGGGGTGGACGGCCCTGCGAGCCGATGGTTGTGTCGGGAATCTCGCATGTTGATCGTCCACTCGCCGGTCGCCCGCCGGTGCCACCCCCCATCCCTCATCTCTCATCCCTCACCCCCGCACCTGCGCGCACCCTCCTCTTTCTCGTCATCGCCCTCGCCGCCACCCTGACCGCCTGTGCCACTGCCGGGGCCACCCGCGACGGCTCGCCCATGGAGCAGATTGAGTGCGGCGGCCAGTCGGGGGCGGTGGGGGAGCGAAGCGGCTTCGCCCTCTACGGCGATCCGCCCACCTTTGCCGCCGCCTACGTCGCCATCCACGCCGGCCAGTTGCCGCCGCCGCCGGTGGTGGCGGTGGACTTCGACCATGCGGTGGTGGCCGCCGCCTTCCTCGGCCGGCGGCCCTCCGCCGGCTACGGGATTCACCTCACCGGCGCGGTGCGCGACGGCGACCGGTTGGTGGTGACCGTGGAGCGGCAGGCGCCACCCGCTGGGGCGATCACCGCCCAGGTGATCACCTCGCCCTACTGCCTGGTGCGCCTCACCCGCGGCAACTGGCGGGCGGTGCGCTTCGTTGATCCGGAGGGCCACCGTCTCGCCGAGGTCGCCCTGCCCACGCCGTGATCGGTCGCCGCTGTTCCGTCTCCTTGCGTTGCGCCGCCGCCGCGATCGTCGCGTGTGTCGTCCTCCTCATGGTGGCCGCGCCCGCCCGGGCAGCGGTACCGGAGCGGGTGGAGGTACGGCGTGATGTGGTCAACCTGCGCGGGGCGCCCTCTACCGGCGCCCCGAAGGTGGGGCGGGCGAAAAGGGGAGAGCGCTTTCCGGTCCTCGACCACCAGGGCGACTGGTACGAGATCCGCCTGCCGGGGGGCAAGCGGGCGTGGATCTTCAAGCGCCTCGTGCGCCCGACCGTGACCCCGGTGGAGGCGGGGAGCCGGGTGCGACCGAAGGGGCGGTACGCCAACCTGCGGGCACGACCGTCGCGCCGCGCCAGGCGGGCCGGGAGGCTCAAACGGGGTGAGTCCCTGGCGGCGGTGGGGCGTGACGGCGACTGGATCCAGGTGGAGCGGCCCGACGGCCGGCGGGTGTGGGTCGCCGCCGAGGTCGCGCGCCTTGTCCCCCCGGACCCGGTGGCGCCGCTCCTGGCGGCGCTCAGGCGCGACTACCCCGGGGTGGTGCGGTGGGGGGCGGTGAATGAGGTGGTCCTCGACCACTACCATGAGGCGGAGCTCGACGTGGTGGTGGAGTCGTCGTGGCACTACCTCGCCGAGGAGCAGCGTCTCGCCTTCCTGCGCCAGGCGGCGCAGGGCTTCGCCGATCTGTTGCGGGACCACGCCGCCTACCGCCGGCGCTACCGCAACCGCCCCCTGGTGGTGGTCACCGACCCCTCGAATACGGTCGTCGGCAGCGCCACGCCGCGCCAGGCGCGGCTGTTTTAGGCGCGCTGCTCACTGCCTACTGGGCGCGCGCCGCGCCCCCGACCGCGCCGATCTCGGCGGCGAGGGTGAAAAATCGCTCCAGGCCGGCCCGCTCCTCCGGCCCCAGGCGGTAGGAGAGGGTGCGCCAGTAGGCGCTCAGGCGGTCCGCCGGCAGGGCCGCGGAGGCGTGGTCGCGGGCGAGGGTGTCGAGATCGGTACACCCGGCGTCGCGCGCCGCCGCCAGCCGCCGGGCGAGCTCGGCGCACGCCTCGGGCTCACGCGCGGCGGTGTCGCGGCGCAGGAGCCAGAGGGCGAAGACCATGGGCAGGCCGGTCGCCTCACGCCACCAGGTGCCGAGGTCGACCACCTCCACTCCGGCGGTGGCGGTGGCGGCGGCGGCCATGGCGCGATCGCCGATGAGCAGGCGCGGGGCGTGCGGGTCGTCCGGCTCCCCGTCGCGGTAGCGCGGGGTGACTCCGGCGAACCGCTCCAGGAGGATGCGCAGGAGGACCACCGAGGTGGCCGAGGCGGGGGTGAGCCACACCTCCACGCCGCCGAGCTCGGTAACCGCCACCGGGGTGAGGAGGAGGACCGAGCGCGCCTCGCCGGCCGCGGCGATGGCGAGGTCGGGGACGATTTGGTAGCGCTCCGGGCGGCGGGCGAGCTCGATGGAGGAGACCGGCCCGCAGTCGATCTCCCCGGCGGCCAGGAGCCGGTTGACCTCTGCCGGCTCGCCCGCGGCAAAGCGGTAGGCTGCGCCCCAGCGGTCGCGGAAGGGCGCCTGTACCGGGACGCAGTTGGCATAGGCGATCTCGCCGAGTCGGAGCATGGGGAGAGGGTGCCGGGTGTACCTGGAGACGGGAAGGGCGACGAGGTTCGGCCTCCCCCATCCCTCTCCCTTGCACCTCGGGGAGTGGGGGCTGGTCGGGGTGGTGGGGGCCTCCGCCGGGAGTAGACACCGAGCACCATCCCGCCCATCTTGGAGTCAGGTGCACCGGCCCCCGGTCGGTGCGATACCTCGCCCGGTCTGGGGGGCAGGCACCATCACGCAGAGAGACGGGTGCCGGTATCCACCCCGGAGGTAAATCGTGCACACCGAGGAGCTGGACGTGGCGACAGGTCAGGGACGGGAGAGAGAGGTACGGGCCGCCGGCCCGCGCCTGGCGGTGGTCTCCACCTACGTGCCGCGTGCCTGCGGCATTGCCACCTTCGCCCATGACCTGGTGGTGTCGCTTCACCGGATCGCCGGGCCGGAGCGGTGCCGAGTCTACGCCCTCGATGACCGGCCCGAGGGGTATGACTACCCGCCGGAGGTGGCAGGCAGGATCCTCGCACCCCGGGTGGCGGACTACCGGCAGGCGGCGGAGGCGATCAACTTCTCGCGCGCCGAGGTGGTGGTGGTGCAGCACGAGTTCGGCATCTTCGGGGGCGACGCCGGCAGCTACCTCACCTCCCTCCTCTCCCGCCTCACCAAGCCGGTGGTCACCGTCTGCCACACCGCCCTGCGCGACCCGGACGCCACCTACAGGCGGAGCATGGAGGAGGTGGCCCGCTGGTCCGACCGGCTGGTGGTCCTCAGCCGGGTGGGCGGGGAGATCCTCCAGCAGGTCTGCGGGGTTTCAGGGGAGCGTATCCGCCACATCCACCACGGGGTGCCGGAGCTGCCCGGGATCGACCGTGGCGAGTGCCGCCGCCACTTCGGGGTGGACCACCGCTTCGTCCTCCTCACCTTCGGGCTGCTCTCGGAGAACAAGGGCATCGAGACGGTGATCGAGGCGCTCCCGCCCCTGGTGGCGGACCATCCGGAGCTCCTCTACGTGGTCCTCGGCGCCACCCACCCGGCGGTGCGGCGCAAGGAGGGGGAGCGCTACCGCCTGTCGTTGGAGCGGCGGGTGCGCGACCTCCACCTCACCGGCCACGTCGCCTTCCACGACCGCTTTGTGAGCCAGGAGGAGTTGGGCCGCTACCTCGCGGCGGCGGATGCCTACTGCACCCCATACCGCCACGCGGCGCAGGTGGCGAGCGGTACCCTCGCCTTCGCCATCGGCATGGGGCTGCCGGTGGTCTCCACGCCGTACTGGTACGCCCGGGAGATGCTCGCCGACGGGCGTGGTCTGCTTGTCGACTTCGGCGACCACGCCGGGCTGGCGGCGGCGATCCGTCGCCTCATCGAAGAGGAGGAGATGCGCGCGCAGATGCGCGAGCGCGTCACCGCCCTCGGCGCGGAGATGGCGTGGAGCCGGGTGGCGGAGCGCTACCTGGCGGTCTGCCGGGAGGTGGTGGAGGACCGCGCCCGCCCGGCCCGGCCATCGCCGCGGCCGCCGCGCGCCACCCTACCGGAGCTGCGTCTCGACCACCTGCGGCTGCTCACCGACGACGTGGGGATCATCCAACACACCGTCCGCGGCATCCCCGATCGCGCCCACGGCTACTCCGCCGATGACGTGGGGCGCGCCCTGGCGGTGGTTTGCCGTCTGTGGCGGGAGACCACCGGCGGCGCGGCACGCCGTCGCCTCCTGCCCCTGGCCACCACCTACCTCGCCTTTCTCCGCCACGCCCAGACCGGCGACGGCCACTTCCACAACTTCATGGGGTACGACCGCCGCTTCCTCGACGAGGGCGGTGGCGGCGACACCCTCGGGCGGGTGGTGTGGGGGCTCGGATGGGCCGAGCGCATCGCCCCCACCGAGGGGGCACGGGCACTCGCCCGAGAGATGATCGCCGCCGCCCTCCCTCACCTCGCGCGCCTCACCCCTCTGCGCTCCCGCGCCTACGCCCTCTGTGGCCTCGCCGCCACCCGCGACGCGGCCCACGAGGGGCTCATCCGCCGCCTCGCCGACGGCATGGTGGCCGCCTTCGACGCCACCGCCGACGAGGCGTGGCCGTGGTTCGAGGAGAGCCTCACCTACGGCAACGCGAAGGTGTGCGAGGCCCTGCTCCATGCCCACCGGCGCACCGGTGAGGGGCGCTGCCGCGAAGTCGCCCTGGCGGCCCTGGACCACCTCACCGCCTGCCAGCTCACCGAGGGGGCGGGGGGGGAGCCCTACTTCGACCTGGTGGGCAACCGCGGTTGGTATCGCCGTGGCGGCGATAAGGCCCTCTTCGATCAGCAGCCCATCGACGCCGGCTACCTGGTGGAGGCGTATGTGATGGCGCACCAGGTGACCGGCGAGGAGCGGTACATGGAGCTCGCCCACACGGCGTTTGAGTGGTTCCTCGGCCGCAACCGTGTGGGGGAGCCGGTCTACGCCTTCCGTACCGGCGCTTGTGGAGACGGCCTGGAGGCAGGCGGGGTGAACCGCAACCAGGGGGCCGAGTCGACCCTCTGCTACCTGCTCGCCCGCCTCGCCCTCGGCCACCGGAGGCAGCCGGATGTGGGGTAGGGGTCGGCGAAAAAACAACCTCCGGGAAGCCTCCCTAGGGTGCGCCAAGCGCAGCGCGGCGCACCGAGGTCGCCTCCGAGCGGGGTGGGCGCCGGCGCAATCCGCGGGGGGAGCGGGCGGAAGTGCGCGCCGCCAAGCGGCCCGCTCTTCGTGTGCCTTCGTGGACAACCCACTCGGCCGAAGCGATTTGGCGACTGGAGCACACGTTCGAGACCGCGCCGCCGCCTCTCTACGCGAGAATCCACCCGACGATCATGGACTATGGTCCCCCCTTGCGTGCTCGTCCCCTGCCGTTACAAAAGGGGAGGCTGACAGTGGCCGGCCGCGTCCCCTCTCCCGGAGCTCCCATGTCCCACGACGGTCCTATCTGCCTGGTCTCCAGCTACCCGCCGCGGCTGTGCGGCATCGGCACCTTCACCGAGGAGGCGCGGGAGTTCATCGCCAGGGCGAACCCCGGCCGCGAGGTGGTGGTCATCTCCCACACCGACGGCGCCGGTGAGGGGGTCTTCCCGATCATCGACATGCAGCGCGCCGACTGGTGGCGGCCGGTGGTGGAGAAGATCCGCGACCTCGACCCCTACTGCGTCCACCTGGAGCACGAGTACGGCCTCTACGAGTACGTGGATGAGCGCGGCATCGGCGACCACAACCGCGGCTTCATCGCCCTCCTCCAGGCCCTCGCCGACGTCCCCACGGTGGTGGAGCCGCACACGGTTCACGGCCGCCTGCGCGACACCGAGGCGGAGTTCATCTACCAGACGTGCGAGGCGGCGGACGTGGTCCTCCTCAAGTGCCACTACCAGAAGTGGCGCCTCGACTGGACCTTCCCCGGCTACGGCTGGCCGGTGCCGCGCAACATCATGGTGGTGCCCCACGGCGCCCGCTCCGACCGCCGCTGGGGAATCGATGAGGTCCCGAAGCTGCGCGCCGAGCTCGGCCTCGACCAGGTGGCCCACCTCGGCCCCCACCTGGTGGGGCTGGTGGGGTGGATCCAGTCGAACAAGCGGTGGGACATCCTCACCTCCATGTGGGAGGAGATCCAGGCGGAGATCCAGGCGCGCACCGGCGAGGAGTGGGACCTGCTCGCCGCCGGTACCATGCGCGACCCGAACCACCTGAAGGACTATGAGCGGTACCGGGAGGAGCTGGAGCTCCTGGAGTCCAAGGGGCTCGCCCACTACTACGAGTTCGTGCCGCGCGGCGAGATCTACTACAAGGTCATGGCGGTGTGCGACTTCGTGGTCCTCCCCTCCACCGACGAGACCCAGTCGGGGACCCTGGCGCGGATCATCGCCCTCAACAAGCCGTACATCACCAGCGCCCCCATGGAGGGGCTCACCGCCCAGACCCTGGAGAGCGACGGCGGCCTCCTCTTCACCACCAAGCCGATGTTGAAGGAGAAGGTGATCCGCCTGGCGTGCAACCCGGAGCTGCGCATGGACCTCGGCGACCACCTGAAGCGGTACCTCGACGAGGTGGTGGCGTGGGAGGTGGTGGCCGGCCAATACAACGAGGCCTACGCCCTCGCCCGCGAGGCGGTACGCACGCGAAGCTGCGTGGAGCTGGAGCCGGAGTTTTAGGCGCCGTCGAGCTTTCAGCTTTCAGCGAAGAGCGAAGAGCTTTCAGCGAACAGCGAACAGCTTTCAGCGAACTGCATTCAGCGGGGAGGGCGGGGGTTCGGTGGAGAATGGGGGTTG
>JAJRSX010000042.1 GCA_024278555.1 bacterium | reverse complement strand
CTGACCGCTGACCGCTGACCGCTGACCGCTGACCGCTGACCGCTGACCGCTGACCGCTGACCGCTGACCGCTGACCGCTGACCGCTGACCGCTGACCGCTGACCGCTGACCGCTGACCGCTGAAAGCCGTGAGCTGACCCCCATGGACCTCCCCCCCGGCCTCTATCTCGTTGCCACCCCGATCGGCAACCTCGGCGACATCGCACCGCGGGCGGTGGCGACCCTCGCGGGCTGTGATCGGATCCTCGCCGAGGACCCCCGCCACACCGGCCGCCTCCTCGCCCACCTCGGCGTCGATCGCCCCACCGCCCGCCTCGACGACCACACCGAGGCGAGCGCGGCCGCGGCGCTGGTGGCGGAGGTCGCGGCGGGCGCCCGCCTCGCCCTGGTGAGCGACGCGGGCACACCGCTGATCAACGACCCCGGCTTTCTCCTCGTGCGCGCCTGCCGCGCCGCCGGGGTGGCGGTCTTCGCGGTGCCCGGTCCGTCGGCGCCGCTCCTCGCCCTCTGCCTCTCGGGGTTTCCCGCGGACCGCTTCACCTTTTCCGGCTTCGTGCCGCGCAAGGGGGAGGCGCGGCGCGCCTGGCTCGATGACCTCCGTCGTGCCCGCCACACCTGGGTCTGCCTGGAGAGCCCCCGCCGCCTCGTCGCCACCCTGGAGGCGGTGGTCGAGGCCCTCGGCGAGCGGCGGGTCGCCGTCTGCCGCGAGCTCACCAAGCTCCACGAAGAGGTGCGTGTCGCCGCCGCCGCCGACCTCGCCACCCACTACCGCGACCGGCCACCGAAGGGCGAGATCTGTCTGGTGATCGAAGGCGGCGGCCGCACCGCCGCCCCGGTCGCGGACGAGCCCCACCTCGCCCTCGCCCGTGCCCTCACCGCCGGCGCCCCCCTCCCGCCCCGCGCCGCCGCCAAGCTCGTCGCCGCCGCCACCGGCGCCGCCGCCAACGACCTCTACCGCCTCCTGGTGCGGTGAGGGCGACGGGGAAACGTAACAGGAGCTTCCGGCCCATCCCCTGTGCGATTGGCTGCCGTGGGTCGGGCCGATGGGGTGGAGGTCCTGCGAAGGGTCGCCGTGCCATCGTCCCCGGCGCGGCGTATTCTTCCCTCCGTCGAATCCGTTCCGGTGGGGTTGACTCTTTGTTGTGTGTGAGTGATAATCACTCTCAATCATGAAGACCACCCGCGACATTGAGACCCTTTTTCACGAGGCGGAGATCGCCCCGACCGCGCAGCGGCGGGTGATCGCCCAGGCGATTCGCGATAACACCGGCCATCCGGACGCGGAGACGATCTACCACCTCGCCCGCCAGATCGATCCGCACCTGGGGATCGCCACGGTCTATCGCACCTTGAAGCTCTTCGCGGAGAAGGGGCTGGTGGATCGCCACGACTTCGGCGACGGCCGGGCCCGCTACGAGGTGGCGCCGGAGTCGCACCACGACCACCTGATCTGTGTGCGTTGCGGCAAGGTGGTGGAGTTCGCCCGGGATCGGATCGAGGAGCTGCAGTTGGAGGTGGCGCGGGAGGAGGGGTTTGAGCTCCTCGACCACCGGATGGAGCTCTACGGCCTGTGCAGCGAGTGTCGCGGTACCCGGCCACGGATCCTCACGGTGGCGGAGGCGGCGGCCGACGGCGAGAGTTCGGTGCGCAACCTGGCCCAACTCGTCCCGGGGGAGGCGGGGCGGATCGTGCGCGTCGGCGGCGCGGACAAGCTGCGCCAGCGGCTGCAGTCGATGGGGCTGGTAGTGGGGGAGACGATCGTGGTCGAGCGGGTCGCCCCCCTGGGTGATCCGATCTCGATCCGGGTGAAGGGGACCTCCCTGGCCCTGCGCCACCAGGAGGCGGAGTCGATCGTCGTGGAGGTGGCCGGCGAGGGTGGCAGCGGGGCGTGACCATGCGGATCGCCTTTATCGGAAATCCGAACGTGGGCAAGTCGGCCCTGGTGAACGCGATCGCCGGGACGCGGCTGCATGTGGGCAACTGGCCCGGGGTGACGGTGGAGAAGAAGGAGGCGACCTTCACCTTCGAGGGCGAGGAGGTGAAGCTCGTCGATCTCCCCGGCACCTACTCCCTCTCCTCCTACTCGATCGAGGAGCGGGTGACCCGCGACTACCTCCTGAACGAGCGGCCCGACGTGGTGATCGATGTTGTCGATGCCACCCACCTGGAGCGCAACCTCTTCCTCACCTTGCAGCTCCTGGAGCTGGGGATCCCGGTGGTCCTGGCGCTCAACGTGTGGGACGAGGCGAAGGAGAGGGGGATCGAGATCGACACCGAGGCGCTTGCCGGGATCCTCGATGTGGCGGTGGTGCCGACGGTGGCGACCTCCGGCGAGGGGGTAGGGGCGCTCCTGCCGACGGCGCGCCGGATGGCGGCGGAGCGGCCGGCGACGGTGGCCGAGTACAACCAGGCCTGTCGTGACGCGGCCGCGGCCGAGCGTCCCCACGTGGCCCACTACGGCCCCCTGGTGGATCCGGAGGTGCGCCTCCTCGGCGAGGCGCTCCACCGTGACGCCGCCGAGGTGGTGGAGCGTGTCCCGTGCCGCTGGTTGGCGGTGAAGCTCCTCGAAGGCGATGAGGGGACGCAGGCGCTCCTCGACGGCGCCGCCACGACGCTACTGAAACAGGTGGGGGAGCAGCGCCGCCGGATCGAGGCCCTCGCCGGCGACGACCCGGCGACCTTGATCAGCGACGGCCGCTACGGCTTTTCCAAGGGGGTGGTGGCGGAGGTCATCCGCCAGCGTCCCATTGATCGGCGCGACCTCACCGAGCTGATCGATCGGGTGGTCCTCCACCGGTGGCTCGGCATCCCGATCTTCTTCGCCATGCTGTGGTTCGTCTTCCACACCACCTTCGATGGCGCGCAGCCCTTCGTCGACTTCATCAACCAGGTGATCACCGGGCCGGTGGAGCGGTGGTTCCTGGTCGGCCTTACCGCCATCGGGGCGCCGGACTGGGTGGCGTCGCTGGTGAGCGAGGGGGTGATCGGCGGCGCCGGCTTCGTCCTCACCTTCGTCCCCATCCTCTTCTTCCTCTACCTCTTCATGGGGATCCTGGAGGGGAGCGGCTACATGGCGCGCGCCGCCTTCGTGATGGACCGCTTTTTCCACGCCATCGGCCTGCACGGCAAGTCGTTCATCCCGATGATCCTCGGCTTCGGGTGCAACGTGCCGGCGGTCTACGCGACCCGGTCGCTCGACTCGTACCGCGACCGCGTCCTCACCTCCCTGCTCATCCCCCTGATGAGCTGCTCGGCGCGGCTGCCGGTCTATGCGGTCTTCGTCGCCGCCTTCTTCGTCGACCAGCGCGGTACGGTGATCTTCTCCCTCTACCTCCTCGGGATCCTCCTGGCGGTGGGGATGGGCTTCATCTTCAAGCGCAGCCTCTTCCGCGGCGACGCCCCGGTCTTCGTGATGGAGCTGCCGCCGTACCGCTTCCCGACCCTCCGCTCCCTGATGCTCTATGTGTGGGAGAAGCTCAGGAGCTTCGTGCGCAAGGCGGGGACCTACATCCTCGCTACCTCGGTGGTGATCTGGTTCTTCCTCAACCTCCCGTGGGGGGTGCAGAACCCGGCCGACTCCTACTTCGGCAAGGTGGCGGGGGGGGTAGCGCCGATCTTCGCGCCGGTGGGGTTCGGAAGCTGGCAGGCGACCGGCGCCCTGCTCACCGGGGTGATCGCCAAGGAGGTGGTGGTCTCCACCATGGGGGAGATCTACACCCCGGAGCCGGAGGCGGCCACGGCGCCGCCGGAGGTCGCGGAGGAGATCGCCCAGATCGGCCGCGGCTTCGTGGTCGCGTGCCGGGACTCGGTGGTGGCGGTCCTCGCCGGGCTGCACCTCTTCCCGGCGCCGGAGCAGCAGCCGCCGCCGTCGGCCCTGGCGAAGCGGATGCGCACCGCCTTCACGCCGCTCACCGCGATCGCCTTCATGGTCTTCGTCCTCACCTACATCCCGTGTGTGGTCACCATGGCGGCGATGGGGCAGGAGCTCGGCTGGCGGTGGACCGCCTTTGCCGCCGCCTATCTTCTCACCCTCGGCTGGTCTCTCGCCTTCCTCACCTACCAGGGTGGACGGCTTCTCGGGTTCGCGTAGCGGATAATCGAAATCTTCTAAGTGGCTGGTATGGATGCGATTACGACACGAGACATCATCTGGGCCGTCCTCCTCGGAGGCACCGCTGCGGTGGTCCTCGGTCGCTACCTGGTGCGGGCGGTGCGGCGTGGCCGGTGCGCCGGTTGCAGCGAGCCGGGGTGCGCCTCGCGTGACCAGGGGGCGCCTACGACGGAGTCATGCCGGCCGCTCAATTTCACCCTCGGGGAGAGGCGCGAGGGGCCGGATCGAAAGGCGTCTGTCGGACGTATGCGATCGTCGCGAGGGAAGGCGGGCGCGGGTCCGACGGCCTCCAAGGGGGAGCAGCGGAGAGAGGGGCGGCGCGGCCCCACCGCCCGCCAGTTCCACGGGATGGTGGCGGTGATCGCCTTCCCCTTTCTCCTGCTGCTCCTGGCGAGCGGCATCGGCCTCCTCTTCGCACAAGAGATCTCCCTCGACCGGCGGCCCCTGCCCCCCTTCCTGGCGCTGCCCCTCTACGGCGATGCGGCCGGTCGGCCGGTGGCGGTGGCGCGGGGTGAGGCGGGCGAGGCGGTGGCGGCGGCGGACGGGGTCGTGGTCCGCACGGGCGGTGGCCCGTGGCACGGGGTTGCGACCACCCGTCCCCTGGGCACGGTCCACGACGTGGCGTGGCTCGACAACGGCCACCTCGCCGCGGCCACCGGCCGCGGGGTCTGGATCTCCGCCGATACCGGCCGATGGGACTACCTCGCCGACGGCTCCGCCGGGCTGCCTACGCCGGTGACCCGCCTGGCGGTGGTGGACGGCCGGGTGTGGGCACAGACCGCCCTCGGTCCGCGCCTCTCCGTCGATGGCGGGGTCTCGTGGCGACCGGCCGCGGGGGAGCCGCCCGCCGCCCTCGCCGGTCCGCCGGCGGTGGAGGGCGCGGCGCCGGCCGACGCCGCGGAGGCCTGGCTCGCGGCGCGCGGCTGGCCTACCTGGGAGCGGTTCACCATCGACCTCCACGGCGGCCACCTCCTCGGCGGCCGCTGGCGGGGGGTGGTCCTCTTCTCCTGGCTCGTCCTCCTCGGCCTGGCGATGAGCGGGCCGCTGGTGGCGCGCGCCCGCCGGCGCCACCTGCGGGAACGTGCCGCCCGCACCGCGGCCCGCGCCGGCGCTGATGCGCCGGCGACCGCGGCGCAGCAGGGCGGTGCGGTGCGCCTCAACTCGTCCGCCTCCTCCGAGGCGCGCTGACGCCCCCGAACGAGACAATGGCCTGTCGCCCGATCCGTCGCGACAAACTGAGAATGATTCCCAATACCCAACCAAAGGAGTCCCCTATGAAGCCCCTCCGCTCCCTCGTCCTCGCCCTCCTTCCCTTTATCTTCGCCACCATCGGCCAGGGGGCCACGGTGGCGGAGCTGGAGCAGCGCCTCGATGCCCTCGCCGCCGAGCTTGCCGCGCAGCGCACCCCGACGAAACCCAGGGTGAGCCTCGGCGGCTACGGCGAGCTCCACTACAACAACTTCGACGGCGAGCGCGACGACGGTTCCGCCGTACCCGGGGACCAGATCGACCTGCACCGCTTCGTCCTCTTCTTCGGCTACCGGTTCAGTGACGCGGTCTCCTTCCGCTCGGAGGTGGAGGTGGAGCACGGGATCGCCTCGGGGGAGGACGGGGCCCCGGGGGAGGTGGCGGTGGAGCAGGCGTACATCGAGTGGGCGGGGAGGCCGTGGCTCGGGGCGCGCGCCGGCCTCATGCTGGTGCCGGTGGGGATCGTCAACGAGACCCACGAGCCGCCCACCTTCTTCGGGGTCGAGCGCAACCGGGTGGAGACCCGGATCATCCCCACCACCTGGCGCGAGGCCGGGGTGCAGCTCTTCGGCAAGGTGGCCGAGGGGATCGCCTACCAGGTCGGCGTGCACAGCGGCCTGGAGCTGGCGCCGGGGAGCGACGCCCGCGGCGGCCTGCGCGCCAGCCGCCAGGGGGCGGCGGAGGCGAACGGTGAGCGCCTCGCCGTTTCGGCGGCCCTGCGGATCGCCCCACGCGGTGGCCTCGCCGGCGGCCTCTCTGCCGTCTACCAGAACGACCTCACCCAGGGGGCGGGGGCAGATGTCTCGGCGCTGCTCTCCGAGGCCCACCTCCAGTACCGCCGCGGCCCCCTGGAGGCGCGGGCCCTCTACGCCCGCTGGGACGTCGGCGGCGCGGACGACTTCTTCACCGACGGCGGCGGCCGGATCGCCGACGCCCAGCAGGGGTGGTACGTGGAGGCGGCCTACCACCTCGCCCGGCTGCTCCCCGAGGGCCACGACCTCGCTCCCTTCGTGCGCTACGAGTGGCTCGACACCGACGACCAGCTCCCCACCGGCGTCCCCCGCGACCCGAGCTTGGATGAGCGTGTCACCACCGTCGGCCTCAACTACTGGCCGGTGCCACAGGTGGTAGTGAAGGTGGACCTGCAGGATTTCCACAACGACGCCTCCACCGGCCTGGATCGGTGGAACGTCGGGGTCGGGTGGTGGTTCTGAGCTCGGAAGTCTCGTGAGGGGCAAAGCCACGAAGGACCCGAAGGGGTGTGACATGGAGCCATGTGGGTACCGAAGGTGTGGACCACGGGGACTGAGATCTGCTCCCTCCCCCTCCGGGGGAGGGGTGGGGTGGGGGCGTGCCGGAGGTGGCGCACGGGGGGCTGTACCTGGATGGCCCTATCGCCTCGCCTCTCTCCTCCTTCTCTCCCTCGCCCTCGCGGCGCCGGCCGGCGCCGCGAGGGACTACGCCACGGCGTCGCAAGCCTTGGCGCGCCACTTCCCGCCGCCGGCCACCACCACCCGCAAGGTCGCCTGGCTCACCCCGGCGCAGGTGGCGGAGATCGAGCGGCGCAGCGGCGAGCGGCCGCGGCGGGTGGTCCCGTACTACGAGGCGCGGCGAGGGGGGGCGCTCCTCGGCTACGCCTTTGTCGACGACGTCATCGGCCGTACCGAGCCGATCACCTACCTCGCGGCGATCTCCCCGGAGGCGACGGTGATCGGCGTCGACCTCCTCACCTTCCGTGAGAGCCACGGCTACCAGGTCGAGGGCCAGGGGTGGCGCGACCAGTTCCGTGGTCGGCGCCTCGCTCCGGAGCTCCACCTCGGCCGCGCCATCGACTCGATCTCCGGCGCCACCCTCTCCGCCCGGGCGATCACCCGCGGCATCCGCCGACTCCTCGCCACCGCCGAGGTGGTCTTCGCGGCGGCGGAGCGGGAATGAGGTGCAATTTGACCCGTGCCGGCCATTGTCTGGGACGAGGGAACACTTTCTTTCTCAAGGAGCGCGCAATGCCACGCTCGGTAAAACAGCAAGCGACCGAGATCGTTCGCAACCTTCCCGACCAGGCGACGTGGGACGACATCATGTATGAGCTCTATGTGCGTCAGAAGATCGAGCAGGGTCTGCGGGATGGTGATGACGGCCGACTTGTTTCGCAGGAAGAGGTCGAGCGGCTGTTTTTGGGGTGATGAAGCGGTCTTGCCTGGGCCTTGAAGGCCTTGGGTCACGCAAAGGCGCAAAGGCGCAAAGGCTTGCGCGGCGGCCCCGGCGGCGTGGAGCTCTTCCCGGCCGCGGTCCGTGGCCGGCAGCGGGATGGACGGGTCGCGGAGGGGAGACGCAGCTCTTTGTGCCCTGGCGGCTTCGCGCCTTTGCGTTGGACCTGTTCCCCTTCGTGGTCTTCGCGCCCTTGGCGTCTTCGCGGTGAGCCCTACCTTCCAGGCCCCCGCCGTGCCCTGGTCTTCACCACCAGCGACGCCTCTACCCGCGGCTCGCTTCCCTTCCGTGTCTTTCCGTGGATTCCGTGGCTCAAATGGCCTTCCCGCCCCGGCCTCCCCCCCTATCTACTGTCTACTGCCTCCTGCTGTTCCCCCTCCTGCCTCCCCCTCCCCACCCCCGCTCTCCTCCGCCTCTCCGCGCGAGAATCCAACCGGCGATGATGGGCCGCCCATGCCCCCTTCACCCCTCCTGGAGCCGGTGCTAGCTTCAGCCGAGGAGTCACCCTCATCTTGCCCACCCCCCCTTCAGGAGGAAGACCACCATGCCTCTCGTCCCAATGCGCGTCTTGCTGGACCACGCCGCCGAGAACAACTACGGCGTGGGCGCCTTCAACGTGAACAACATGGAGCAGATCCAGGCGATCATGGCCGCCGCCCGGGAGACCGACTCGCCGGTGATCGTCCAGGCGTCGCGCGGTGCCCGCTCCTACACCGACGACGCCTACCTGCGCCACCTGATGCTGGCGGCGGTGGAGCTCAACCCGGAGATCCCGGTGGTCATGCACCAGGACCACGGCAACTCGCCGGCCACCTGCTTCTCGGCGATCCAGCAGGGGTTCACCTCGGTGATGATGGACGGCTCTCTAGAGGAGGACGGCAAGACGCCGTCGTCGTACGAGTACAACGTCGAGGTGACCCGCAAGGTGGTGGAGGTGGCGCACACCCTCGGGGTGACGGTGGAGGCGGAGATCGGCTGCCTCGGCGGCATCGAGGACGGCCAGGGTGCGGGGCTGACCGGCGAGGAGGCCCTCGCCCACCTCACCGACCCGGCGGAGGCGGCGCGGTTCGTCGCCGACACCGGCTGTGACGCCCTGGCAGTGGCCATCGGCACCAGCCATGGCGCCTACAAGTTCACCAAGAAGCCGACCGGCGACGTCCTGCGCATCGACGTCATCCAGGAGATCCACAAGCGGCTGCCCAACACCCACATGGTGATGCACGGATCGTCGTCGGTCCCCAAGGAGCTCATCGACATCATCAACGAGTACGGCGGCGAGATCCCCGAGACCTACGGCGTGCCGGTGGAGGAGATCCAGCGCGGCATCGCCAGCGGGGTGCGCAAGGTGAACGTCGACACCGACTCGCGCCTCGCCATCACCGGCGCCATCCGCAAGGTCTTCGCCGAAGACCACAAGGTCTTCGATCCCCGCACCTACCTGAAGCCGGCGCGGGCGGCGATGGCGGAGGTGGTGAAGGCGCGGATGATCGCCTTCGGCCAGGCCGGCCACGCCAGCGAGATCCGCCGCACCACCCTGACCGAGATGGCCAAGCGGTACGTGGACATGGGGGGGTAGGGGGGAGAATCCCGCGAAAAAACCGCACCTGCATACAGTGGGGCCGCGGCCCGGAAGGCCAATCCATAGTCGAGCCGCATATGGGGCGCGAATGGACGCGCATGGTGGGCGCCTCCAGCCTGACGTCACCGGTGGGGACATCCGGCGCGCAGCGGCCTGGAAGGCGGTCTATTGGCCACGGAACCCACGGAAGCAGACGGAAGTAGGGGGCTCCCGTTGGGTTGATCGATCGACCCGGACCCCGTTCCTGCTCGAAACACGGCAGGCGCCACCTCGTTCTCCTTCCCCCCGCCGCGCGTTTCGCCCCTTCCGTGTGCTTCCGTGGATTCCGTGGCCAGTTCCCTGGCGGGCGGCAGGGGATCCGGGGGCGACGCGATTGCCGCACACGGATCGGGCCGGGTGTTCGTGAGATCAGCGCCATGGCGGTTACAGGAAAATTCGAGGCGAGGATCTTGGCGACATCAGGAAGATTGACATGTGGACAACATGCGATAATGTTTATCGCATGGCGTCGATGATTCAGATCCGCAACGTTCCCGAGGCGATCCACCGGACGCTCAAGGTGCGCGCGGCCGAGGCGGGGATGACCCTCTCCGAGTTTCTTCTCCGTGAGGTCACCCATGTGGCCCAGCGTCCTACCTTGGAGCAGGTGCTGCGGCGCATCGAAGAGCGGGGACCGGCCAAGGTCTCCATCGACTCGGCCACCGCCGTCCGTGCCGAGCGTGAGAATCGGGAGTGATCGTTCTCGACGCCTCGGTGGTGGTTGATCTTCTGCTGGATCTGCCGCCCCACGCAGAGATCATCGCCGCACGGATCCAGGCCGAGGCACCCGCCCTCGCTGCCCCTCACCTCCTCGACGTCGAGGTCGCCCAGGTCCTCAGGCGGCACTGCCTGGGAGGTGCAATCGAGCCGGGCTTTGCCCAGGCCGCCCTTGAAGATCTCGCAGCACTGCCGATCACCCGCTATCCACACACCCCGCTCCTCACCCGCGCCTTCGCCCTACGGGACAACGTCACGCTTTACGATGCGGTCTACCTGGTGCTCGCCGAAGCCCTCGGTGTGCCGCTCCTCACCCGGGACAGGGCGCTGACCACCGTCCCTGGATACGACGGCGTGGCAGAGCTCGTGGCTTGAGCCCTTGCGATCGGGCGACAGCACGGCAGGCGCCACCTCGTTCTCCTTCCCCCCGCCGCCAAGCGCTCTCGCCCCTTCCGTGTGCTTCCGTGGATTCCGTGGCCAGTTCCCTGCCGGGCGGCAGGGGATCCGGGGGCGACGCGATTGCCGCACACGGATCGGGCCGGGTGTTCGTGAGGTCAGCGCCATGGCGGTGACGAAAAACCAGAGCCGACGATCGAAGAGACGCAGATGGGTTGGACGTGCCGCCCGGCGGGGTGGGATCATGGCCGGTTCGGCGATGATCTCTCCTGACTCCCTGCTCTTCCCCCGCCTGCCGCAGTCGCCCCCCGCCAGCCGGGCGGTGCGGCGCCTCTCGGGGTGGCTGGCGACCGGCCCGGAGGCGGGGATGGCGGCCGTGGCGGGCCTCGCCGAGGCGGTGGGGATCTCGGTCGCGCGCCAAGACGAACGTCTCGTGTGGGTGGATTCGGCCGGTGATACGATCCTCCTCGCCCTCCGCCCGGCGGCCGCCCCCCTCGGCTCGGCGGCGCGCCAGGGGTGGCGCGGTGGTGAGCTGGTGAGCCCGGCGGTCGCTATGTGGCGGCGGCTGCGGGAGAGCGGGGTCGCCTGGGGGGTCACCACCGACGGCCTCCGCCTGCGCCTGCAACATCGCGACGCCCCGCCCGATCGCCACCTCACCCTCGACCTCGCCGCCGCCCACCGCGACGGCGACACCGCCCTCCTCGCCCAGGCTGTGGCCCTGGTCGCCGGCCGTGACCGCGGTGGTGCCCTTCGTGATCGGTGGTGGGAGCAGGGGTGGCGGTGGCGCGAGCGCGCCGTCGGCCGCCTTGGCCGTCTCCTCGCCGCGGCGCGCGACCGCGACTCCGCGGTCTCGCCACTGGATCGGTGGGCCTTCCTCGCCCACCTCGCCGGCCGTAGCCCGCGTCTCGCCGCCGCCCTCGACACCTATGCACAGGGCGGCGACGGCTGGCGGCACGAGGTGGTGGTCGGTCTGGTGGCGCATGGTTGGCCCGAGGGGGTGGCCGCCGGCTTCTGTGGCCCCCTCGCCGACTGGTGGGGTGGGGGCGGCGAGGCGGCGGTGGAGCAGCTCTCGGAGGGGCTCGGGACGGAGGCGCGCGGCCTCCTCGCCGCCCTTGCCCCGGTCGACTTCGCGCGCGCATGGGAGGGGCGACGGAGGGCGGCCGAGCAGGCGCAGGACGGCGTGTTGTACCGCCTCGCCGACGACGCGGTGGCGCGGGTGGCGGGCGATCTCGCCGCCGGCCACCAGGCGGTGGTCGCCGCCCTGGGTGGCGCCCACGGGGTCGGCGACGAGGGGGCGGAGGCACGTACCGCCTGGGCCCACCTCGACGAGCGGCTCGCCGCCCAGGAGGCGACGGTGGCGGGGATCACCCTCCTCGACCTCGCCCCCGGCCGTGGCGGACGGCTGGCGGTCTGGGTGGCGCGGGTCGCCGAGGCGGTGGTCGCCACCGCCGGCTATGTGAGCCCGTGGGCCGGGTGGTCGGAGGCGGAGGAGATGGCCGAGGTGCGGGCGGCGGCGCGGCGCGGCCTCTACGCGGTGGCGGAGGCGGAGAGCGACCCGGCGCTGCTGCTCTGTCCCCTCACCACCATGGCGCCGGCCGCCGCCGACCCGGACCTCGCCCGCCGCCTCATCGCCGGTGACTGGCGGTCGGCCGCCCCCCTCACCGAGCTCGCCAGCCCCCTGGCCGCGCGCCGGCCGCGGCCCGGCCAGGCGAACCTCTTTGACCACACCTTCCGCGAGCACCTGCGCATGGTGCGTCGCGACCTCCACCTCCAGCAGGTCGCCGCCGCCGGTGCCCACATCCCCGAGGCGGTGCGCCGTTCCGCGGCGCGGGCGCGACTCGGAGCCGACGTGGTCAATGCCTGGCTCGCCGGCGAGCCGATCCCGTGGGACGGTGTCGAGCAGGCGGTGGCGCAGGTGCGCGGCAACGGCGACTCAGCGATTGAGGGGGCGGCGTGGTGCGACCACGCCCGCGCCTGGGCGCGCGACCGCGGCCTCCTGTATCTGGAGCTCACCTTCTCCGAGCGGCTCCTCCCGGAGGGGCGGCTCGGCTTCACCGTAGTCGCCGCCCGCGCCGGTGGCGGCCGGCGCGGCGGCGAACGGATCCGTCGCCGCCTCCACGCCCTCCTCGTCCTCGGCGGGGTGGCGATGCTCTTCGCCGAGCGCGGCGGTGCCGACCGGCTTGTGGAGCTGGCAGGGGCGTCGCCCCTGCCGGTCGTGGCGGACCCGGCGGGTCGCCTCTGCGTCTGGCGCCGAGGGGCGGGCGAGGAAGACTAACCGGCCGGATCCCCCGGCCCTCTCTGGAGAACGTCGATGGCAGCCCCGACTCCGATCTCACGCGCCGTGGTAGAGGCGACCCTTTACCGCGTCTCTCAGTCCGAGGGCGACGAGGTTCAGCGCCTCCTCGACCGGTGGATCGGGGAGCAAGAGGAGCTCGCAGCCTTCGTCCTCGGCTCCACCGGCGAGCTGCGCGAGGAGGTGCGGCCGCTGGCCCTCTACCTCGCCACGGTGATCTTCGAGATCTTCCGTAGCGGCCCGGCCCTGGAGATCGAACCGGTGGACGGTGCCCGCTTCGACGGCTTCCTGCGCGACAACCAGGAGATGGTGCGGCGGGTGGTTGCCTCCATGGACGAGGCCACCGGCATCATGCCGCCCGACCTCTCCACCGCCAGCGAGCCGGCGGTCCTCCAGTATGTGGCCGCGGCCCTGGTCGAGGAGGGCGACGACGACGCCCCCGAGCTCACCGGCGGTGAGTTCCTCCATCTGCTGATGGTCCTCAAAACCGTCGTCGACGCCCTCCACGAGGCATCGCGGTACTGACGGGCAGGTCGGGGAAAAACCACAAAGGCCACGGTTGCGGCTTGGCGATGCCGCGTACTCTTGTGGGAGGAAGGCCTACCCAGGTAACCGCCGGCCATGGGCCGGGAACTGAGCCTTGCAGTTCCTCGGGATCACCCACTTCGTAGGTCGCAGCCGCCGCGGACGGTTCGTCGTCGGTCGAAAGACCGATGGCAAGCTGATGCGGAGGAGGCTGAAGCTGTTGAATGAGCCCCTGCGGGTACTCCGGAAGGAGGGGGCCGCGGCCATGATGGCCGAAGAGTCTGTTGCCGTCCCCCGGCCCACCGCCGGCGACACCGGCTCCTCGGTCCTGCCTCCCCGTTCCCTCTCCCGAGAGGCGAAAAAGGGTCCTGTCCCCTTTTCTCGTCCCTGCCGTTCGCAGTTCTTTGCGTCTTGGCGTCTGTGCGTTGAGATGCAGTTGTAGTTCCCATCGTGTCCTTCGTGTGAAGGCTCGATCTCACCGCGAAGACGCCAAGGACGCCAAGGGTTGTCCCTGGCAGCGGTGGCGCCGGTAGTCCCCTGGACTCCGGTCGCTGCCGGGCAGGGGGGGGCCGCGGAGGAACACAAAGGGCGCGGTGCGCCTGCACGAAGGGCCTCTTCCACCCAGGTACCCCAGGGTCGGGCGGCGGCACGCAGTGTTTTCAGGCGGTTGGCGGCAATCATGCAATAGTGCAAGCCTGACCCTCGAGGCTGTTGCCGTTCCCCGGCCCACCGCCGGTGACGCCGGCTCCTCGGCCCAGCCCCCCCCTGTCTACTCTCTACTCTCTACATGCAGTCCCCCCTCCGGCCCTTGAGTCATTAGGGATACATGTCGATAAGAGAATGATGCTAAGCTGCGGGCTTGGGATCGTTGTTTGCTGGTAACTTGTTGAAAATTAAAGGGGATGTCCTTTGTTCGCGTGCTGCTGTCACGGGCCGAGACGAGGACAGAGAGGGGCGCCGAGGTGAAGAAGATGGGAGGACACACCACAAAGGGCGGGGAGGCAGGTCCGGGCCTGGGGGCGGAGTTGTTCGACGGGCTCCGTAGTGTTCTGGGGGCGGGGTGGCAGAGTGGACGGTATGTCAGAGGACTGTGGTGGGTTACGCTGCTGCATCAATTTTGTGGTTCTGTTGTCCTGCCGGGGTGAACCGTCAAGCCCCGATTCGGAGCGTGCGTTGTGCATCCGTTGATTTGTGTTGGTAGGTGAGTCGAGGAGTCGTATGGGCAATGGAGTGGTTCAAGGGGAAGGCGAGATGGGCCTTCCGCGACAGGCAGAGGCTGAAGAAAGCAAGAGCCGATCTGCTGGCTTTCGCCTCCTTTCGCCGGCAGCGCTCCTTTTTTCCTATGCGGTACTTGCGGCACTGCTGGCCCTGACCTTCCTCTTTCACGAGAGCCCGCCCGATGTGGCACGCCAGCAGCTTGCGACCTTTCCGAAGGAGCTTGGGGGGTTCCGCATGGTCCACGAGTCGACGATCCCACCCAATGTCCTCAAGATCCTCCAGCCCACCGACACCGTGGTTCGTGCCTACGCGCGTCGTCCAGATGAGCCGCCCATTTCTTTTTACATCGCCTACCACGCGGATCAGTCGGAGGGAAGTCGTGTCCACAGCCCCAAGTCGTGTCTCCCCGGGGCGGGGTGGCGCATTGTCGAGATCCGGCGGATCCCTGTTCCATGGAAGGGGGGCGAGGCGAAGGTGAACCTGGTACGGGTAGAAAAGGGGCTCGATACTCAGATTGCCCTCTACTGGATCCAGTCCAACGGGAGGGTCATCGCCAACGAGTATCTTGCCCGTGCCTACATCTTTCATGATCTCTTCCTGCGCCACAGGAGCGACGGCGGTCTCGTTCGTTTTATGACCACCCTCACCCGTGACGAGAACGAGGACGACGCCAAGGAGAGGATCCTCGCACTGGCGCTGCCCACGTTGAAGATCATCTCGCGTTACATTCCCGATTGACTCGGAGAGAAGGCCGCCATGAGTGCTACTGCGAAAACCTTCGTCCATCCCGGCTTTACACGATGGGAGATGCTGGCGCTCCTTGGACTTCCCCTGATCATCGGTGGTCTCAGCGTCCCCCTCTGGGAGATGACCGCGCGTGAATGGTTTGCTACCGGGAACGAGGCCTATACCCATGCGCCGCTCATGCCCCTCATCGCCGGCTACTTTATTTGGGAGTGGCGCAAGGAGCTGGCCGAGATGGAGGTCGCCTTCTCCAGGAAGGGAGTCGTCTTTTTCTGTGCTGCCGTCCTCCTCTTCGTGGTGGGTAAGATCGGAGCCGACCGATTCACCCTCCAGGTGGCCGTCGCCAGCCTCCTGGTAGGGCTGGTCTGGATCCACCTGGGCGATGCGGTCACCAAGAGGATCATTTTTCCCCTGAGCCTTCTTTACTTGATGATCCCCATCCCCTCGATCATCTACCGCAACCTCTCGTTCAATCTCCAGATCCTCTCTTCTCAGCTCTCGGTGGGGTTCATGCAACTCTTTGCCCTCCCGGTTCACCGCGAGGGCAACGTGATCGACCTCTATTACACCCAACTCGAGGTCGCCGAGGCGTGCAGTGGGATCACCTCTCTAGTGTCGCTCATCACCGTTGCCTACATCTTCGCCTACGTCGCCCAGAAGCGATTTTGGCCGCGTTTTACCCTTTGTCTTTCTGCCATTCCCATTGCTGTCCTCACCAATGCCTTCCGCATCGGCGGCACCGGCATGCTCGCTCATTACTGGTCGATCAAGGCGGCAGAGGGCTTCTTCCACTCTTTTGCCGGCTGGATCGTCTTCATCTTTGCCTTCACGGTGCTGTTGGTTGAGAACTGGGCCTTGAGCCAACTCTTTGGCTGGCAGGAGCGAAACCAGGGGCAGTCCCCGTCAGCGTGATTATCGTCTATCTCGGGGTAGGCAAGGCCGCCCTCGTCGGTTTCGGAGGGGAGGTCGCCGTTAAGTTGCGATCGGCAGTCGGGCGCCGTCTTCATCACGCCACCATTCGGGCGCGTTATACAGGCCTGCGCGTTGGCAGCTTTCTTGTCGGATGATCGATGCAGATCTTCGAAGAACAAGAGATTGACCCGAATGCGTGGACAGCCTTCGCGGACGCCGCGGCCCATGCCACCCCCTTCCACCCATGGGCGTGGCGGCAGGTTTACCGGCTTGCCTTCGGTTATCGCCTCTGCTACCTGGCTGCGGGTGAGCGCCGAGACTGCCTGGCCGCCCTACTTCCTATGGTCGTGGTCCCAGGTCTCCTCGGTGGTCGTACCCTCGTCTCTCTTCCCATCGTCGGCTACGCCGGCCTCATCGGTGATACCCCCGAGGCCGAGTCAGTCCTTTGGAACGCAGCCGTAGAAAGGTGTGGCACCCTCAAAGCGGGCCGTATCGAGACCCACCAGCGCACCCGCCTCGACCTCGACCTTCCCACCCAGGACCACAAGCACACCACCCTCGTCCCCCTTCACGAGGACAGCAACACCACCTGGAAGAAGAGCCTTGGCCAGAAGGTACGCAACAAGGTCCGCAAAGCACGCAAGCAAGGAATCGAGGTCCGGCGCGGACTCGACGAGCTCACCTCCTTCTACAAGGTGTACCGGATCAACGTCCGCGACCTCGGAACCCCAACACCACCGCTCGCCTGGTTCGCCGAGATCGCTGCCGCCTTCCCCCAGACCTGCCAAGTCTATACCGGCTACCTCGATGGCCGTTGCATCGCCGGCAAGTTCACCCTCCGCTTTCGCGATCGTCTCTACTTCCTCTGGGCCGCCGCCCTACGACCCCAGATGCGGACCGGGGTGGTGAGTCTCCTCAACTGGGAGGCGATGGAAGACGGCATACGTCTCGGCTGCACCGCGGTCGACTTCGGTCGCTCCTCCGAGGGTTCCGGTTCCGCCCAGTACAAGAAGGGGTGGCGCGGCGAGAGCGTTCCCCTCTACTGGCAATACCACCTGCCTGGGGGCGGTGACATCTCCAACACCGGTCCCGGCCGTCTCACCCTGCTGCTCAGCGACCTGTGGAGAAAGACCCCGCTGCCGATCACCAACGCTCTCGGGCCACGCCTCGCCAAGTACTTCCCGTGACGCGACACCGACTCCCCGGTATACGGCCGCGGTCGACCCGGGAGAGCCAGAACTAACTCCAGAGCCCCGTGTCTCTCGATTTTCGCAAACTGCCTCCTGCTGGTACCCCGATTTGCCTGACGGATGTGGTGGCCGCATCCCGGGGGCTCGATGATCCCGAGGCTGCTCGGCAGAAGCTCCGCGAACGGGTGATTCGCGAGACCGGCGCGCGCCACTGCCTACTGGCTTCCAGTGGTCGGACCATCGTCTGGCTCCTGCTGGAGGCGATGAAGCGGCTGGCAGTAGATGAACGGAACGCCGTTCTGCTTCCTGCCCACACCTGTGCTTCACTCCCCTCCGCAATCGTCCGTGCCGGGCTCACCCCCGTACCCGTGCCCCTCGATGAGACCACCCTCGATCACCGAGAGGGAGCCCTCGTCGAGGCCCTCGAGCGCCACCGGCCCCTGGCGCTCCTCGCGGTCAACCTCTTCGGCATGCCGGGACGCTCCCCCCGGTGGGCCGCCCTGGCACGTGAGGCCGGTGCCTTCTTCGTCGACGATGCCGCCCAGACCCTCGGTGCGGCATGCTCCGGCCGGCCGAGCGGCCGCTGGGGCGATGCCGGCTTCTACTCCCTCGCCCGTGGCAAGAACATCACCGCCATGGGAGGCGGTATCCTGGTTACCGACTGCGATGACCTCGCGGACGCCGTGGAGGAGGAAGCAAAGAGGCTCTCGCCCGTCAGTCGCCGGCGTGAGGTCCGTACCCTGGTGGAGGCAATGGCCTTTTGGACCCTCCTCCGACCGCACCTCTACGGGATCACCCCCCACCTCCCCGGTGTTCGCCTCCAAGTCTTCGAGCACAACCCGAACTTTCCCACCCGTACCATGGGCGGTACGCAGGCGGCCCTCGCCTGCCGGAGCTGGCGGCACCTCACCGAGTCCAACGCTACCCGCCGCCACAACGGCGCCCGGTTGCGCGCCGCCCTCGCCGGCCTCTCAGGTGTGCAGATTCCGACACCCTCGGGGGGCGAGGCAGTGTGGCTCCGTCTGCCGCTCCTCTTCGACGACCCCGCCGCCCGCGACCGCGCCGCCGCCGCGCTCATCGCCGCGGGGCTGGGCGCCTCCATCACCTATCCCCAGGCTTGGTACCACCTCCCCGGCTGTCCTTCCCCTCCCACAACCCCGCCCTCGACCTGGGACCTCGCCCCCAGGCTGCTCACCCTGGCGACGCACACCTACGTGACCCGGGGAGACATGGCGAAGGCCGTCCACCTCATCTCCCATGAGGTACAACCATGACACCGGCGTCCCCCGGCAGGCAGTCCGCGCTGCACAACAGGGTCGGGTGGCTGGTTCGGGTCGCCCTCCTCACCGTTCTCCTCCCTCTCTCCTGTACCGCCGCTCCGGGGGCATCCTCCTCGGGGAGCGAGGGCACGGTGACCCTCCTCGACGCCGGCCCGCCGGGCAGCGCCCTCCTCTCCCACTGGAAGCGCCTCACACCGAGCGACACTTGGTCCGAGACACGAGGCTGGGGCTGGGTCTCGACAGGGCTGAAAGGGGTCGAAGCGCCCCTCCCCGACGACCTCGGCCGCGACTTCGTCACCGGCGGATCCGATCGTCCCATCACCTTCCGCTGGCGACGCTCCCGCGGGTCGGTGCGTGTGGCCATCCTCGTGGGTGATTTCTTCCCGTCCATCAGGCACCTCCCGCGCTGCTACCGCGATGCGATCACCGTGCGTAGCGGCCATGTGGTCGCCCGCAGCCATCTCGCACCGTGGAAGTTCTTCCGCCTCCTCGACCAGCCCTACCGGCCGGGGAGAGACATGTGGAAGACCTACGTGGCCCCGCGGTACGAGTGGCTGGTGGTGGAGGGGGAGGTCACCGGCGACTCGATCGACGTCACCCTCGATCCGTGGGCCCCCGTGTGTGCGGTAGTGGTCCAGGAGGGTGGCGACCGGCCAGCGCTTGACCGCCTCTTGGCGCGGGTGGAGAAAAATCGTGCCACTGCCATAAGACAAAGATGGCGGCCCACCCCCGTCCAGGCTACCTATGAGGCGGCCCACGACGCAGCAGGGGTGGCCTCGGCCGGTGCGCCCATCGTCCTGCACCCCCTTTCGCCGGACGAGCACCTCCACCCGTGGTCCGGTCGCGACTGGCCGGCGGCAGCCCAGCCGACCATCCGTCTCGCCCAGACCCCGGACGAGTGGACTGCCTTCACCCTTGGTGCTTGGTCCGCCGCACCGGCCAATCTCACCATCGGCCTCTCCTCTCTACACCACCGCGACCGGCCGGGCGTGGTCTGGGATCACCCCGAGATGGCGTGGGGTACCACCTGGTGGCAGGAACGGCCGGCGGATGAGGCGCCCGCCTGGGAGGTACGCCATTACAAGGTTGTGGAGGGCGCAATCCTCCCTGGCGCCCGGCTCGAGCTTGTGGCGGGCTGTACCGGCCGCTGGTGGGGGCGGCTCCATGCCCCGTCGGATGCAGTGGCGGGCATTTACGAGGGCGAGGTGGTGATCTCTCGTACCGGCGGACCGCTCGTGGCCCGCTTGCCGATCGAGGTCGAGATCTACCCCTTCCATCTGCTGCGTGCCGCGGCACCTGCCTATGTCCTCTACTACGGCTTTCGGCGGCCGGGCACCGGACTCGGCACCATCCAGGGACCGTGGCGCGAGGGCGTCTACCGTGAGCTCCACCGGTATGGTATCGCCCCTGCCTATGTGAGCCTGCCACAAGGCGCGCTTCGGACTGTGGGTGGGGAAGGTGTAGCGGTGGACTGGACCGCCCTCGACAGGGAGATTCTCCGCCGGCGGCGCGTCAATGCCCTCCCGGCGGACGGCCGCCTCAGCCTCGTTCTCCTCAACCAAGCGTCCTTCTTTCACTCCTTTTGGCACCAGCCCATCGGCGGGCGTGGCCGTAAGGAAATTCATTTCTCCGAGGAACCGGCGGACGGTCTCCGTCTCCAGGCGGTAGTCCGCACCGCCCTCACCCACGCATGTGCCGCCGGCTGGCCCGAGCACCTCTTCGAGATGGGGGGCGAGCTGCAGAACTACCGAAAAAAGCAGCAAGGGCTCCGCTGGGGCAGGCGCGTCTACCGCTTGATCCACGACGCAGGGGGGAAGACCCTATTGCGAGCCAACAGTCTGGCCGATTTAATAGTAATCAACGAGGGGGTAATCGACGTGGCCATGATCAACCGCCGTCTCCTGCGGGGGAAGCACATAAAGCGTATTCACGCGGCGGGTGCCGAGCTGGCGCTGTACAATTTCAGCCGCCACCGCTTCGGCTGGGGCTGGTACGCCTGGACGGTGGGAGCCCGGCGGCTCGGCCATGAGGGATTTGCGATCTACTACGGCGAACCCTTCAACGACTGGGATGGACCAAGGCTGGAGTGGGGGCTCGCCCTGCCATTGCCGGAGGGCTTCGCGCCGCGCCCCGAGTTGGAATCGATCCGCGAGGGGATCGACGATGCCGCCTACCTTGCGACGTTGGACCACTTCCTTGCTGCCGCGCGTGATCGAAGCGGTGTGGATGTGCGAGAAGCGGCCCGCCGTGCCGAGGCCGTCCTTACACATTGGCGGGGTCGTATTGTCATCGACGTGGCACGGCCGGATGAGGACCGTAGTTGGCACCCCGACGGCAAGAGTCAACGCTCCCCGTGGCCGGTGAATCGCCGGGCTGGCTGGAGCGAGGCGGATCTGGATTCCGCCCGCCGAGAGGTAGCCGTCGCGATCACGGACCTGCGTCATGTTCTCTCCAGCGGGCAGGAAAAGACGCCCGTCGACGAGAAACAACCATGAGCGGCGAGAATCTCCCAACACGGGTGCGGTCTGTTGCCGGAGGAGTGTAAATGGTCGCCAGGCGTCCCAACATTTTACTTATTGTCATGGACCCGGCGCGCCGGGACCATGTCTCCAGTTATGGAGCCCTCCGGGAAACCACACCGCATCTCGCCGCGTTTGCCGAAGAGGGATGCGTCTACGAGAACGCCTTCACCGCCGCGCCGTGGACACCACCCTCCCATGCGACGATGTTCACCGGTCTCTACCCCCCGAGTCACAAGGTAGACCACGGCCACCTCTTTCTGGAGCCGGAGGTTCCCACCCTTGCGGCCACCCTCACCGCTGCCGGCTACGAGACGATCAACCTCACCAACAACTCCTTCGTCGGTTATGCCACCGGCCTTGATCGCGGCTTCACTACGGTGGAGGAGAAGGGGGACCCGAACCGTTGGCGCTACCTGAGGAAGCGCGCGGCGCGTGCCTGGGCAAAGATGCGCGACGGTGTGCGCGATGCCGGCGCCAGCCACTCGGTCCAGTGGGTACGCCGCTGGTTGCGACGACGTGACCCGGAGCAGCCCTTCTTTCTCTTTATCAACTTTCTCGAACCCCACCTCCCCTATACACCGCCGCGTCGCTTTGTCGAGCGGTTTTGTGACCCATGCGCGATCAGAGCCGAGGTGCGGCGGGTGGGTCTCGAAGCGGCGGGCGCCGACTACCTGACCGGGAGGGTGACCCTCGATGAGGAGGGGCTGAACCACCTCGCCATCCTCTACGACGCCGAGCTCGCTTACCTCGACACCCGTCTCCACGACATCTTTACCAATCTGTGCACCGCCGGCCTCCTCGACCAGACAATGGTCATCGTTACCAGCGACCACGGCGAGAACCTCGGCGACTACGGCATGGTCGACCACCAGTATTGCCTCTACGACACCCTGGTGCGCATCCCCCTCATCGTCCGTTATCCGGAGCTCTTTTCGCCCGGCTCTACCGTGGAGGGCCTAGTGCAGAATGTGGACTTCGCCCCCTCCATCCTCAAGGTCGCCGGGGCGGATCCCGGGGAGATGGTGCTCCAAGGCCAGTCCCTCCTTCCCGACGACGTGGCGACCGAGCCACGAAAGTACGTCTACGCCGATTACGCCCGTCCCTCCACCACCCTCTCGGCGCTCCAGGAGAAGCATCCAACCTTCGATGTCACCCCCTACGACCGCGCCCTGTCCATGGTTCGCGACGACCGTTACAAGCTCATCCAGACGAGCGACGGCACGGAGGAGCTCTACGACTTGCACGAAGACCCCCACGAGGAAAACAACCTCGCCTCGGACCATCCCGACCTCGCAGCCAATTACGGCGATGCCCTCTCCACGTGGCGCCGCGACTGCACCCCAGCGGTGGAGCGCGAGGATGACCACGCCTTCGACGCCAGGACCCTCACCATGCTGGAAGAATTGGGGTACCTCTGATGTGTGGTGTCGCCGGACCGGTGGGGCTCGCCCACTGCCGCCTCTTGTGGTCCATCTCCTCCCCGGAACCCGGGTCCCGGGGACTCGGTGACGTTCTGTCAGAGGTAGCAGTTTGAGCAATGGACCACCGATAGAGCAGCAGAGGCCGCTGCGTCTCATGCTGGTGATTGAGTCCCTGCAATACGGTGGCACCGAGCGCCAGCTCCACCACCTCGCCCTCGGGATGCGACGTGCCGGCGTCGAGGTGGAGGTCTGCTGCTTGCGCGGACCGGGGCCCTTCGGCGATTCCCTCCGTGACCATGGCATCACGGTTCACCTGATCGTCAAGCGCTCGAAGGTGGATTTGACCCTCCCCTTTCGTCTCGCCGCCCTTTTTCGCCACCGGCGCACGGACGTTGCCCACCTCTTTCTCTTCACCGCCTCCCTCTGGGGAGGGTTCGCCGCGAGGCTCGCGCGGGTCCCCGCCGTGATCGCCACGGAGCGCAACGTGGACCATCTCGAGCTGCGCAATCGCTTTGCCGATGTCCTCCTCTTCCGGCTTGCTGCCCGCCTCTTTCATGATCGGATGTTGGGCAATTCCGAACAGGTGACCCGCTACCTCGGGCGTGCCCTGAAGATTCCCCCGCGCCACCTCGCAACCGTCTACAACGGCCTCGATACCGAAGAGGTCCGGCCACGCCGAGGCCGCGGTGAGGTCCGCGCAGCCCTCGGTGTGGAAGGGGAGTGTCCGGTGATCCTCATGGTGGGACGCCTCGCACGGCAGAAAAACTACCCTTTCTTTCTCCGTGCCATGGCCCATCTCCGGGAGACCAACCCCGACCTCACTGGGCTCGTCGCAGGGCAGGGGCCGTTGGAGGCAGAGCTCCAATCCCTCGTCGGTACCCTCGGCCTCGCCGAAGTGGTCCACTTCCTCGGACCGCGCGACGACATCCCCGACCTCATGGTCGCCGCTGACCTCGTGGTCCTCACCTCGGACTGGGAGGGTTTCCCCAACACCCTCCTGGAGGCCATGTGGCTCCGTCGACCCGTGGTCGCTACCGACGTCGGCGGCTGCAGAGAGGTGGTCGCCGACGGCGAGACCGGCTACCTCATCGAGCCCGACGATGGGGCAGCGTTCGTCGCCGCCGGCCAACGGCTCCTCGACGATCCCAATCTACGGGAGCGAATGGGGGCAAATGGCCACCAGCGGGTCCTAGATCAATTCAGCGCCGAGCGTCTCGTCGCGTCCACCCTCGAACAATACAGGCTCGTACTCCGTGCTCGCGGCGTGAAGTGGCTTGGAGCTGCTCTGGAGGTGCTTCGTGATTGAGTGGCTGCTCTACTCCTTCTTGGGCCTGGTCGGATCGACAGTCGCACTTTTCCGTCCGGTGTGGGCATTGATGGCGATCACAATGCTGCAGTGCATGCCTGATCTCGGTATCGCCGAGCGGCTGACAGAACTCCATTTGGTGGCCGCCTTCGGCGCTATCGTTGCGGTGCGCCTCTTTGTCAAGCCCCCGCCGGGTATCACGGTGCGTTCACCTATCCGTCTCCTCCTCATCCTCTTTGTTGGGCTCGAGCTTCTCTCCATGATATGGGTCCGTGATCCTGTCAGCGCGTTAGATGGTATCTATAAATATAGCAAGGCAGTCGCCTTGGCATGGATATTGAGTCTTTTTATACGCGAGCAGCGTGAGCTTCTTACTTTGCTCTCGATGTTCGTAGTGGTCGGAGTTATGGGTGCGATTATTTCAATTTATGGGATTACTGTCCTTGGCCTTCGCGAAGGTGGAGCGGCGTTATTTAACAATACCAACGCAAACGCCTTTTTTTTTCTCTTCTCGCAGCCATTCGCCTACGCCTTGATGCGCGGTACTTCAAAAAGGTGGCTCCGTCTTGGCTTAATCGGTGTTGTGGCACTCCTCGTGGTCGGGATCCTCGCCACGGGGTCAAGGAGTGCGATGATCGCGGCAGTGGTCCTCTGGGTGGCAGTTTTGCTCAGGGATCGTAAGAGCTTCGCCATCTATATCGTTGCTGCTCTTGGCGTCGTGTGTCTCGCGGTCGCGATTCCCTACATGCAGAAGAACGTCGAGCATATACAAGACCTTGAACAGATTGGCCAGAAACACATCACGGAACGATCTCTTGCGGGGCGGAGAGCGCTATTGGTCAACGGTATAAAGGCGTTCATGGAGAGACCGATCTTGGGCTATGGGTTGCAGAATGGAAGGTTCCGTGTTGCTGAATTAATGTTTAGGCAGCCTGCTGGCTCTGTCGATCGGGAGTGGCTCATAAGACACACGATTGGCGGCCACGGAGATCTGCACAATACCTACCTTACTGTTGCCGTTGACCTCGGCACAGCAGGTATCGTTCTTTTCCTTGCGATCTGTTTCAAGTCTATCCGAAGAGCGCAGTTTCTATCTCGAAACGTGGCCAGCGCGGATCCATATGTGGCGTCAGTTATTCGGTATCTTCCGATGGCTTTGTTGGGGATTTTTACAGTGATTCTGTTTGGGGCACAACACCAGAGACCGCTGCTCTGGATAGGCATTGTCCTTCCGCTGGTCTTAGAAAATGTTCTCGCATTTGAAAATACGACAGGGTCCACTGTTGATATTGCAGAGGATCGTAAGGGTATGCGCCAAATCGTGTCCAATTCGCAACAAGGTTGTGTAGGTATCCGAGGGTGAAGAAGGCGACAGTAGAGGATTCGGTTGCTTCGTCGATCGAGTCCCCCGGGATCCGGACGGGTACCTCCTGTTCCGGTGGGATGCTGACCAAGACGGTACCTCTCCGCCTTGGGGTTTTCATGGGACAGGCTTTCTTTCGGTCGACTGGCGGATTTTCCACCGACCGGGTGTTTTTTCGTTTTCTAGAAGAAATTGCCACGCAGTTTCCTTCCACAACCCTGCTAGTACCGGTACGCGATGCTACTGGGCCGGGACCGTATCGCGTCGATCCTCAGCAGATTGCGGTATCTCCACTTCCACCCCTCAATCAGTACTCACCACTCAGTGTCATCGCCTGTCTTCCGGGGACAATACGTGCCTTCTTCGCGATGCGCCGCCATGTGGATCTCTTGTGGATTGGCGGCCCGCATATCTTGGGACCGCTGCTCGTGCTGCTCTGCCGTCTTACCCGACTGCCCTATTTCCTGGTGATCCGCCAGAACCTCGTGGAACAGGTCCGGCACAGAGGCAGTGGCCCAAAGGCGAGGCTTTCGCTACTGGTGGCACGACTCATCGAAGGTTATTTTCGCCATCTTGCGAAACGTCACCTTACGCTTGTCGTCGGTCAGGCACTTCTCGTGGCGTACAAGGGACGGCATCCGGATGCCCCCGTGGTGCCCATCGTCGTCTCCATGGTGCGCCAGAAGTTGGTTGCCTCCATGGGAGAAGGGGAAGGGCGAGAGACGCGGGAAGCGAACTGCAGACGCCTACTCGCGGTGGGCCGACTGAGCGGCGAGAAGGGCTTCGACGTGCTCCTCGATGCGGTGAGCAGCATGGTCTCCGGTGGAAGGAAGATCACCCTGGACATCGTCGGTGAGGGGCCGGAAAGGGCCGCTCTCGAGCGACGTATTACAGGGCTAGGTCTTCAGGCCTCGGTTACTCTGCATGGCTATATTCCTTTTGGGCCGACGTTACTGGCATATTACCGGAACGCAGATGTCTTCGTTTTGCCATCTCGATCTGGGGAAGGGGTACCCCAGGTGTTGCTCGAGGCGATGGCGAGCAGCACCCCCGTGGTCGCCAGCGCAGTCGAGGGGGTGCCATACCTTATTGATGATGGGATGAACGGTCTCCTTGTTCCCCCTGATGCTCCCGACATGCTCGCCTCTCGTGTCTGCGAGGTGCTCGACGACGAGGCCCTCTCCACTGCTCTTGCTAGAGAAGGTCATGCATTCGTCGCGGCCCATACGCTGGAGTTGGAGCGTGCTCATATTATTGGGACCCTCGTTCGCTACTGGCCCCAGGGGCTTCGTGGGCCAGCCCTGTTTGACTAAGCGGAGAAGGCGCGGTCCTCTTGTGGAGGTTTGACTCTATGAACAAAATCCAGCCAATCATTGTTGTCGGAAGAAACCGATCTGGAACCAAGTGGCTGTCGAACATCCTCTGCAATCACTCGAAGATCGTTGGCGTCCAAAGTGACCATGGTGGCGGCATTCAGGAGACCAATATGTTCGGCTCCCTGACGCGGAAGTTTCCAGACCTAACTTACGTAAGCGATTATATCGGTTTGATTGAGCTTTGGTCGGCAACCGATTTTTTCAAGATTGCGAAGGGTGATAAGGTGATTTTCTATCAGATGCGCCCCAGGCCCAAGGATTGCTTCGAGATTTTCTCTATACTTATGGAAGATCTTGTGCGACGTGAAAAGGCTCAATTTTGGCTCCAGAAGACTGATCCCCAGGACGCCGTGGCTGCGTTGAAGGCGTATCCTGATGCCAAATGCCTGATCATTGAAAGGGATTTTTACGACACGATGAAGTCGACCCTCAAAATGTGGACAAATTACGGCAGAGAACGACACATTATTAACGCGATCCTCCTCTTTGTCATGCAGGAGAAACTCCTTGCCCGGCTTGGTAGGAAGAGAGAAGTATGTCGTGTGACATATGAAAGATTAAGAAGTGATACGACAGATGTGGTGCGTGACGTGTGTGAGTATTTGGGGGTCGAGTACGAGAAGGATGTGACTAAGGTGACATTTAGGAAGAATACTAGTTTTCAATCAGACGCGGAAAGATCTGCTGTGTTGAAGCCGAGTAAGATGGTTCTTTGTGGTTTTCTTCGTGGTGTATTTAGTTTTGTTCCGTTAGAAATTCTGTGGCTTCTATGGAACCTTAAGTCAGCGCGCAAGGCGTACCTTGTTCCAGGTTCTTATGAGATGATCCGTAGGAAATTTGATTTATGAGTGCAGAGGTATGTCGAGTCACAAGTGTCTTCGATGGTGGTAGCCTGCTGTGGATTGTGCGAAGCGATAAGGAAATGTTCTTTGTTTATTGGTTCTCTCACGTTCTTCAGGGGCGCATTCTGGTATTGCTTCAACCCGTCTCCGACAATGGCTGCGATGCCGCTGTGAATATCTCCCATCACCATGTACAGTGCATGTGGCGTTGGGAGCGATTGGCCGCCGATTGGGTGCTGTGCTGTTAATCTTACCGCTCCGTTAACATGGCGTTGGGCGAGGCATTTAGATTAAAATCCATTATATTCTTTCCAGTGACGCAAGACAAGATGTGAGCGTGCCATGATTCGTCTCGGTGTGACTTGTCGCGAGGGGTTGTCCAGGCCGAAGACCCTCATTGGGCTGCAAAAGGACATTGCAGCCTCGGTCCTCATGGCGGCTTGGCAGGATCCAAGCGGGACCTACGATGATGTTTGTCGCCAGGCATTTCACCGTCTGAAGATGAGCAACGGCGTGGTGAAGACGAGCGCGCCGGGTCGCTTCGACGACGTCGACGACAAACTCCTGAACATCATCGACAAGGAACTCCGTGGCCTGTGCTCCCTGGCCGTCCACGATCTCGGTGTCAGCGATGGTACGACGGCAGTCGAGTGGTTTGGCCGGCTCGACACACTCGCGCCCGAGATCGTCTTTACTCTCTCGGACTACTACGACCGATGCTATGTCGTGCAGTGCGAAGGCAGTCGGTGGACGGCCGTTCTGGACGCGGAGCTGCTGCCGATGCAGTTTTTTCGAGGTCCGCTCGTCCTGACCCCTCATCAGTCCGCGCTCTACTATCCGGTGAACTGGGTCACCTGGCGGTTGGTCGCCAGACTTCTCTCGCCGGCTCTTCAACGGCTACGGAGGCAATGGGGGCCAGGATTGCCGGTGCCCCGGGGTTTCGCCGTCGACGACTACCTCTTGCTTGGACCCGAGGCGTTGAAGCTCGTGGCCGACAATGAGCGGGTTCGCTTCGTACGACACGATGTCATGAAGCCCCTCGACCGCGAGTACAGCCTCATCCGGGTGATGAATCTGTTGAATTTGGGGTATTTCCCTTCGGAGAGGCTACTCGGTGCTCTCCAAATGATTCGGAATTCGCTGGCAGACGGCGGGCTTCTGATCATTGGGCGTTCCATGGCCCGCCCCAATGGCGGTTGGACCACCGCCTGCTCCGTGTTCAAGGCAACAACCACCGGTGCCGAAGAACTCGCTAGTTTCAATGGCGGTAGCGAAGTCAGCGAGTTTGTTCGTCGGGCCTTCCAATCCACCTAAGTGCAGTGGGGATCTGTTTAGGCTCGTCAGAATTATTGAGTTACTTGGTCGATCTGTGGTCTCTTGGATGGTCTTATGATTTCTCATAAACACAAATGTATCTTTGTACATATTCCAAAGTGCGGCGGAAGCAGCATTGAGGATATATTGTGGCCCGGTGAACGGAGTGAGAAGGAACTATTCGGTGGATTTGTATCTAGGTACAGGAATAGATACCAAACAGGTGGTCTTCAGCACCTCTACGCAAGATATATTCTCGATTCTGTTGGTCAAGGGGTGTTTAATCACTATTTCAAGTTTGCCTTTGTTAGAAATCCGTGGTCAAGATGTGTTTCGCAGTATTGTTACATGAAGCAAAGAAAGGATCTGCGCCTATATATAGGGATGGGGATAACGGCTAGTTTTCGAGAGTACCTTGATTGCATAGTGACAAAGGAACATGTTCAGTGGGCACCGCAGTATAAGTTTATTACAGACGAGAATGGGGGAATTATGGTCGACTTTATTGGGCGGTTGGAACAACTCAAAAAAGACCTTTGTGTAGTAGCCAATAAAACAGGGATTGATTTAGGCAAAATTCCGCATAAAAAGAAGACGCGGCATCGGCCGTATTATGAATATTACGATGATGAGACCCTTCGCATCGTTGGTGATATGTATGGCCGTGACATCGAGTTACTTGGTTACGACTTTCGCTGACTGTAGGTGTACCAGATTGTATGGGTAATGCCTAGTCTAATATCTAATCACTGTGGTACTGTAGGTGTAGTTCAGATCTGTGCTCGGAGTGGTTACACCAAATGGGGGGCAAAGAGAGCAGGGGTGGAAAATGCGTGGTCTTGTACTGCGATGGGGAGGGTTCCTTGCAAATGTACTTACACTTCTGTCTGGAAGTGCGGCTGCTCGCGCAATTACGGTCGCCCTCACCCCGGTAATCGCAAGGCTATACAGGCCGGAATACTTTGGTGTGGCCGCCTTGTTCGTGTCGCTAGTGACCATCACCGCCTCTATCGGGTCACTACGGTATGACCAAGCTATTGTCATCCCGGCGTCGGAGGCTGAAGCGTCCCGGTTGGCTGTATTATCTGCGGTTATCTTGATCGGGGTATCTATGGCTGCGTGGCTCGTTTTGTTCCTCGCGCCGGACGTCGAGCCTTTTCGAGATTGGCATCAGAAGCTTGGGAGTTGGTATTTCGTTGTTCCGTTGGGAATCGTTGTGTGGGGTATGAATACAATATGTATATCTCTGACGATTCGTGGAAAGTGCTTCGGTGCTCTGGCGAAGGCCTCTATGGCTCAGGCGGGAGGGCAGGGGGTTTTTCGGATTGTCGTTGGCGTAGCGGTGTCATCGACGGTGGGCGGCTTGATTGGTGGTTTCTTTGTAGGTATTTGTTTCGCCCTAATGATCCTGCTGGCAGCGACGGCGTATCGGTTTACGGATAAGGCAACGTTTTCTGGGTTGAAGCGTGGCGACCTATTTGCACTGGCGCGTCGATACAAAGAATTTCCTCGATATGCGGCTCCGACCGCGCTGCTTCGCAATGTTTCTGGAAACCTACCGATCGTAATGATGTCGTCGTTTTTCGGTCCGGAGGTGGTTGGGTTCTACGCAGTGAGCAGCCGACTTGTCCGGATTCCAGTTAACCTGCTGAGTGAGTCAATACGGAAGGTATATCTCCAGAAGGCAGCGGAGATCAACGCAGGAGGGGTTTCGCTGCGTCCTAGTCTCATCAAGCTAACTGTTGGCATGCTGGTAGGTTCTGTCATCGTTTTCGGACCTCTCTCCCTGGCAGGTGAATCGTTGTTCGCAGCGGTTCTTGGTGATCGTTGGGCTACTGCAGGGCGGTATACAGCAATTCTGGTTCCGTGGTTGGTAGCTATTTTCGTTCAGGCGCCTTCTTCTGTTGTTTTTATTGTCTTGAAGGAGCAGAGGGTTACGTTGTTGCTTCAGGTTATTTCTGTTTCGCTAGGTGCGATCGCGCTCACCATTGGGCATGTTTGTGGTATGAGTGCAGAGGCAACGCTAATCATGTTTAGCTGTGTAGGAGTATTGGTCGGTGTCGCTACGATTGCATGCGGTATTTATATCGCTAGTGATTATTCACCGCCGCTTGCTCGCGGTACATGAATGAGTGCATAAAGAGGCCTGAGTATCCACGAAGAGCTTTCAGAATCGGAACATGTGGAGACGTGTCTGGGGATCGCGGTGATCTGGACGGCAAAGGGTGCAAGGAGTGTCGCTAGTGGATCACGGAAGGCGGAATAGTAGAACGTTACGGAAATATACAGAGGTCCATGTAGTGGATTTATCGGTTGTTGTAATGAATTTCTCTATGTCCGACATGGACTGAGAGTATCGAGTTTCCCTGGTGGCCATAATGGCAACGATGTGCTTTTTGGCAGCAGTATTTCTCGTGGTCTACGCCTATGCCGGGTACCCTCTATTCTTGGTGGTCATTCGCTGGCTTCGTGGTGGTCGGCCAGTGGTGCGGGGTGATCTTACACCTATACTTACGATCCTCATCCCGGTGCTTAACGGTGAGTCAACCATTGCGGCGAAGCTCCGTAACACCTTCGAAACGGACTTCCCGCAGGATCGGTTTCACGTGCTGCTTGTCTGCGATGGGTGTACCGACCGGACGGCGGACGTGGCGCGCGGGTTGGGTTATGAGAGCCTGGAGGTGCTGGAGTTGCCGGAGCGTGTTGGCAAACCACGGGCGATCAATGCCGCGATGGCAAATGTGAGGGGCGATGTGGTCGTGGTGACCGACGCGACGGTGCAGCTCTATCCGGACTCACTGCGGCAGCTCGTACGTGGCTTCGCCGATCCGCGGGTGGGAATGATCACCGGGCAGGACCACAGTATTCCAAGCAAGGAGTCACCGGTGACGCGTATCGCGAGCTGGTACACGGCGTACGAGATCTGGGTGCGGCGGCTGGAGACCGAGGTCAACACCCTGTTTGTGGTGAGTGGCTGCTTTTACGGGATTCGCCGTGAGCTGATGCCGGAGCTGGTGGACTGGTACTCGGAAGACATCTTTGTGCCGTTGTCCGTGGTGCGGCGTGGCTATCGGGTAATTCATGAGAGCGAGGCGCGAGCGCGGGTGGCGACTTCGAAGAGCTCCGGCGTGGAGTTCCGCCGGAGGATTCGGACCTTCACCCGGGGGATCACCGCCTTCACCCAGAACCTCGACATCCTCGATCCCCGCCGCCATGGCCTGCTCTCGCTCCAGTTCTTCAGCCACAAGCTGTGTCGATGGTTGGTGCCGTTTTTCTTGGTGGTGTTGCTTGTCTCGAGCTGTGTCCTGGTAGGTCGGGGCTGGTTCTACACGGCGGCGTTTGCGGTGCAACTGTTCTTCTGGACCGCGGCGATCGCTGGGTTGGTCTTGCAAAGGCAGGGGCGAGGTCTCAAGGCCCTCAACTTCCCGGCCTTCTACCTCTTGGTGAATACCGCCCTCTTGGTGGCGTGGTGGAAGGTGGTGCGGGGAGAGCGTATCCAGCAGTGGCAGCCGACGCAGCGGTAGGTCGGCGTCTCGCTTGCACTGGACTGCCGGTTAGACCGATAAGGAACGAGCGGCGGGCAATGGTGTCTGCCGGAAACGGAGGGAGTGACCTTGGGTTGACTCTTTGCAGAGCAGATTCGGGCCTTTTTCGCCAGGCGCCATGTCCTGGTGACAGGGGGAGTGGGGACGGTTGGGAGTGCCTTGGTGGCGCAGCTCGTGGAGCTCGGCACTGAGGAGGTTCGTGTCCTCGACAATAATGAGAGCGGTCTCTTTCTCCTGGGTGAGCAGTATCGAGACACGGGGAGTGTCCGCCCGTTGCTCGGCGACATCCGTGATGCCCGCAAGGTTCAGCGTGCCATGGAGGGGTGCGACATGGTGCTCCACGTGGCGGCCTTCAAGCACGTCTTTCTCTGCGAGTACAACCCCTTCGATGCGGTGCAGACGAATTTGATGGGCGGTCAGAACGTGATTGAGGCGGCGCTGCACACGCCGGGTGTGGAGATGGTGCTCTTCACCAGCTCGGACAAGGCGGTGAACCCGACGAACGTGATGGGAACCTCGAAGCTGATGGGCGAGCGGTTGATGACCGCCGCCAACTACGGGCGGCATGACGGCGGCCCGATTTTCTTCAGCAGCCGTTTTGGCAACGTGGTCGGGTCGCGCGGATCGGTCGTACCAATCTTTGTCGAGCAAATCCGTAAGGGCGGGCCGGTCACCCTGACGGATCGGCGCATGACGCGCTTCGTGATGACGGTCGAGGAGGCGGCCCATCTGGTACTCGCCTCGTGCACCCTGGCCAAGGGGGGCGAGGTCTTCATTACGAAAATGCCCGTGTTGCGGATCGAGGACCTCGCGCGGGTGATGATTGAGGAGCTGGCGCCGAGATTCGGACACGATCCTGTGTCGATTGAGATCACCGAGATCGGCGCGAAGCCGGGGGAGAAGCTGTATGAGGAGCTGATGACTGACGCGGAGGTGCCAAGGTCTCTGGATATCGGCTCGATGTTTGTCACCTTGCCGGCGATCCAGGCTGAGGAGGAGCGGGCAAGCTACCGTTATCCAGGAGGCCAGGAGCAGGTGCGCAGCGCCTATGTCTCTTCGGAAGAGGAGCCCATAACGAAGGTAGAGGTAAAGGACTTTCTGGAAACCGCCGGCTGCCTTGGAGAAGATGCCTGCGATTGAGAGGGTGATGAAGAATCGTCCACGGACGATTCTTCAAACGTAAATCACATAGGAGCAGTCCATGCGTATCCTGATTCTCGGTGGTGACGGTTATCTTGGTTGGCCCACGGCGATGCACTTGTCTGCCCGGGGGCACGATGTTGCGGTCGTGGACAACTATCTTCGACGCAATATGGCGCGAGAGCAGAACGTTGAGGCATTGATGCCGAATCCGAACCTCCACGAACGGGTGGCCGCATGGGAGGAGGTCTCCGGACGAAAGATCGACTGCTTTATCGGCGATTGTGGCGATTACCGGTTCCTCTCTGGCGTATTTCAGGAGTGGCATCCGGACACGGTGGTTCACTATGCCGAGCAGCCCTCGGCGCCCTACTCGATGATCGACGATGTCACGGCGCGTCTTACCTTGCTCAATAACCTTGGGGCAACCTTCAACGTCATCTGGGCGGTACACGAGTTCGCGCCCGAGTGCCACGTCGTCAAGCTGGGCACCATGGGCGAGTACGGCACGCCCAACATCGACATCGAGGAGGGGTGGATCGAGATCGAGCACAAGGGACGTAAGGGGCGTTTCCTCTATCCACGGCAGACGGGATCGCTCTACCACACCACGAAGATCATGGACACGGACATGCTGTGGTTCTATGTCCGAATGTGGGGGCTGCGGGTCACGGATCTGATGCAGGGTCCGGTTTATGGGCTGATGACGGACGAGACGGAGCAGGATGAGAGGTTGATGCCGAACTTTCATTACGACGACATCTTTGGGACCTTGCTCAACCGTTTCCTCGTCCAGGCGGCCGTTGGCCATCCCCTGACGGTGTACGGGAAGGGTGGGCAGACACGTGGTTATTTGAACCTGCGTGACACTCTCGCGTGTGTGGAGCTCTCCGCAAACCAGCCGGCGGCGTCGGGTGAGCTGCGGATCTTCAACCAGTTCACCGAGCTCTTCTCGGTCAATGAGCTGGCGGAGAAGGTCCAGCGTGTGGGTAACGGCATGGGACTCAATGTGAAGATCAAGCCGATCGAGAACCCCCGCAAGGAGCCTGAAGATCACTATTACAATGCCAACTATACAGGTCTCTTGGAGCTTGGTCTGGAACCACACTTTCTGACTGACGAGGTCCTTGGCGGTATGTTGGAGGAGGTGATTCGCTACAAGGAGCGGATCGACCGGAACAAGATCATGCCTCGTGTTCGGTGGTAGGGGACGAAGACGATACCGGTGGAGGGCTAGTGTCGTTACTGCCAACGCAACGGGTGATGGGTGATTCGGATTGGGGGAGTGCGTGAGTATTTTGTTGCTGGCCAGCGGCGTCCTCCTTGCCTGGGCTCTCTGGTACAACCGCAATGAACTCCACCCCCGACGGGGCTTCGTGCTCCAGTACCACTCGGTGGTGGATGACTGGGGGGCGGCGGTGGCGACTTCACCATACGAGCGCCTCTTTTCGGTGGGTCGGGAGGTCTTCGATGCGCAGATGCGGGCGTTGGCCGGGCAGGGGTATCGATTTATCTCGAACGGGGAGATGGTGGATGCCCTGGAGGGGAGGGAGGGGCTTCCGGCCCGGTGGGTCGTGGTCACCTTTGATGATGGGTGGCGCTCGGTCTACGACAATGCCTTTCCGGTGATGCGGGAGCTGGGTATCCCGGCGACGATCTTTCTCACCACCGATCCGCAGTCGGAGGTCTTTACCTCCAAGGCGGCGGTCGACCGGCCGTTGACAGAGGCGCAGGTGCGAGAGATGGCGGCAGTGGGAATCGATTTCCAGGGTCACGGGGTGACCCATGGCGATCTATCGCGGATGGCGGAGGCAGAGGTGCGTCGCGAGCTCACCGAGAGCCGGGCGGCGATCGAGGCCCTTACCGGACGTACGGTGGACAGCTACAGCCTGCCGGGGACGACGCGCCACACGCACGATCTAGTGAGGGTCTCCAAGGAACTCGGCTATCAGTCGATCCACACGCCATTCATCGGGGCGGTGGCGCCGGGGGCGGATCCCATGATGGTGCGGCGGATCCTGGTGGAGGGGACCTTTGGGGTGGAAGAGCTCTTCGCCAATCTCCGTCCAGTGCCGATCCTGGTGCGCAAGGTGATCAGCTACCTGAAGAAGCTGCCACCCCGGATCCTCGGCCCGCGAATCTGGATTCCGATTCGCGCCTTTCTTTTCAATTCCCCCTTGGCCCCCATCTTCACCACTCGCGGCTTGACCTTTCTGCTTGGCACGGCGGTGTTGCTCGGCGGGGCAATGGCTTGGCTCGTGAGCCGGTAACAGACGTTGTTGGCCGGTTGCTACCGGACGGCAGGGGCGCTTCGTGACGGAGTATTCAATTTGAACAGGAGCCCTTGGTGTTCCAAGAAGGCACGGAGACCCTTGGCGACAATTCGGTTACCGGCCACATTCCAGTGCTCGAATCCGGCGAAATAGACCGCCTCGCGTGACGCCGCGAGATCTTCGGTGGGGTTATAGAGAGGGATGTGTAGGCTTTGGGTGATGCCACGCAAGACGCGGATCGGCCGCTGGATGTCGAAACGTGTGAGGTCGGGACGTTCGAGCTGGATCCTTAGCTGCCGGTCTCGTTGGTCAACCTCGTAGATTCGCGGTACGTCGAGGACGACAATGGGTACTCCCGCGTCAGTGCAAAGGCTTTGGATCTCTTTCAGCACTTTCGTCGTTGGAGCCAGTACGCGTCTTTCGTAAGTTGGGTCGGTGACCAGTGGGTAAAAATGGGGCACCTTGCTCAACCCAATCCAGCGGCCAGGCCAGTAGGTCAGGCGGCGAAAGAGGATGTAGGCGTGCGAGTGGCCCTTGAGCCATTGATTCGTGTACGAAAGCGTCCACTTCAGCCGGTGTGCTATTGAGGAATGTCGAGGCACAGGCAGGCCATTCCAGAGCTCGTAGCTCCGTGGCGGTTTTGGCTTGTTGCTCTTGAGCATGTCCCCTGACGCAGCCATTGCGATTACTACGAGATCGGGCTTGATGGTTGGTAGCATCTCTTTGAGATAGTCGAGGTAGTGCCATAACCCCCATCCAGCCATACCCGCGTTGATCACGGATAGTCGTCTTTCCGGGAATTCACCCATGAGATCGGCTTCAAGGACATTGGGATAGATCTGGTTAACTTCGAGGGCTTGATTGTCGCTGAAGCTGTCACCAATGCAGAGGAGGCGCCATTCTTCTGGTCGCTTTGCGCCATAGTCCTGATCCCTGCATCCCCAGTTGTTTACGGAAAACTCATGATCACCGTATCCATTGTTGACGATTGTTCTCGAGTGAGGTCGATAGACAAACCCTGTCTTGCGTACTTGGTAGACTCCACGAAGGAGGAGATGGAGTGGCTGGGGATAGACCAGACGTAGTATCCCCTCTGCGAGTAGAATCGCTGTAATGGCAATAGCGATATCGGCGGCGATCGTGCTGCTGATGTGTCTTGTTGAGGATGTTATTGTCACAAATATTATCCTCGACTAAAATACGAAATAGATGAAGTCGGAGGGTTTGCTCGAAGTTACGATTGCTAGCATCACAGCGATACAAATTGTGACTGTTGCGCGGCTCAAACGGGGATATTTCACAATCGTGTCGATGATACCTGTTCGTGACTGCAGGGAATCTGAGACCAGGAGGGCTGGAATAAGAACTGCTGGGAAGAGCCATGGCACCATAAGACCCGCTGAGTCGAGAAAAATTCGGTGGATAATCGCGATGGACTTGCTAAATGTCTCAGCGCGGAAGAAGACCCAGGTGATACAAACGAGGTGAAAGGTAATTGCTGTATGGATGATCCATGAAAATGGATGCTTGGTATCAGTTACCGTGTGCTGGTGACGAAGCGACATCATCAGTTTGTGGGCTGCAAGTGCAACGCCATGGATCGTTCCCCAGATCACGAAGTTGTAGCTGGCACCGTGCCATAGTCCTCCAAGGACCATTGTTGCCATTAGGTTCTTGTAGGTACGCAGAGTGCCGTGCCGGTTTCCTCCGAGGGGGATGTAGAGGTAGTCTCGCAGCCACGTGGAGAGGGAGATATGCCAGCGGCGCCAGAAGGTTGTGATGTTTGTGGCGAAGTAGGGACGTCGGAAGTTCAGCGGTATCTCGAACCCGAGGACCTGTGCGGCACCGATGGCGATGTCGCTGTAGCCGGAGAAATCACAGTAAATCTGGAACGCGAAGCAGTAAGTTGCGACCAAGAGGGAGACACCGCTGTAGAGACTGGGGCTGGAGTATGCCTGGTTGACGATCGGGGCGAGGGTATCGGCGACGAGGAGCTTCTTCGCCATGCCCTGGCACATGAGGAGAAGGCCCGCCTTGGCTCGTTTGGAATCCCACCGGTGTTCTTCGTCGAGTTGCGGGAGAAAGTCTGAGGCTCGAACGATGGGGCCAGCGACGAGTTGGGGAAAGAAGGAGACGAAGAGGGCTAGGTCCAGGACCGATTCTCGGGGATCGAGTTGGCCGCGATAGACGTCGATCGTGTAGCTGAGAGTCTGGAATGTGTAGAAGGAGATTCCCAGTGGGAGGATGATCGGGAGGGGGCCGATCGCAACATGGAGGCCGGCGATGCCGAGAAGGTCGCCAAGAGCGCCGAGGAGGAAGTTGGTGTATTTGAAGAAGGCAAGGAGGCCAAGGTTACCGATGAGGCTGATGGTCAGATAAAGTCGGCGCCTCCTTTGGTCCGGTGCGCGGTGAATGGCGCGGGCGCAATTGAAGTCGAGGACGGTGCTGAATAGTAGAAGGGCGGTGAATGGCCAGCGCCAGGCGCTATAGAACAGTAAGCTGGCGGTTGTGAGGAGGAGCTTGCGGGCGACGCTCCCGGCACCATGCGTACGCAGGTAGGTGACGGTGGCGATCGAAAGGGCGGCGAAGATCGCGGTCGCAGTTGTTGTCGGTGATACTCCGCCTTTAAGAATGGGAAATAGGATACCCAGCAGGGTCAGGGG
>JAJRSX010000041.1 GCA_024278555.1 bacterium | reverse complement strand
TTGTGGAGCGTGTCGAGGAGGTCCTCGCCACCGGTCGTTCGGTCGGGCGTCAGGAGGTGGAGGTGGCCGCCGGAGACGGCGAGGGGCGGCGGCTTGGGGTGTCGATCTCGCCCATGGAGGATGTCGCGGGGCGGCCCACCGGGGCGGTCCTCCTCTTCTCCGACCTCACCGAGGTCCGCCGCCTACAGGAGGAGGTGGAGGCGAAGCGCCGTCTGGCGTCGATGGGGGAGATGCTCGCGGCGATCGTCCACGAGTGTCGTAACGGCCTCGGGGCGATGGGGGGGTATGCGCGGCTCTTGGAGCGGGCGGAGATGGGGGAGGCGGAGCGGTCGCAGGCGGTGGCGGGTATCCTGGAGGAGATCGGCGCCGTGGAGGCGGTCCTGGCGGAGTGCCTCGACTATGTCCGTCCCCGCCCGGTGCGGCGCGGGCCGGTGGCGCTCGCTCCTCTTGCGCGGGAGGTGGCACGGGCGGTGGAGGCGGCCGAGCCGGAGGCGGTGGTGGTTGTTGAGGAGGGTGAGGCGGAGGTCGTCGCCGATCGGGAGCAGCTTCGCCAGGCCCTGGTGAACGTGGTGCGCAACGCGGTGCAGGCGTCGCCCTCTGGGACTCCGGTGCACATCGAGGTGCGAGGTGGCGGAGAGAGGGCGGAGATCGCCGTGGTTGATGGGGGTCGGGGCATGTCCGAAGAGGAGCAGGAGCGTCTGTGTGACCCCTTCTTCACGACCCGCGCCGCGGGGACCGGACTGGGTATGAGCATCGTGACACGCATCGTCGCCGCCCACGGCGGCCAACTGGAGGTGGTGAGCGCCCAGGGCGCGGGGAGCACCGTCCGCATCTTGCTGCCGGTGGAGGCGGTGTGAGCGGCCCGGACGACGTGAGCGGCACACCCCCGCGGGTGGTGGTGGTGGAGGATCGACGCTCGATGCGCGAGATGCTCACCAAGACCCTCACCTTGGAGGGGTTCGAGGTGGTGGCGGCGGCGACGGTCGCCGACGGTCGCGCCAAGCTCGCGGGCGGGGCCGACGCGGTGGTCGCGGATCTGCGCCTTCCGGACGGCACCGGTCTCGACATCCTCGACGCGGCGTGCGCCCTCTCTCCGGCGCCGCCGGTGGTCCTGATGACCGCCTACGGATCGGTGGACGTGGCGGTGGAGGCGATGCGGCGCGGCGCCACCGACTTTTTGTGCAAGCCCTTCGACACCGTCGCCCTGGTGGAGCGGCTTCGCGCCCTGACCCGTGGCAACGACGGCGGCGGATCGGACGATGGGGTGGTGGCGGTGAGCACGGCGATGCGCGAGGTGGTGGCGCGGGCCCGGCAGGCGGCCATGTCGGAGGTGCCGGTGCTCCTCACCGGCGAGAGCGGGACCGGCAAGGAGGTGGTGGCGCGTCTGATCCACGCTGCGAGCCCCCGCGCCGCGGCGCCCTTCGTGGCGGTGAACTGCGCGGCGCTGCCGGCCCACCTGGTGGAGAGCGAGCTCTTCGGCCACGTGCGCGGCGCCTTTACCGGCGCCGAGCGTGACCGGGTTGGCCTCATCCGCGAGGCGGCGGGCGGCACCCTCTTCCTCGATGAGCTCACCGAGATGGCGACCGAGCTGCAGAGCAAGCTCCTGCGCGTCCTCCAGGAGGGGCAGGTGACGCCGGTGGGGAGCAGCCGATCGGTGGCGGTGGACGTGCGCTATGTTGCCGCGACCAATCGCGACCTGGAGGCGGCGATCGCCGCCGGCGAGCTGCGCGAGGATCTCTTCTACCGTCTGGCGGTGGTGGTCCTGCGCCTACCGCCCCTACGTGAGCGGCCGGAAGACATCCTGCCGCTGGCGGGACGGTTTCTTGCCCAGGCCGGCGAGGCGAGACCCGCGCCCGAGCTCACCGAGGCAGCGCGGCAGGCACTGCTGACCTACCCGTGGCGGGGCAATGTGCGGGAGCTGAAAAACTGCATCGAGCGTGCGACCCTCTTTCACCACGGGGAGACCATCGACGCCGCCGATCTCGATCTGGCACCGGTGGCCCCGTTCCCGGTGGCTTCGTCCTCAGAGACGGCCCGGTCATCAGAGACGGCTCCGGCCACGACCCTCGCTGAGGCGGGGCAGCGCGCGGCCCGGGAGACCGAGCGGCGGTTGATCCTCGAGACCCTCCACCGCCAGCGGTGGAACAAGCGTGCCGCGGCGCGGGCGCTCGGGGTGAGCTACAAGACCCTGTTCAACAAGCTGCGCGATCTCGACATCCCGAAGCAGCCGCCGCGGCAGGTGACTTGAGGGGGCAGGTCGGTACACTGGCTACAACATCAGGCGACGCCGCCACCTGCTTCGACGCCTGTTTATCGGTAAAAATCTCTTTCGATTCAACAGGATAACAACTTGTACGCGTTGACACCCAGAAACCTCCTCCCTACTCTCGATTCCTCTATGGCGATAGCCGATACACGGTCGAACACCCGCCGTACGCGCGAAGGAGCACTCCATGTTTGAACGGTTCACCGACAAGGCGCGAAACATCATCATCCTGGCGCGCAAGGAGGCGGAGAAGTTCAACCACGACTTCCTCGGCACCGAGCACATCCTCCTGGGAATCCTCACCCAGAATGATGAGTTCCCCATCCTGATCTTGCGTAAGCTGGGGATCGACCCCGACCGGGTCCGCCAGGACATCGAGGCGGCGATCCCCAAGGGGACCAACACCCTCACCTACGACGAGATCCCCTTTACCTCCAAGGCGCGGCGCGCCCTGGAGCTGGCGGTGGATGAGGCGCGGCTGTTGAAGCACAACTACATCGGCTCGGAGCACATCCTCCTCGGGCTGATCCGCGAGGAGGAGGGGATCGCCGGCAACATCCTCCGGTCGCTCGGTGCCAACATCTTCGGGGCGCGCCAGCTCACCATCAACATCCTGCAGCGTAACCTGGTGAAGAACCAGCCGCAGAAGCAGAAGAGCGAGACGCCGACCCTGGATGAGTTCGGCCGTGACCTCACCGAGCTCGCCCGGAAGAGCAAGCTCGACCCGGTGATCGGCCGCGACACGGAGATCGAGCGGGTCTTGCAGATCCTCAGCCGGCGGACGAAGAACAACCCGGTCCTCATGGGCGAGCCCGGGGTCGGCAAGACGGCGATCGTCGAGGGGCTGGCCCAGCGGATCGCCCAGAACGAGGTCCCCGAGGGGCTGAACAACCGCCGGGTGGTGTCGCTGGATCTCGGCTCGATCGTCGCCGGCACCAAGTACCACGGCCAGTTCGAGGAGCGGCTGAAGACCATCGTCAAGGAGATCACCGCCTCCAACGGTCGGATCATCACCTTCATCGACGAGCTCCATACCCTTATCGGCGCGGGTGCGGCGGAGGGGTCGCTCGACGCCTCGAACATGCTCAAGCCGGCCCTGTCGCGTGGGGAGCTCCAGTGCATCGGTGCCACCACTCCGGCGGAGTACCGCAAGACGATCGAAAAGGACGGGGCCCTCGACCGCCGCTTCCAGCCGATCGAGGTGCCGCCCGCCTCCATCGAAGAGTCGATCGAGATCATCAAGGGGCTGAAGCCGCGCTACGAGGAGCACCACTTCGCCACCATCACCGACGAGTCGATCGAGGCGGCGGTGAAGCTCTCGGACCGCTACATCACCAACAAGTACCTGCCGGACAAGGCGATCGATGTGATCGACGAGGCGGGATCCCGCGCCAAGCTGCAGAAGTACATTGTCCCCGACTCCCTGAAGGCGAAGGAGCACGAGATCCAGGAGGTGGTGAAGGAGAAGGAGGTCTACATCAAGCTCCAGGAGTTTGAGAAGGCGGCGAAGCTGCGGGACCAGGAGGAGCACCTCACCGAGGACCTCGAGCGCGCCAAGGACGAGTGGCGCGAGCAGCAGAACAAGTCGAAGGTGATGATCACCGCGGAGAACGTCGAGTACATCGTCTCCAAGATGACCGGCATCCCGCTCCTCCGCCTGGAGGAGACGGAGACGACGAAGCTTTTGCGCATGGAGGAGGAGCTCCACAAGCGGGTGGTCGGCCAGGACAAGGCGATCTCCGCGGTCTCCCGCGCCATCCGCCGCTCCCGTGCCGGCCTCAAGCACCGGCGCCGTCCCATCGGCTCCTTCCTCGCCCTGGGCCCCACCGGCGTCGGCAAGACCGAGCTGGCGCGCTCCCTGGCGCAGGTCCTCTTCGACGACGAGAACGCCATCATTCGGGTGGATATGTCGGAGTTCATGGAGAAGTTCACCGTCTCTGCCCTTACCGGTGCCCCTCCGGGGTACGTGGGGTACGAAGAGGGTGGGCAGCTCACCGAGAAGGTCCGCCGGCGCCCCTACTCCGTGGTCCTCCTGGACGAGGTGGAGAAGGCCCACCCGGACATCTTTAACCTCCTGCTGCAGGTCCTCGACGACGGCCACCTCACCGATAACTACGGCCGGGTGGTCGACTTCTCCAACACCGTCCTGATCATGACCTCCAACCTCGGGAGTCGCACCATCGAGCGCGACACCACCGTCGGCTTCGGCCGCGAGGAGGGGTTCCTCACCCAGGACAAGATCCAGAGCAACGTGATGGAGGCGGTGAAGGATCGCTTCAACCCCGAGTTCCTCAACCGTCTCGACGAGGTGGTGGTCTTCCATCCGCTGGAGAAGGCGCATCTGCGGGAGATCGTCCGGCTGCTCATCCACGAGCTCAACGAGGAGCTGGTCGATCGCGGCCTCACGGTGGAGCCCACCGACGCGGCCCTCGACTGGCTCATCGACCGTGGCTACGACCCGAAGTTCGGCGCCCGGCCCCTGCGGCGGACGATCCAGAAATACATGGAGGACGACCTCTCCGAGATGATCCTGCGCGGCGAGGTCGAGGCGGGGATGGTGATCCACGCCGACTTCGAGGAGGACAAAGAGCGCCTCACCTTCACCGCGGAGATGCGGCCTGCCGAGACGGCCGAGGGCTCCGACGCCGAGGCGGAGGTGCACGCCGAGGCGTGACCCGAGACTTTGCAAGGCGGTTTTCCGAGAGGCCTCGGGATCTTCGATCCCGGGGCCTCTGTGTTATTGGCCACGGAACCCACGGAAGGGGCGAGAGCGTGCGGCGGTGGGGAAGAGAACCAGGTGGCGTCTACCGTCTGTTCAAGGAGGAAGGGGGTCCGGGTCTCTCGCTCAACCCAACGGGAGACCCCTACTTCCGTGCCCTTCCGTGGAGCGTGGCGAATAAAAAGCCGGACCATCGCCCGCGCCGCCGTCACGGCGGAACACGCCGGTCGTCCTTTGTCCCCCACCTCCCCCCGTGTCCCCCGTGGTCGATCCGTTCCGGGCATGTGGCCGAACCGGGGCCTCGGCGTTACCGTAGGGCTCCCGCTTCGAGTCGCCCATGGCCGTCCGTATCCTCGCCGTCATCCCCGCCCGCTACGCCTCCAGTCGCCTGCCGGGTAAGCCGCTGGTGCAGATCGACGGCCGCCCCATGGTGCAGTGGGTCTACGAGGCCGCCGGCCGCGTGCCGTCGGTGGAGCGGGTGGTGGTGGCCACCGACGACGGGCGCGTCGCAACGGCGGTGGCGGGGTTCGGCGGCGAGGCGGTGGTGACCTCCCCCGACCACCCGTCGGGGACGGACCGGGTGGCCGAGGCGGCGCGGCGGATCGGCGCGGAGGTTGTCGTCAACCTGCAGGGAGACGAGCCGCTCATCGACCCGCAGGTGGTGGAGCAGGCGATCGAGCCGCTCTTGGCGGAGGCGACGGTGGTCATGTCGACCCTCTGCACCCGCCTCCACGATGAGGCCCAGTGGCGTGACCCGAACGTGGTGAAGGTGGTGCGCGGGGAGAGCGGCGACGCCCTCTACTTCTCCCGCGCCCCGATCCCCCACCCGCGCGAGGCGACGACCCTGGAAGAGTGTCCGGCCTACAAGCACCTCGGCCTCTATTGCTACCGGGCCGATTTTCTCCAGCGGCTTACCGAGCTCCCCCCGTCGCCCCTGGAGCGGGTCGAGCGGCTGGAGCAGCTTCGGGTCCTGGAGGCGGGCTTTGCGATCCGGGTGGTGGAGACCGTCCATGACTCCGTCGGGGTGGACACTCCGGACGACCTTGAACGGGTGCGCGCCCTCGTGGTTCGATCGCACCATCAACACGAGCAGCACGGGAGCCAGACATGACCAAATACATTTTCGTGACCGGCGGGGTGGTCTCCTCCCTGGGCAAGGGGCTCGCCGCCGCCTCCATGGGGACGCTGCTCGAGTCGTACGGCTACTCGGTGACCATCCAGAAGCTCGACCCCTATATCAACATCGACCCGGGCACCATGAGCCCGTACCAGCACGGCGAGGTCTACGTCACCGACGACGGCACCGAGACCGACCTCGACCTCGGCCACTACGAGCGTTTCGTCCACGCCCGGCTGACCAAGAACAACAACTACACCACCGGGAAGATCTACCACGCCGTCATCGAGAAAGAGCGTCACGGCGAGTATTTAGGGGGAACCGTTCAGGTTATTCCTCATATTACGAACGAGATCAAGCAGGCGATCTATGGGGTGGGCGAGGGGTACGACATCGTCATCGTCGAGATCGGCGGCACCATCGGCGATATCGAGTCGCTCCCCTTCCTGGAGGCGATTCGCCAGTTCCAGCTCGACGTGGGGCGCGACAACGTCGCCTACGTCCACCTCACCCTGGTGCCGTACATCGCCGCCGCCGGGGAGATGAAGACCAAGCCGACCCAGCACTCGGTGAAGGAGCTGCGCGCCATCGGCATCCAGCCCGACGTCCTCCTGTGCCGCACCACCCAGCGGCTGCCGGCGGAGATGAGCAGGAAGATCGCCCTCTACTGCAACGTCGAGGAGCGGTCGGTGATCTCGGCCCTGGACGTGAAGTCGATCTACGAGCTCCCCCTCTACTTCCACGAGGAGGGGCTCGGCCGCATTCTCATCGACCGGTTGCGCCTCAAGGCGGGGCCCGCCGACCTCTCCGACTGGGAGCAGGTGGTGGAGGGGATCCACCACCCGAGCCAGACCACCACCATCGCCATCGTCGGCAAGTACGTGGAGCTGAAGGAGGCGTACAAGTCGCTCCGGGAGGCCCTCACCCACGGAGGCCTGGCGAACCACGCGCGGGTGAAGATCGAGTGGGTCGACGCCGAGTCCATCGACGCCACCAACGTGGCGGACGCCTTCGCCCGCTGCGACGGAATCCTCGTCCCCGGCGGCTTCGGCGAGCGCGGCGTGGAGGGGAAGATCGAGGCGGTGCGCTACGCCCGCGAGCACGGCGTGCCGTATCTTGGGATCTGCCTCGGGATGCAGTGCGCGGTGATCGAGTTCGCCCGCCACTGCTGCGGCCTCGACGGCGCCCACTCCACCGAATTTGTCGCCGACCCGCCCCACCCGGTGATCAACCTGGTCACCGACTGGATCGATCCGCGCACCGGCGAGCACCAGCACCGCACCGAGGAGAGCGAGAAGGGGGGGACGATGCGGCTGGGCGCCTACACCTGCCTCCTCACCGAGGGGTCGCTGGCGGCCCTGGCGTACGGTGCCACCCGGGTCGACGAGCGCCACCGCCACCGGTACGAGTTCAACAACGCCTACCGCGAGCGGTTGGAGGCGGCGGGGATGCGGTTCACCGGCCGCTACGAGGGCGACGGCATGGAGCTGATGGAGATCGCCGAGCTTCCGGACCATCCGTGGTTCGTCGCCACCCAGTTCCACCCCGAGTTCACCTCCCGGCCGCGCAACCCTCATCCGCTGTTTCGCGACTTCGTCGCCGCGGCGTTGGCCCACCAGCACCGCGCCGCCGAGGCGGGGATGGCGGTGTAGGGGCGGTAGTAAGGTAGAAAGTAGAGGGTAGAAAGTAGAAAGGGGCGCGATGAATCGGGGTGTTGGCGGCAGACCCCTGTTACTGTGACCTCTCTCCCTGCAGCAGCCTTTTTCTCCAAACCCCGGGCGCGCCACCTGACCCGCCTTTCCCTCAACAACACCCCCTTTCTACTTTCTACCTTCTACTTTCCACTCTCTCCTGAGACCCCATGGACCTCCCCCTCCACACCCCCCCCACCCGCGAGGTGGCGGTCACCGATGAGGTGGTCATCGGCGGCGGTCGCCCCATCTGCCTCTTTGCCGGGCCGTGCGCCATCGAGAGCGAGGCCCTGGCCCTGACCACCGCCGAGGCAATCGCCGAGATCGCCCGCGACCTCCAGATCCCCTACGTCTTCAAGTCGTCGTTCGACAAGGCGAACCGCACCTCGGTCGACTCCTTCCGCGGCCCCGGGCTCGACGAGGGGCTGCGCATCCTCCAGAAGGTGAAGGATGAGGTGGGTGTCCCGGTGATCTCCGACGTCCACACCGAGGCGCAGATCGTTCCGGCGGCGGAGGTGATCGACATCCTGCAAATTCCCGCCTTCCTCTGTCGCCAGACCGACTTCGTGGTCGCGGTCGCCAACAGCGGCCGGGTGGTGAACATCAAGAAGGGGCAGTTCCTCGCCCCGTGGGACGCGGGCAACATCGTCACCAAGGCGACCTCCACCGGCAACCACCGCATCACCCTCACCGAGCGCGGCGTCTCCTTCGGCTACAACAACCTCGTCTCCGACATGCGCTCGCTCCCCATCCTGCGGGAGCTCGGCTACCCGGTGGTCTTCGACTGCACCCACTCGGTGCAGCTCCCCGGCGGCCTCGGCGGCAAGTCGGGCGGGCAGCGCAAATTCATCCCCTACCTCACCCGCGCCGCGGTCGCCGCCGGCGTCGACGCCCTCTTCATGGAGGTCCACCCGGACCCCGACGTCGCCCTCTCCGACGGTCCCAACATGGTGCCGCTCGCTGCCCTCCGGTCGCTCCTGGAGGAGGTCAAGCGGGTCGAGGCGGCGGTGAACAACGGGTAGGAGCGGGCCATGCCCGCGATGACGCCGTACCTCCGTTGAACGGCCTCCCGGAAATCGAACTCGTTCCCGCCCCTCTCATGCCCGACACCCCCTGTCCCACCGACACCCTCGCCATTGGCCGCCGCGTCCTCGAGATCGAGGCGGCGGCCCTGGCGCGGGTGGAGGCGCGCCTCGGCGACAGCTTCGCCCGGGCGGTGGAGCTGATGCTCGCCTGCACCGGCAAGGTGGTGGTCACCGGGATGGGCAAGTCGGGGCTGGTGGGGAAGAAGATCTGCGCCACCCTCGCCTCCACCGGCACCCCGTCGATCTTTCTCCACCCGGCCGAGGGGATCCACGGCGACTTCGGCATGGTCACCCGCGGCGACGTGGTGGTGGCCATCTCCAACTCGGGGAACACCGACGAGGTGGTGCGCCTGATCCCGATGATCGAGCGCATGGGCTGCCCCCTCATCGCCATGACCGGCGGCATGGAGTCGGTGCTTGCCGAGGGCGCCCAGGTGGTCCTCGACGTCGGCGTCGAGCGCGAGGCGTGCCACCTCAACATCGTCCCCACCGCCTCCACCACCGCCACCCTGGCCATGGGTGACGCCCTCGCCGTGGCGCTCTTGGAGCGGCGCAACTTCCGCCCCGAGGACTTCGCCCAGTTTCATCCGGGCGGCAGCCTCGGCCGCCGCCTCTTCGTGAAGGTGGCCGACCTGATGCACGGAGGCGACGAGCTGCCGGTGGTGGCGCAGGAGCGCACCCTCAAAGAGGCGCTTCTGGAGATGACCGCCAAGAAGCTCGGGGTGACCACCGTCGTCGACGGCAATGGCCTGCTGGTGGGGATCCTCACCGACGGTGACCTGCGCCGCGCCCTGGAGCAGGGCGACGACCCCCTGGCGCAGCCGGTCTCCCAGTTCATGGGCCACCACCCGCGCACCATCGCGGCGGACGCCCTCGCCGCCCTCGCCGTGGCCCAGATGGAGGAGCGCAACATCACCTCCCTGGTCATCGCCGACGCGGAGGGCCGTCCCGCCGGGATCATCCACCTGCACGACTGCTTGAAGGCAAAGATCGTGTAACATCGCAACCCGGCGCGTTGCGATAAGGGGCAACCGATGAAAAACTTCACAGCAGTGATTGAGCGCGATCAGGAGACCGGGCTCTATGTTGGGTTCGTACCCGGCTTTCCCGGTGCGCACGCCCAAGCTGAATCGCTGGATGAGCTGAGTGCCAACCTCCGGGAGGTCATCGAGATGCTATTGGAAGATGATCAACCTAGGATGGAGGCGGAGTTCGTGGGAACCCAACAGGTTTCAGTTTCCTGAAGCGCCAGCTCATGGGGACTGTTCCTGTTCTCAAGCCACAGCAGGTCGTGGCTCTCCTCGCCATCACGGTTTCGAAGAGGTGCGCCAGCGTGGCTCGCACAAGCAGTTTCGTCACCCGGACGGGCGGGTCACAACCGTACCCTTTCACAAGGGGCGTGACATCGCGCCCATGCTCCTTCGCCAGATTGCAGTCGATGTTCAAATGACGGTGGAAGAGCTGCTGGCCAAGAAGTAGACGATATGTCCAACCTCACCGCCCGCGCCGCCGCCATTCGTCTTGTCCTGCTGGACGTGGACGGGGTGCTCACCGACGGCTCGATCACCTATGACGCCGCCGGCGTCGAGGGGAAGTCGTTCCACGTACGCGACGGCCACCGGATCAAGCTCGCGGTGCGCCACGGCCTCCGCTTCGGGATCATCACCGGCCGCGCCTCCACCATCGTCGAGCGGCGCGCCGCGGAGCTCCACATCGCCATCGTCCACCAGGGGGCGCTGCGCAAGCTGCCGGTCTTCGACGAGATCCTCGCCGCCGAGCGCCTCGCCCCGGAGCAGGTCGCCTACATGGGCGACGACATCGTCGACCTGCCGGTGATGCGCCGCGTCGGCCTCGCCGCCACCGTCGCCGACGCCCCGGCGGTGGTCCGCGACCGGGCCCACTTCATCGCCGCCGCGGCGGGGGGCCGCGGCGCCGTGGCGGAGCTCGTCGAGCTGATCCTCCGGGCCCGCGGCGACTGGGAGGAGATCATCGCGGGGTACCTCGGATGAGCAGGGACGACGCAGGGACGGCGGGGGAGGCGGCCACGGTGGTGGGCGAGCCGCTTCCGGCGCCGTGGTTCAAGCACCTGCCGAACGGCCTCACCCTCCTGCGGGTGCTGCTCGTCCCCCTCTTCGTCCTCTTCCACTACCCGATCATCGTGGACCACCACACCTACTGGGCGGCCGGGTGGACCTTCACCTTCGCGGCGGTCACCGACTTCTTTGACGGCTACCTGGCGCGCCGCTACCACCTCGTCTCGCGCCTCGGCAAGCTCCTCGATCCGATCGCCGACAAGGTCCTGATCACCGCCGCCCTGGTGATGCTGGTGGAGATCGAGCGGGCGTCGGCGTGGATTGTCATCATCATCCTCGGCCGCGAGTTCGCGGTCACCGGGCTGCGGTCGCTAGCGGCGAGCGAGGGGGTGGTCCTGGCCGCCGAGTCGCTCGGCAAGTGGAAGGTGGGGGCGCAGATCACCGCCATCCTCATGCTCTTGGCGGACCACATCTGGTTCCTCCCCTTCATCCCCTTCCGCCCCATGGGCACCTTCTTCCTCTGGGTCGCCATGGTCCTGGCGGTGGTCTCCGGGGTGCAGTACGTCCTCAACTACTGGCGCACCGGCCCGGGTGCGCCGGCGGGCTGAAGGTCGGGGAAAAAGCCCGAAGAGGGCCGGCGGCAATAGCCCTGAGGGTTCCGGCAACCGTCACACCGCCGGGACACGAAGACACGAAAGGGGGAAGGCACGAAAAACAACCGATTGACTTCTTTCGTATTTTGAACTTTTCGTGCTTTCGTGTTCCCACCCCCTCGAGGTCTCGGGAACATCGACTTTCTCGCCAGCCATTATTTCCGCTCCTCCTCGAAGAGGGGCGCCCATGGAGGGGGACGCACCACCCGCGCTAAGCACTGATGTCGTGTACACTATGTTCGTGTATAACCCGCGGTAAGCGAGGCATGGCATGAAAAACATCACCCTGAGTGCGGACGAGAAGTTGATCGAGGCGGCGCGTGAGCGGGCACGGGCGGAGCGCACCACCCTGAACGCGGAGTTCCGGATCTGGCTCGCCGACTATGCCCGGCGCGGCCAACGCGCGGATGAGGCGATGGCGGTCGTCGACCACCTGCGGCGCTACGTCCGCACCGGGGGGCACCGATTCACCCGGGAGGAGATGAATGAGCGGTGATTTCATCGACTCCAACATCTTCGTCTACCTCTTCGATGAAACCGACCCCGAGAAGCGGCGGACCGCCGAGTCGTTGATTCGCACGGCGCTGGAGGTGGGAAGCGGCACGATCAGCTTTCAGGTCGTGCAAGAGACTCTCAACGTCCTCACCCGCAAGCTCGTCGTACCGATCACGCTGGAGGATGGGCGCCGTTTTCTCGACCAGGTACTCCTCCCTCTCTGGAGCGTCATGCCGAGTCAGGGTCTCTACCAGCGTGGTCTCGAAATTCAGGCGCGTTACCGGTACGGCTTCTACGACTCCCTGATCCTCGCCGCCGCCCTGGGGGCCGGCTGCACCCGCCTCTACAGTGAGGACATGCAGGCCGGTCAGCGGGTAGAAGGGATCCAGATCGAGAACCCCTTTGCGCGGTGAGGCCGACGAGGCTGGCTGGTGTCAGTAGCGCGCGGTAGGGGACTTTGTTTGTCGAGCGGTACCTGGGTGCATGTCCGGTTTGGGTTTCACCACAGAGATGGGATGAGGAGGCCGCTCTCCTCGCGAGCTCAGGTTCTAACCTGGCTCAATGCTAACCACGGGCTCGGAGCCCACAAGCAAAGGAGAGCGACCATGAAGCAGGCTACCACGCAGACGATCGGAGTG
>JAJRSX010000040.1 GCA_024278555.1 bacterium | reverse complement strand
TCTACTTCTCGAAGGAGAAGCAGGCACAGGTCATCCGTGCCCTCACCGCGGCCCTGCGTCCCGGCGGTCTCCTCTTCCTCGGCCACTCCGAGTCGGTTCCGGCTGACTGCACCGCGCTCGAACGTCTGCCGCGCACGGTCTACCGAAAGCGGGGGCCGGGGGTGAGGCCGGGGAAGGACAGCCCTCGGGACCGATGAACATGACGATGGAGGAAACGTAGAAAGTAGAAGGTAGAAAGCAGAAAGGGGGGAGTCCCACTCCGGAGAGCATCGCTGGCCGCGCAGCGGCCAACCATCCCCTCGCCCCCCACCCCTCACCCCCCACCCCTGCGAGCGTAGCGAGCCCCCCTAACCCCGACTCCCTAACCCCTAGTCCCGGCGCGCGTAGCGCGCCCTCCGGAGCACCCCATGTCCGAAGAGCCCACCGCCACCCCCACCGTCCAGCCCTCGGTCGTCGATCGCGACGACGAGGAGTACGACAACATCTTCGACATCATCAACTTTTCCGCCCAGGGCGCCTCGCGCCAGTACCTCACCTTCAACCTGGGCGAGGAGCGGTACGGCCTGGAGATCCTCAAGGTGCAGGAGATCATCGGCCTCACCCAGTTCACCCCCCTGCCGAACATGCCGCCGCACGTGCGCGGGGTGATCAACCTGCGCGGCACGGTGGTGCCGGTGGTCGACCTCCGTTCCCGCTTCGCCATGGAGGCGCGGGAGTACGACAAGCTCACCTCGATCGTCGTCACCAACGTCGGGGAGAAGATCCTCGGGATCGTGGTGGACACGGTGGCAGACGTCATGGGGATCCCCGAGGACGCCATCCAGGACACCCCGTCGTTCGCCGCCAGCCAGCAGATCTCCAGCGACTACATCAACGCCATCGGCAAGGTGGGTAACACCATGGTGATCCTGCTCGACATCGAGCGCGTCCTCGACATTCCGGACCTCACCGGCCTCGACGGCTGACGGCTGACATCCAACCGAGGGGGGAATCTCCAAGGAGCTCGGTCATGACTTCGTTCCATCTCACCATCGGCAAGAAGCTCGGTTTCGGCTTCGGCCTCGTCATCCTCGTCATGGGGAGCGTGGTGTTCGTCTACAACGGCGCCCTCCACGCGGTCACCAGCCGCTTTTCGTCCCTGCTCGACGTGCAGGTGGCGATCTCCACGCACGCGGCGGGCATCGACTCCCACATGCTCCAGCAGAGGCGGAACGAAAAAGACTTCCTTCTCCGACATGACAAGAGGTACCTGGAGGCCTTCGCGGAGAACGGGGCGAAGTTGGTCGCGGAGGCGAAGGCGATCGAGGGGTTGGCGCAGGGGGGCGGGATGGCGGGGGTGGCCGAGCTCGCGAAGAAGATCCAGCGTGATGAGGCAACCTATCAGGAGCGCTTCACGGCGATGGCGGCCAAGGAGGAGGCGCGGGGGCTCACCCCGGAGACCGGTCTGCGGGGCACCCTGCGCGACGCGGTCCACAAGCTGGAGGCGACATTCAAGGAGACCAGGGTGGCACCTCTCCGCCGCGCCCGGGGGATGACCCTCCTGCTCATGGTGCGCCGCCACGAGAAGGACTACCTCCTGCGCGGTCAGCAAAAGTACGTCAAGGAGCTCCACGCCACGGTGGTCGATCTCCACCGATGGATCGCCGGCGCCGGGCTCGGCAAGAAGGACGCCGCCGATCTCACCCGCCTCCTCGATCAGTACCAGGCCGGCTTCGACCGCCTGGTCGCGGGAGACAAGGCCACGGCGTCGCTAGTCGATGAGATGCGCGCGGCGGTCCACCAGATCGAGCCCGAGGTGGCGAAAATTCGGGAGATCGCAAAGGCGGCAAGTGCCGCAGAGATGACCGCGACCGAGGGGGCGGCGCACCGCAGCGCAGCCCTCGCCCTTGCCATCGCCGCCACCGGGGTGGTGCTCGGTCTGTTCGTGGCGTGGTGGAGCGCCCGTTCGGTCACCCGTCCGGTGGGCGAGGTCATCCGCGCCGCACGCCACCTTGCCAAGGGCGACCTCGATCAGGAGGTGACCTACCGGTCCGGTGATGAGCTTGGGGAGCTGGCGGAGGGGTTCCGTTCCCTCATCGTCTATCTGAAAGAGGTGGCCGAGGCGGTGGAGGGGCTCGGCCACGGGGACCTGTCGGTGGCGGTGGCGGCGCGCTCCGAGCGCGACGCCCTGGCCGCGAGCGTCGCTCGCACGGCCGGCAGCCTGCGCGGGGTGGTGGAGGCGATCGACCGCCTCACCGACGCGGCACGGGCGGGTCACCTCAGCGAGCGGTGCGCGGAGGGTGACCTCTCGGGTGCCTACCGGAAGGCAGTGGTAGGGATCAACCGCACCCTCGACGCCGTTGTCGCCCCGATCGAGGAGGCGAACACGGTCCTCGCGCGGGTCGCCGAGCGCGATCTAACCGTCCGCATGCGCGGCGACTACGAGGGGGACCACGCGCGGATCAAGGAGGCGGTGAACAGCGCGGTGGCGGCGGTCGCCGAGACCCTCGCCGCGATTCGTGGCGCCGCCGGCCAGCTCGACCTCGCCGCCGGTGAGATCGCCGAGGGTAACCTCGACCTGTCGCGACGCACCGAGGAGCAGGCGGCGTCGCTGGAGGAGACGGCCGCGGCGATGGAGCAGATGTCCGCGACCACCCAGGCGGCGATGGACAAGGCGGCCAGCGCCAGCGAGCGCGCCACCGGGACGCGCCGGGTCGCGGAAGACGGTGGCCAGGTGGTGGGCCAGGCGGTGCGCGCCATGGAGCAGATCTCCGCCTCCTCCGGGAAGGTCTGCGAGATCATCGAGGTGATCGACGAGATCGCCTTCCAGACCAACCTGTTGTCGCTCAACGCGGCGGTGGAGGCGGCGCGCGCCGGCGAGCAGGGGCGGGGGTTCGCGGTGGTCGCCGCGGAGGTACGCAACCTGGCGCGGCGCTCC
>JAJRSX010000039.1 GCA_024278555.1 bacterium | reverse complement strand
CCCATCCCCCACCCCCGGGGCCGCAGGCCCCGCCCCCCACCATGTACCTCACCGTCCCCGCCTGGGGCCGCTTGTTCGGCCTCGTCCACGCCTTCTTCGGCGCCGCGGCCAACCCCGCCGCGGATCGCGCATCCACGGCGGCGGCGGCACGCACCGCCCTCGCCCTCCCCCCCGACGCCCCCCTCCACCTGCCGACCCAGGTCCACGGCGACCGGGTGGTGGTGGCCGACGGCACCACGGCGGGCGAGGCGGACGGGGTCATCGTCCTCACCCCCGGCCACCTCGCCGGGATCGTGACCGCCGACTGCTGCCCCATCCTCCTCATCGCGCCGACCGCCCGGGCGGCCGCCGCGGTCCACGCCGGCTGGCGCGGGACCGCCGCCGCCATCGCCGCGAACGCGGTGGCGCGGCTGGCCGCGGCGGCGGCCGTCGCCCCCACCGACCTCCATGCCGCCCTCGGCCCCGCCATCGGCCCGTGCTGCTACGAGGTGGGTGACGAGGTGGTGATGGCCCTTGCGCGGCTCGGCGACGCCGGCCGCGTCGCCATCCAGGCAGGCGGTGGCCGCCGCCCCCACGTCGACCTGCGGGCGGTCAACCGGGCGCTGCTGATCGAGGCCGGCCTGCCGCCGGAGCAGGTCCACCTCGTGGGCGGCTGCACCGCCTGCGACACCACCTTCCCCTGCCACTCCTTTCGCCGTGACCGGGCCGCTGCCGGCCGTCAGATCAGCGCGGCGGGGTGGCGCCGGTAGCGGACCCCCACACCTCGGGATCCACCGGACGCGAACCTTTACGGTATCTGTTGACTCGTATGCAGTACATTGCACTCACTGGACACATAAAGTGCAAAGTTTGATAAACACTAGGTCATTACTATTCATCAAAGCAGAGACTGGATTTTCGACACGGTATCCACCCAGACCCCAGGGAGGCGGCCATGAGACGGATCGCGATGGTTGTGGCAACGGTGGCGGTTGCCGCCGTTGCGGCGGGAACGGTAGGGGCGGAGACCTTCGGGGTGCGCAAGCGGATCCCCCGCCCGGAGGCGTACGGCCGGGTGGTGATGGACACCTACGCTACCAAGGCGAAGGTGGCGCCGGTGGTCTTCGACCACTGGAACCACCGGATGCAGTACACCTGCCGCCTCTGCCACGTCGATCTCGGCTTTGCCATGCGCGCCGGCGAGACCGGCGTGCGCGAGCAGGACAACCGCCACGACCTCTACTGCGGCGCCTGCCACAACGGCAAAGAGGCCTTCGGGTGGCAGCGGCAGGAGCGCAAGGGGCTCACCAGCAAGCCGGTCAAACAGTGCGACCGGTGCCACTCGGTGGGCAAGCCCGACGCCCCGAAGGCGGACTTCTACGCCGCCACCAAGGGGCTGCCCAAGAGCGCCTATGGCAACCACATCGACTGGCTCGCCGCCGAGGCGCAGGGGCTGCTGCACCTGAAGGACGAGCTCCCGGGGGTCACCCGCAAGCGCAAGCCGATCCGCTACGCCGGCGAGGTGGTCATCCACGCCCGTGAGTTCAACATGCCGGAGATCGTCTTCTCCCACACCAAGCACGCGGTATGGAACGGCTGTGAGATGTGCCACCCGGACATCTTCGGGGTGGAGAAGGGGGTCACCAAGTTCACCATGCAGGATATCTTCGAAGGACGGTTCTGCGGCGCCTGCCACGACAAGGTCTCCTTCCCGGTGAACTTCGACTGCCGCCTCTGCCACACCAAAGACGTCTTCTGATGGGACGTCCTCTGATGCACCACCGCACGACCACCACCCTCGCTGTGCTCCTCCTGGCGGTGCTCCTTGCCCCCGGGAGGGCGGCGGGGGGTAAGTACTTCAAGACCCCGCCCCTGCCCGACCCGGCCCTCTACGGCAACCGCCTCCTCAACCGCGTTGCGGAGGCCAACGGGGTAAAGCCCGTCATCTTCTCCCACTGGCTCCACCGGGCCAAGTACACCTGCCGCGTCTGCCACGTGGAGCTCGGCTTCAACATGGAGCTCGAGACCACTGAGATCACCGAGGCGCGCAACCGCCACGGCGAGTACTGCGGCGCCTGCCACGACGGCAAGGAGGCCTTCGGCCACACGAAGGAGAACTGCGACCGGTGCCACACCGGCGACCTCACCGCCGGCGCCGACAGGTTCAACACCTTCGCCGAGACCATGCCGAAGGCCCAGTACGGCAACAACATCGACTGGGTACGGGCGGTCAAGGAGGGAAAGATCCACCCGAAACGCACCCTCCTCGAGACGCCACCAAAGGCGATCGCCTACGACAAGGACCTCAAGCTCGATGCCGGCTGGACGATGATCCCCCCCGCCTTCTTCTCCCACGCCGACCACAACCTGTGGCTCGACTGCTCCAACTGCCACCCGGACATCTTCAACGTGAAGAAGAAGACCACCGCCCACTTCTCCATGCGCTACAACCTCCAGGGCAAGTTCTGCGGCCTCTGCCACCTGCGGGTGAGCTTCCCCCTGGACGACTGCGACCGCTGCCACCCGGCGATGCGGTAACAGAGACCGCCGCGTGGTGCGCCGAGTGGCGGGTGCGATAGACTTGGGGCTGGCCGACAGACGCACCCCCAAGGAGCCACGATGGGCCTCGCCCTCCAACCCGAAGACTCTTTCACCTACGGCGACTACCTGACCTGGCCGGAGGGAGAGCGGTGGGAGGTGATCGACGGGATCGCCTGGGACATGAGCCCGGCGCCCTCCGTCACCCACCAGCGTGTGATGGGCGACCTACTGGTCCTGTTGCTCGCCCACTTTCGCGACCAGGGGTGTGAGGTCCTCGCCGCACCCTGCGACATCCTCCTCCCGGAGGCAGACGAGGCGGACGAGGCGGTGGAGACCGTGGTCCAGCCGGACCTCTTCGTGGTCTGCGATCCGGCAAAGGTGGGCGAGAGACGGATCCGTGGCGCCCCCGACCTGGTGGCGGAGATCCTCTCCCCCTCCACCGCACGCAAGGACGAGGGCATTAAGCGTGACCGGTACGCGCGCGCCGGGGTCCCCGAGTACTGGCTCGTCCATCCGATCGACCGGGTGATCCTCCGCTACGCCCTCAACCACGGCACCTACGGCATCTCCGACGTCTTCGGCGTCGAAGACGGGACGATCACCTCGACCCGCTTCCCCGACCTCACCATCGACCTCGCCGCCCTCTTCCGGGTCGAGCCGACGGAGCCCGCACGTTCGCCGCGGGACGCCGGCGGCGTGGCTCGCCGACGGGAGCCGGCTCCTACCGAGAGACCGGACCGAAGGCGGAAAAGCCACCGACTCCCGGAACACGGGTAGGAGGGGGCCATGCCCCCGATGGGGCGACCCCCAGAGCGGCGGTGGAGGCAATCGCGGGCATGGCCGGGCTGGCCAGCATCGCAGGATTCCTGCGCGCGATCGCGACGATCCCTGCTGAGAAGCTCAGGCTCACCGATCTCGCGGGGGTGGTGGCCAGTGGCAACCACCGGCCACTCCTGCGCTAGAGTGGCGCTGCCGTGCTCCACCTCACCCTCTACCACCACTGCCTCCGCCTTCACCCCCGCCTCGCCGGGGCGCGGGTGCGCGGGGTGCGCGGCAACAGCGAGGTCGTAGAGGTGGAGCTCACCACCCCCGGCGCGCGCGGCCGCCTGCGGATCGACCTGCGCGGCGACCCCACCCTCTTGTGGCTGACCGACGCCGCCCTCCCCCCGCCCACCGACTCGGCCACCCCCCTGATCCGCCACCTCGGCCACCGCCTGCGTGGCGGGTGGCTGACCGAGATCGCCTGCTGCACCGGCGACCGCATCGTCCTTCTCGCCTTTGCCCGCCGCCGCCTCTCCGGCCGCGTCGAGTCCATCGACCTGATCGCCGAGCTCTTCGGCCAGCCGCCGCGCCTCCTGGCCCTGGGCGATGACGGCCAGATCGCCGCCCTCTCCTCACCCCGGCCGATGGACCGTCGCGACCTGCCGCCGCTCCTCGCCGGGGCCCCGTACCTCCCCCCCCCACCGCCGCCCGACCGTGGTCTCGCCCCCCCCTTCACCCCCTCCCCCGGCCGCCTCTTTGAGGAGGAGGCGCGCCACCGTCCGGTCGAGGAGATCGCCGCCGCCCTCGACGTCGGGGAGGCGTGGGCCTACCGGCGTGGCCACGGCCCGTGGCACGCCACCCCCCTGCGCCTCACCCAACCGGGCCTCGAAGAGGCGGGCCCCTTTGGGGAGCTCACCGCCGCCCTGCTCCACTGCCACGCCGAGCCGGCCATGGGCCGCCGCGGCGCGCCCCTGCGCCGCACCCTCACCCGCGCCCTCGCCCGCGCCCGCAAGCGGCAGGCGAGAGCGGTGGCGGCGAACGAGCGGGCCCTGGCCGCCTGCGACGAAGAGGCGGCGTGGCGGCGGCGCGGCGAGGCGATCCTCTGTGAGCTCAGCCACCTCCCCGCCGGCCGCGAGGGGTGGCTGGAGGCCGACGACCTCCCGGACGCCATGCGCCGGATCACCGCCGACACCCCGCCCACGGCGCAGGCGGACGCCGCCTTTCGCCGCGCCCGGCGGCTGGTGCGCACCCGCGACGGGGCGGCCACCCGGCTGGAGGCCCTGCGCCACGAAGCGGCCTATCTGGAGGAGCTGGCCGTGGCGGTCGAGCAGGCGGCCGACGGCACCCTCCTGGAGGCGGTGGCCGAGGAGATGGCCGAGGCGCACTACCTGCCGCGGCGCAAGGAACGCCGCCCACGGCGGCGCGGCGCCCCCCCCGGGGTACGCACCTACGAGGTGGCCGGGTGGCGCCTGTCGGTGGGGCGCCACGGCCGCGCCAATGCCGCCCTGGTGCGCCAGGCGCGGCCGGACGACTTCTGGCTCCACGCCCTCCACTTCCCGGGTGCCCACGTGGTCATTGCCAACCCGGAGCGGCGCAAGGCGCCGCCGGAGGAGGTCGTCGCCGTCGCCGCCGGCCTCGCCGCCCACTTCTCCCGCGGCCGCAACGAGGCGCGGGTGGCGTGCTACGCCACCCAGATCCGCTACCTGCGCCGCGGTCCGGGGATGGCGCCGGGGCAGGTTCTTGTCGACCGCCACCACGAGGTCATGGGCGATCCCGAGACCGGTGAGCGCGTCGCCGGCGGTGCGGACGAAAAACCGGTTGCGTAGAAGAGGCCGAGGCCGGTAGAGGAGTCTGCGCACGGGGCCGATCTCTCTGCAGGAGATTGGCCGCCGTGCCGAAACCACCGGCAAAGACCGAACCCCCTGACTCTTCATTTCCCCACCTGACAGAGGCCGCCATGGACCCACTCACCTGGGACGATGCCGAAGAGATCGCCGAGCTCCTCAACGAGCTCTATCCCGACGTCGACCCCCTCTACGACATTCACTTCAGCGACCTCCTCGATTGGGTCACCAAGCTCGACGAGTTCGAGGACGACCCGGAGGAGTCAAACGAGGTGCGCCTGGAGGCGATCCAGATGGCGTGGAACGACCTGAAGTAGGAGGGGCCTCCACAGGGGGGCCCGAATCGTCGCCGCCCGGCTGCCCCTCTCTACGGCCACCGCCACTTTGGCCGCGACCGGGCTACTCGCCGAGGCGCGCAAAGACCGCCTCCAGGAGGAGCGGCACCATGATCTCGTGGTGGCCGACGAGCTCGTAGCTGCGGCCGCCGGATGAGGTGGGGCGGGCGAGGACGTTCTCGTGCGGCCGGTAGTGGCGGATCATGTCGAGGTTGGCGGTGACGATCTCCGCGACCGGGAAGCCCTGGTTGCGACACAGGGTGACCGCCTTGAGGAAGACCTCCGGCAAGATCACCGAAGAGCCGCAGTTGATCCACACGCCGCCGCCGTCGAGCTCCGAGACGACGTGAGAGAGGACCTTGAAGTCGGTGAAGCTCGCCGCGCCGATCACCGCGCCGTCCATGGCCGGGTGCATGTGGATGATGTCGGTGCCGATGGCCGCGTGGACCGTGGCCGGGACCTGCACCTCGGCGCAGTGGGCGAGGAGCGAGTTCTCCGAATGGGGGCTGTGGGCCAGGATATAGCGACCCACCGCCTCGCCGTAGCCGAGCCCCTGCGCCACCCCCTCGCGCACCGCCCGGTGGAGGTCGGCGCCGGTCTCCTCCCACATGCCGAAGGAGCCGTCCTCGATGGCCACCGCCACGTCCTCCGAGGTCTCGCCGATGAGGGAGAGCTCGTAGTCGTGGATGGAGCCGGCGGAGTTGAGGGCGAAGGCGGTGATCACCCGCCGCTCGACCGCCTCGATCAGGAGCGGCGTCAGGCCGGTCTTGAGGACGTGCGCCCCCATGGCCAGGGCCACCGGCCGGCCGCGCTCGCGCGCCGTGCAGATCGCCTCGATCAGCCCGCGCAGGGCATCGGCGGCCAGGAGCCTGGGGAGGCCGTCGACGAAGGCGTCGATCCGCGGCACCCCGTCGTGACACCGGGCAAAGAGGGCGGTGGTGACCTTGTTCGGCCGCGTGGCCAGCGGCCGGGTGGTCCCCTTGGTGAGGTCGATCTGCGGGAAGGGCATGGGAGTGAGGGGTTGGCTTTCAGCCTTCAGCTGTTCGCTGTTCGCTGTTCGCTGGATCATGGTACGTAGGGGGTGACGTCGCCACCCCCTCCCCCCTCCAGACTCTCCCCATGGACTACCCCGCCTTCTACGACCGCGTCGCCCCGATCCGCCTGCGCGACCCCCTCGCCGACTTTCTCGGCGCCCTGAAGGGCGGCGTGGTGGAGGTGCGCTACCTCGACGCGGTGCGCCTGGCGGGCCACTCGTGCCCGACCGTGGCCGGCGCCTTCCTCATGGCCACCCGCGGTCTGGAGGCGCTCTACGGCGACGACCTCCCGACCCGGGGCGAGATCGAGGTGCGGATGCGGCAGCCGATCGAAGAGGGGGTGTGTGGGGTGGTGGCGAATGTCCTGTCGCTGATCACCGGTGCCGCCGCCGATGGCGGCTTCCACGGCATCGGCGACCGCTTCGACCGGCGCCGCCTCCTCTCCTTCGGCAACGCCTCTGCCGCGCCGGTCCGATTCACCCGGAGGGACACGGGCAAGAGCGCCTCGGTCCGCTACGACCCGGGGGTCGTCCCCCCGGACCCCGAGATGATGCCCCTTCTCCAGAGGCAGCTCGCCGGCCTCGCCACCGAGGAGGAGGCGGGTCGCTTCCGCCGCCTCTGGCAGGGTCGCGTCGAGGCGATCCTCTGCGACCACGCCGATGACCCGCGCCTGATCACCGTGGATGTGGCCTAGGAGTCTGTCGGGCTTTGGCCCGGTCCACTGCGGAAAAGCGGACCGCGGCCCCGGGCGGCCGTAGCCCCGGAACACCCCTCACTCACCCGGTAAGGGCATCCTCCACCAGGTCGCAGAGGATGTGGCCGAGGGTGATGTGCAGCTCCTGGATGCGTGCGGTCTCGGCGTGGGGGATGGTGAGGCAGCGGTCGCAGGCGCTGGCGAGGTGGCCGCCGTCGCGGCCGGCGAAGCCCACGGTGTACAGCCCTTGAGACCGCGCCCGCACGACCGCGGCCAGGACATTGGGGGAGTTGCCGCTGGTGGAGATCCCGATGAGCACGTCGCCCTCCCGGCCCAGGGCCTCCACCTGGCGGTCGAAGATGCGGTCATAGCCGTAGTCGTTGCCGATGGCGGTCAGGGCCGAGGTGTCGGTGGTGAGGGCGATCGCCGGCCAGCCCGGCCGCTCGCGGGTGTAGCGGCCGACCAGCTCGGCGGCGATGTGCTGGGCGTCCGCGGCCGAGCCGCCGTTGCCGCACAGGAGCACCTTGTGGCCGTCGCGCAGGCAGACCGTGAGCCGCTCCGCCACCGCCGCGATCGGCTCCGCGAGCTCCGCCGCCACCTGTTCCCGCAGCCGCGCCCCATCGAGAAGCTGCCGTCGCACCGCCTCCACCGAGTCGTCCACCGCCACACCTCCGAGTTGCGAGTCGGCCCCATCACCCCTCGTCGGGGCGCCCATGTCAAGACGATGGGGCTACCCCACGATCGTCGGCTCCATCTGCTGCCCTCCGGGGAACCCCCTTCCACCGGACAAAACCACGAGGGCCACGAAGAGCACGAAGGGGATCAGCGGAAACAAGATAGGGTTACCAGACCGTAGGGTCGGCTTCAGCCGACCGACGCCGTCATCTCAAGAGATGGAGACTGCCCTTAGCTCATGACCGGCGATGGGCAACCGGAAAGAGGGCAAGATCCCGGGGGGAGGGGAGACCGCCAACAGGGTCGAGGGAGTCACGAGGTGATCACGGTGCAAGCCTGGAAGGCGGTTTCCGCTGATCCTCGAAGGGGGGGCACAGGGTGACCCCGTGGCTCCCTCCCCCCCACCTATGTGGAGATCACCCGAGGGTCGGGAAAACTCCGTGGTTCCCATGCTGCGGCGGCCGCCGCGATCTCCCGGATTGCAGTGCCACCTGGCAGGTTGGGTTATCCGCAGCTCTGCGCAGATCAACGCAGATCTTTTTGGATGCCCATCCGTGGAAGCTGTGACTCGCAGGTACTCCCGCGGCGACGGTGTTGCCCCTGACGGGCGGTCTCCGTGGCCGTAAGGATCTGCGGAGATCTGCGTGGATCTGCGGATCCCCCCCCGCCTTCCAGGCCGCTGCCGTCCCCCGGCTCACCACCGGCGACGCAATCCCCCCGGTCCAGCTCCCCCCCAATCCTGTCAACCCTGTTCTTCCTGGCCACGTGCAGTCGGCCGTTCTTCGCGCCCCGGCGTTGAGCCATCCTGGCCCTCCGTGGCTTTCTCCTCGCCGTTGGCCGGGTGCAGATGGCGGTAGACCGCCTCGGCGGCCGGGGTGGTCATCTTCGGGCAGGCGGCGAGCTCCGCGACGGTGGCGGTGCGCACCCGGGCCAGGGAGCCGAAGTGTTTGAGCAACGCCACCTTGCGCGCCGGGCCGATGCCCGCGCAGTCGTCGAGGCCGCTGGCGACCAGGCGGTCGCCGTGGAGCTTGCGGTAGTAGGTGATGGCGAAGCGGTGGGCCTCGTCGCGGATGCGGGCGACGAGGTGGCAGAGGGGGTCGTCGGGAGCGAGGAGGAGCGGCTCGCCACCGTCGGCGCGCACCAGCCGCTCGTGGCTCTTCGCAGCCTCGCCGCGCCCGCGCCCCTGGCCGTCCACCGACCGCGCCTTGGCCAGCCCGAGGAGGTCACAGCGGCCGACCAGACCGATGTCGGCAAGGAGCGGCGCCACCGCGGCGAGCTGCGGCGGGCCGCCGTCGAGGAGGATGAGGTCGGGGTACGGCAGGCGGTCGGCGAGCGCCCCGGCGTAGCGGCGCTCGATCACCTCCGCCATCATCGCGAAGTCGTTCGGCCCCTCCGCCGCGCGGACCCGGAAGTGGCGGTAGTGGCGCTTGAGGGGCTGCCCCGCCTCGAAGACCACCATGGAGCCCACCGCGTGGTCGCCGGAGACGTTGGAGATGTCGAAGCACTCGATACGCTTCGGCAGACGGCCGAGCCCCATGCGGAGCTTGAGGTCGGCGAGGAGGTCGGTGGCGCGGGTGCGGCGCGCCAGGTGGCTCGCGTACGCCTCGGCGGCGTTGGCCCGGGCGAGACGGATGAGCTTGGCGCGGTGGCCCCGTTGGGGGACCAACAGCCGGCAGCGGCGGCCGCGGCGGGCGGTGAGGTACCCCTCCACCGCCGCCTGCTCGGGCAGGGCCATCGGCACCAGGACCGTCTCCGGCACCAGGGCGCCGGCGGTGTAGAGCTGGCGGACCACCTGGGCAAGGAGCTCCGCCTCGCCCCCCTCCTCCCCCTCCAGAAAGATGTCCCGCCGCCCCTGGAGGCGCCCGGCGCGCACCACCAGCAGGGTCACCGCGGTGGTCTCCCCCTCCCGGTGGACCCCGAAGCAGTCGGCATCGCCGCCGCGCACGTCGACCACCTCCTGGCGGGCGGTGAGCCGCTCGATCCGCTGGATCGCGTCGCGCAGGCGGGCTGCCTCCTCGAACCGCTCCGCGGCCGCGGCCTGCTCCATCCGGCCGGTGAGGTCGCGCAGGAGGGTGCGGTCGCGGCCGTCGAGGAAGGCGCGCACCGGCTCCACCACCCGTTCGCGGTACGCCTCCGGGGTGATCCGGCCGGTGCACGGCGAGTAGCAGCGGCCGATCTGAAACTGGAGCGACGGCCGCTCCTTCATCCGGAACTCGCGGTTGCGGCACTTGCGCACCATGAAGGTGCGATTGATCAGGCGCACGGTGGCGTGGATCCCGGTGCCGGTGACAAAGGGGCCGTAGTAGCGGGCGCCGTCATCGGCGACCCGGCGTACCACGTCGATGCGCGGGAAGGGCTCCTGCACCGACAGGCGGATGTACGGGTACTGTTTGTCGTCGCGCAGGACGACGTTGTAGCGCGGCCGGTACCGCTTGATGAGGTTCGACTCCAGCAGCAGCGCCTCAACCTCGTTCTCGACGATGATCGTCTCCACCGAGGCGATGCGCGCCACCAGGGCGCGCGTCTTCACCGGCTGGTCGCCGCGGCTGAAGTAGGAGCGCACCCGCCGGGCGAGGTCGATCGCCTTGCCCACGTAGAGGACCTCGCCGTCGCCATCCTTCATCAGGTAGATGCCGGGGCGGTGCGGGATGTCCGCCAGCTCCGGGGGGGAGGGACGCGCCATCGCCCATTCTACCGACACCACCGCGGTGAATTCCGCCCGCGGCCACCGTCCGTCGGCGCCGTCTACCTAAAGCGCCGCGAGGAGCGACAGGATCCCCGCCACCAGGGCGACGGTGGCGACCCACGGCGGCCGCTCCGCGACCTCGCGACCCAACCGCACCGCGATCACCCGACACCCCCGGCCACCCCGTCGCGCACCGCGGCGGCGAAGACGGCGATGGTGAACGGCTTGGCGAGGAAGCCACACACCCCCTCCGCCAGACAGTCACGCACCCGGCCATCCTCGGCATAGCCGCTGGTGATCACCACCGGCAGGGTGGGAGCGACCACCTGGATCCGGTGGAAGAGCTCCCGGCCATCCATCTCCGGCATGCGGAAGTCGGTGATCACCAGGTCGAAACCGCCCGGTGCCGCCTCCACCAGACGCAACGCCTCCAGCGGCGACGCCGCCACCGTCCCCTCGGCGTGCAGGCGGTCGAGGGCGACGGTCACCAGGCGCCGCACCCCCGGCTCATCGTCGACAAACAGGACGCGAAGCCCCGACAGGTCGCACGCCCTGGCCGCGGCGGCCGCCGCCGGGGCGGTAGAGCCACATGGAAGGTGTGAGGTGCGCGTCGCCATCGAGCCCGGTCTCCGCTTCCCAGATCGGACGATCACGGCCTCCCCTGGAGTCGAAGGCAATGAGGGCGGCGACCCCATCATCATCCGCCGGGGATCTCGCGCGGAGAGGCCAAGGCGCAGGGGGGCTTGGGTCTCGAACGAGGCTTTATGGAGGCCCGGCCCTTCGGTCGGTTGGGTTGTCCACGAAGGCACACGAAGACCGGCCACTGCGCGGCCCCGCTCTTCTGCCTGATCCCCTCGTGGATCGCGTCGCCGAAGTACCGCCCCGCCTCCCCCTTCGTGTCGGCGCGCAGCGCCCTTCGTGTGGCTTCGTGGATGCCCCCCCTGCCGGGCGCCGACCGGAGCCGGAGAGGCCGCCGGCGACCGATATTCGTTGCACTCGCCGGGCGGGCGTGGTATCTAAGCGCCCCTTTTTCCGGGTAGACCACTATGTACGCAATCATCGAGACAGGCGGCAAGCAATATAGGGTGCAAGAGGGCGACCTCTTGCGCGTCGAGAAGTTGGACGGCGAGGTCGGCGCGACGGTGTCGCTCGACCAGGTGTTGGCCGTCGGTGGTGGCGATGCCCTGGCGGTCGGCCGCCCGTTCATCGACGGCGCCAAGGTCCAGTGCACCGTTGTCGCCCAGGATCGCGCGCCCAAGATCCTCGTTTTCAAGAAGAAGCGGCGCAAGGGGTACCGGAAGCTGCAAGGCCACCGTCAGCCCTATACCGCCCTGCGTGTGGCCGCCATCGAGGCGTGACCCCGGAGATAAGCCATGGCCCATAAAAAAGGTGTAGGTAGCAGTCGGAACGGTCGCGACTCTCACTCGCAGCGGCTCGGGATCAAGCGGTACGGCGGCGAGACCGTCCCCGGCGGCTCCATCCTGGTCCGCCAGCGCGGCGCCAAATACCACCCGGGACCGAACGTCGGCCGCGGTGGTGACGACACCCTCTTTGCCAAGGTAACCGGACAGGTGCAGTTCGGCCGCAACCGCTGGGGCAAGAAAGAGATCCGAATCATCCCGGCCGAGTAGGGCCGACGGCCGTCCGCGCCTTTGCAGCGTGGTCGGCCGAGACGATCCGGTACCCCCACCGTGTTCGTCGACCAAGCCAAGATCTACGCTCGCTCCGGCCACGGCGGCGCCGGGGCGGTGAGCTTCCACCGCGAAAAGTTCGTCACTCGCGGTGGCCCCGACGGCGGCAATGGCGGCCGCGGCGGTGATGTCGTGATCGTGGCCTCGCCGAAGGTGGCGACCCTCATCGCCCTGCGCTACCACCAGCACCAGTACGCGGAGAACGGCGAGCCGGGCAAGGGGCGCAGCCGCTCCGGCCACGATGGCCGGAGCTGCATCATCGAGGTCCCAGTGGGGACCGTGGTGCGCAACGAGGAGACCGGTGAGGTGATCGTCGACCTCGACAAACCCGACGCCCGGGTGGTGATCGCCCGTGGCGGCCGCGGCGGCAAGGGCAACGCCCACTTCAAGAGCTCCACCCACCAATCACCACGCTTCTCCCAACCGGGCGAGGAGGGGGAGGAGCTCACCCTCCGCCTCTACCTCAAGCTGCTGGCCGACGTGGGGCTGGTAGGGCTGCCGAACGCCGGCAAGTCGACCCTCCTGTCGCGCATCTCCCACGCCCGCCCGAAGATCGCCGACTACCCCTTCACCACCCTTGAGCCCCAGCTCGGGGTGGTCGAGCTCGACATGAACCGTGATTTCGTGGTCGCCGACATCCCCGGCCTCATCGAGGGGGCGAGCGAGGGGGCGGGGCTCGGCCACCGCTTCCTCCGCCACGTGGAGCGCACCGCCACCCTCCTCATCCTCCTCGACGCCGGACCGTGGGCCGAGCCCGACGCAGCCACCGCCCTGACCATCCTCCAGGACGAACTCGCCGCCCACGCCCCGGAGCTGGCGGCCAAGCCGCGGCTGGTGGTCGCCAACAAGCTCGACCTGGTGGAAGACGACACCCTCCCCGCCACCCTGGTGGCGGCGTGCGCCGAGCGCGACCTCCCCATCTACCCCATCTCGTGTGTCACCGGCGCCGGCCTGGGGCCGCTGTTGGAGGCGCTCTGGGCGCAGGTGGCGCGCCACCGTGGGGTCGACACGACCGAGGCGCCGCCGAGACGCCACCCGCCGGCAGACGACCTCGACGACTGGAGGCCGCGACCGTGAACCGCCAGGCCCTACTCGATGGTGCCCGCCGGGTGGTGGTGAAGGTCGGCAGCCGGGTGGTCACCCTGGATAGCGGCGGCCTCGACGGTGACCGCATCCAGGCCCTGGCCGGCGAGATCGCCGACCTGCACGCGGCGGGGCGCGAGCCCCTCCTGGTCTCCTCCGGGGCGGTGGCCGCCGGCCGCCGACGCCTCGGCCTCAGCGGCCGGCCGCGCTCCCTGGCCGAGAGCCAGGCGGCAGCGGCGGTGGGCCAGGGGGCGCTGATCGCCGCCTACGACGGCGCCTTCCGCCGCCGGGAGATCACCTGCGCCCAGATCCTGGTGACCAACGACGACACCCGCAACCGAGACCGCTTCCTCAACGCCCGCCGCACCCTGGAGGCGCTCCTGCGCCACAAGGTGGTGCCGGTGATCAACGAGAACGACACCGTCTCCACCGCCGAGATCCGGGTCGGCGACAACGACCACCTCTCCGCCCAGATCGCCCACCTGGTCGACGCCGACCTCCTCATCCTCCTCTCCGACATCGACGCCCTGTGCACCGGCGACCCGTACCGCGACCCCGAGGCGACGCCGATCCACGAGGTCACCCAGATCGACGAGCCACTCCTGGCGCTCGCCGGCGCCAGCCACGGCACGGTCGGCTCCGGCGGCATGCGCACCAAGGTCCTCGCCGCCCGCCAGGCGAGCCGGTTCGGCGTCACCACCCTGATCCTCAACGGCCACCGGGAGGGCGAGCTCACCCGCGCCCTGGCCGGCGAGATCACCGGCACCCTCTTCTGGCCGGAGAAGCACCGCCTCAGCTCGCGCAAGCAGTGGATCGCCTTCAGCCTCACCCCGGCGGGCGAGCTCCACCTCGACGACGGCGCCTGCCGGGCGCTCACCGAGCACGGCTCGTCCCTGCTCGCCGCCGGGATCACCGAGGTGCGCGGCAACTTCACCGCCGGCAGCCTCGTCTCCTGCCACGACCCGGCGGGAAGGGAGATCGCCCGCGGCCTCACCAACTACGCCGCCGACGAGCTCCTGCGCATCCGCGGCCACCACAGCCGCGAGATCGCCGACCTCCTCGGCTACACCGCCTTCGAAGAGGTCATCCACCGCGATGACCTGGTGGTCCTGTAGGGACGCAACCCTCTCGGTGAGGCGTCAGCGGCGGTGACCACGAGATTTCGTCGCCACCTTGAAGGTGGGCCTCGCGCAGAGACGCCAAGACGCGGAGGGACATGGCCTCACAGCTACGGCGTCACCAGGCGTGCGGCCGAGGAGCCGTTGCGACCCGGAAGGAAATTCGCCACGGAATCCACGGAAGCACACGGAAGGGGCGAGGGAGCGTGGCGGGGAGAAAGGGAACGAGGTGGCGCCTGCCGTGTTTCGAGTAGACACGGGGGCCGGGTTGTTCATCCAACCCAACGGAAGGCCCCACATTCCGTGCCCTTCCGTGGGTTCCGTGGCTAAAAAATCGCCTTCCGGGCCGTTGCGCGCTGGTTGTCTCCACCGATGGCGCCTTACCCCCTGGCCCACCACCCCTCTGCGCCTCTGTGGTGAAATCGCCTTCCAGGCTGCTGCGTAGCGGTTGGGGGCACCGGTGACACCTCACCTTCCCTGCCCACCATTCGCGTCCATTCGCGCCCCATTTGCGGCTCAGCCTATGAATTGGCCTTCCGGGCCGCGCCCCACTGTGTTGCAGCACCGGTGACGCCTACCCCCCGGTCACACCGCTTCGCGGTCGTGGATCCGGCAGAGGGGGGCGAGGTGGCACCGGTCACACGGGCGAGGGCGGCCGGCGGAATCGAGGAGGGGCGCCACCGCTGCCTCGCCCGCGGCGAAGGCGGCACCGAGCCGCTCCACCACCGCACCCCAGCCGGCCCGGAGCTCCGACCAATTTTTCGCGCCGCTCGCCGCCACCCGCCGGTCGTCCGCCTCCAGGAGGCCGGGGATCCCGGTCCCCTCCCCCACCCCCTTGAAGCTGCACTCCCCCGGCCGCACCACGCCGTAGGCGACCCCGGCCAGCGGCGCCTGGTCATCGCCCACCACCGCTGCCAGGTCGATGCAGGTATAGAGGGGGAGCTGCGGGGAGAGCGGCCGGTCGCCCCACCAGTCGCCGGGGGCCACCCGGCCGGTCTTGTAGTCGAGGAGGAGCAGCCGGCCGTCGTCGATCCGGTCGATCCGGTCGATCCGCAGCCCCAGGGTGAGGCCGCCGACCACCACCTTTGCCGGCCGCTCGGCCGCCACCACCGTAAAGGGCGGCCGCGCCGCCTCCACCGCCAGCCACTCACCCACCAGGTCGGCGAGCCAGGAACGGACGACCGCCTCCTGGGGCGGATCGAGGGCGATCTTGCTGCCCGCCACCGCCGCCTCCGCCGCCGTCTCGCACAGGTCACGGCGCCCCCCCTCGTCGAGGACGATCAGGTCGGCGTGGCCGGAGAGGTCGCCCCACGCCTCTTCAAGGGCGGCGTGGACGAGGGTGCCGCGGGCGCGCGGCCCCGGCGCCTCCTCCTCCGCCTCCAGCGGCTCGGCCCCGAGGCGGTGGGTGGCGAAGGCACGGAAGGGGCAGAGGGACTGCGCCTCCACCAGGCGGCTGCCGCCGCGCACCGGTCCGGGGGCGACCGGCGGCGGCGACCTCTCCGCCACGACCTCCAGCGACGGCGCGGCCGCGGCCACCGCCGCCACCAGGGATGCGGAGTGGGGCGGGTGGGGCGCCATCTCCGGGAAATCCGCGATCAACGGTGAGGCGACACACCGCGCCTCGCCCTCCTGGCGCGGATAGCTCACCACCCCGTCGGGGGTCGCCGCCTGCAGGTCGGCGAGGAGCCGGCGGGCGCGGGCGAGCTCCCCCTCGGCGGTCGCGTGCGGCAGGTGAAAGCGGCGCTGGAGGGCGACGGAGAGGAGCGGATGGGGGCGCGGCGGCCGCGGCAGGGTGGCGGCGTCGAGCCCCGCCACCCACACCGCGTCGAAGGGGATGCCGGCCGCTTCGAGAAGGCCGAGGAGTTGCACCGGCGCCGCCCCCCCCTGGGGCTGGAAGGGGTGGCCACAGAGGCGGCCAAGGCGGCCCACCGCCGCCGCTCGGGAGAGGCGGCCGACGACCGGATCGAGGGAGGCGAGGGCGGCCACCTGCTGGTGAAAGGCGCGCACCGCCTGGACCTCGCGGCTGGTGGCGGTGCGCGGCCCGGGCCAGCCGGCGGCGGCCAGCGCCTCGATGATCCGAGTCGCCCAGCCGCTCGGCGCCAGCCGTTGCGGGGGGGAGAGGGCGCGGTCGAGGCCGTCGAGGCAGCGCGCCGTCTCCACCGCCCCGGCCGCCCGCGCCGCCGCCGCCAGCCGGTGCAGCCGCAGGTGCGGCCTCCCCGCGCGGCGCAGGGCCGCCTCCGCCCGCGCCCGCCCCTCGCGCTCCGCGCCGCCCACGAACGGATCGGCAAGCAGCGCCGCCGCCCCGTCCTGGGTGAGCTCCCCATTTACCGCCCGCAGCGCTGCCAGGGCGGCGGCCACCACCGGCTGATGCGCCAGGGGTGGGCCGAGGGAGATGTCAAAGGCGGCCGCCTCCGGGCTGCCGGGGAGGATGGAGGCGGGATCGAGTTCGGCGGTGAAGATCTCCTCCGCCAGGGGTCGCCAGGTCGCGAGGTCGGGGACGACCACCCCGAGGCGCACCCCCGGCCGCCACCGGTGGCGGCACCAGTGGGCGGCGGCGCGGAGCTCCGCCTCGTTGTCCGCGCACCCGGTCCGCTGCCAGGCCGGTGGTTGGGCCGGGTGCGGTGCCCACCGCCGGACCGCGCTGCCGCGTGCGCGGAGGGCCGCGACCACCGCCTCCTCCGCCGGGCTCAGCCGGTCGAAGCCGGCGAGGAGCACCTCGCCCGGAACCGCCACCTCCCCCGCCTCGATGGCGCCGGCCACCGCGTCCGCGAGGGTGGCGGGGTCGAGCCAGCCGAGGTCGCGACAGCGGCGGGAAAAGGCGCGGCGCCAGCGGAAAAGGGCGCGCTCCTCCTCGGTGGCGGCCGACTCCCCGAGGCGGTAGTGGGCGACGAGGCGCGCCGCCGCCGCCGCCACCGGCGCGAGGGAGGCGACCTCCAGGGGGGAGCGGGAGGCCGCGCCAAGGTCGTCGCCGATCACCCCCTCCCAGGCGGCAAGGTGGAGCGGTTCGCCCGGCAGGTGGGTGGCCGGCCAGGTGGCGGCCCACTGCTCGCGCAACCAGACGGTGAGGGGCAGGCAGGCCGCCGCCGCCCACGCCTCCCGGCCCCGCGACCGCTGCCACCGGTCATAGGCGCGGCCGACCTCCCGCGCCAGACGGCGGGTGGCGGTGAGGCAGACCCCCCCGCGCTCCAGCGTTGAAAAGAGCTCCTTCTCCACCTCTGTCACCCCACGGCTCGCCCGGCGACCGAGACGGCCGCCGGCCACCGCAACCTACTACGACCGCTGACCCGTCGCCCAGGTGGAGAGACCGACGGTGGCGGCGCCTCCCAACGCGGCGCCAAACCCGTGGGACCCCGGTGAGAGCGAGCTCCCGCTCGCGACTCGGCCCCGACGGGGCTGCCGCGCCGTTGGCGCGGGGCGCCGGCGGGCGCCGCCTCCTACCGCCCATCCTTGCCTACACCCCTGGTGTCGGCCCCGCGACCTCCCCGCCACAGGCGTGCCAGCCAGCGGCGCTCCTCGCCGCCGAGGAGCAGGAGGACGACGCCGTAGACGACCACCGCCGCGGGGATGATCGCGGCGACCTCGCCCAAAGCTCCGAGGCGAGAGCCGGGGGCGGGCCAGCGGCCGTCGGCGAAGCCGCACGCCGCCGCCATCACCGCGCTCGCCGCCAGCGCCCGGGTGGTGGTGGCCAGCAGGGCGCGGCCGCCGAGGGGGCCGAGGCGACGGCGCAGCAAGAACATGAGGAGGGCGAACTGGAAGGCGGCGGCGAGGCTGGTAGCCAGGGCCAGGCCGGCGTGGGCCAGCGGCCCCATGAGGAGCAACGACAGGATGATGTCCACCACCACGGTGGCGGCGCCGGTCTTCACCGGGGTGGTGGTGTCCTGCTGGGCGAACATCGCCTGGATTGCCACCTTCACCGTGGCGTAGGCCCACACCCCGGCGGCAAAGGCGATGAGGGCGGAGCGGGTACCGGCAATGTCGGCAACAGAGAAGGCGCCGCCGGCAAAGAGGAGGGTAATGATCGGCCGCGCCAGGACCGCCATGCCGACCCCGGCCGGGATCATCACCAGGAGGCAGAGCTGCAGCGCCCGCCTGAGCGCCCGGATCAGCCCCGCCGTGTCACCGCGCGCCGCGTGGTCGGCGAGGTCCGGGAGGGCGGCGGTGGCGATGGCGATGCCGAAGAGGCCGAGGGGGAACTCCATCACCCGGTTGGCGTAGTAGAGGTAGGAGACGGCGCCATTGGGGAGGAAGGAGGCGAGGAGGGTGGAGATGAGGATGTTCACCTGCAGGATGGCCAGCCCGAGGATCCCCGGCCCCATGAGGCGCACCACCCGCCGCACGGTGGCGTCTCCGGGACGCCACGCCGGGCGCAACGGATAGCCGGCCTCGCGCACCGCCGGGAGCTGGATGAGGAGCTGGGCAAGCCCCCCGACCACCACCCCGACGGCGATCGCCCGCGCCGGCGGGAGCCACCGGTCGGCGAGGACCACCGCCCCGGCGATGATGGAGACGTTGTAGGCGGCGGGCGCCAGGGCCGGCCAGAGGAAGCGGCGGTGGGCCTGCAGCACCCCCATGGCCAGCGCCGCCACCGCCAGGAAGAGGGCGTAGGGGAACATCAGCCGGGTGAGCTCGATGGCGAGGTGGAGCTTCTCCGGCTGGTGGATGAAGCCGGGGGCCATGATCCGCACCAGCCACGGCGCCGCCGCCCCCCCCAGGAGGGTGAGCATGGTGGAGGCGGCCAGGAGCAGGCCGGCGAGGCGGCGGATCAGGTTGCGCGCCGCCTCCTGGTCACCGGCAGCGATCTGCTCGGTGAGGACCGGGACAAAGGCGGCGGTGAGGGTCCCCTCGCCAAACAGGCGGCGGAGGAAGTTGGGGATCCGGTGGGCGACGAAGAAGGCGTCCGCCACCACCCCGGCGCCGAGGTAGTAGGCGAGCAGCATGTCGCGCAGGTAGCCGACCACGCGCGACACCAGGGTCGCGCCGCTGATCACCCCGACGGAGCGCAGGAGGCCGGGACGGGACATGGTGGGGGCTCGCTTCGCTCGCCCGGGATGGGGGGTGGGGGATGGGGGGTGACGGGCTGGTGCCGGCCTGCGACCGGCGATTATTGAATAGGTAGCCAGGGAACGTCGATCCACATCTCATGGACCGCCGCAGGCGGCCCTCCTTCCCCCATCCCCCACCCCCGCGCGAAGCGCCCCGCGCCGCGCGCCCCTACGCCGCCTTTACCCCGGCGAGGCCGATGATCTCCGGCACCACCTGGATGCCGTTGCGGCGCAACAGGGCGGTGGTGACGCCGCAGCCGGGGATGATCCGGCCGCCCTGATGGAGCCGGTGGTAGCCGCACGACGGCGACCCCTCCTTGAGGATTGCCGCGCGTACCCCGTAGCGACGGGCGATCTCCAGGCAGCAGTGGGCGCAGTCGACGAAAAGGGCGGTGACATCGCGGCCGTCGCCATCCACCACCCGGGCACCGCCGTCGAGGACCGTGTGGCCGTCGCCGCGGTCGATCTCCGCGGCGGCACGCGGGCAGGGGAGGCCGCCGAGCATCTCCGGACAGATAGGGATGAGGTGGCCGGCGATCACGTGCGCCAACAGCCCCGGCTCCGGGCGGGCGGTGGCATCAAAGCGGCACGGCACCCCGGCGAGGCAGGCGCTCACCAGGACCGGGCCGTCGGTGACGTGGGGGCACGGGCTCCTCACCCAACCTCCTGACGCCGGCGGCCGCCGAGGGGGACCTCGCCGAGGGCGATGCGCCGCACCGCCTCCGGGTAGAGCTTGTGCTCCTCCACCAGGATGCGCGCCGCCAGAGACTCCTCCGTGTCGTCGGGGAGCACCTCGACGGCCCGCTGGAGGATGATCGGACCGCTGTCGACCCCCTCGTCCACGAAGTGGACCGTGCAGCCGGAGATCTTCACCCCGTACGCCACCGCCTGACGCTGGGCGTGGAGGCCGGGGAAGGAGGGGAGCAGGGCCGGGTG
>JAJRSX010000038.1 GCA_024278555.1 bacterium | reverse complement strand
CCCGGAAGATCACCGAGCAATCCGAGCACTCCATGCAGGAGATGGTGGCGGCGATGGGAGAGATCACCGAGGCGTCGCAGAAGATCGCCGGGGTGATCAAACTGATCGACGAGATCGCCTTCCAGACCAACCTCCTGGCCCTCAACGCGGCGGTGGAGGCGGCACGCGCCGGGGAGCACGGCAAGGGGTTCGCGGTGGTCGCCGAGGAGGTGCGCAACCTCGCCACCCGCTCCGCCGCCGCCGCCAAGGACACCTCCGCCCTCATCGATGACTCCCTCGCCAAGGCACGCCGCGGCCAGGAGCTCGCCGGCGAGACCAGCCACGCCCTCGGCCAGATGGTCGGCAACATCGAACGGTTGTCGCAGATCACCGAGGAGATCGCCCTCGCCTCCAAGGAGCAGGCCCAGGGGGTCTCGCAGCTCAACGCCGCGGTCACCCAGATCGACCGCATCACCCAGTCCAACGCCGCCCAGGCGGGCCAGGCAGGAGACAACTACGGGCGGCTGCGCGCCCACACCGAGGCGATCCGGGAGTCCCTCGGGGGGATCCGGAACCTCCTCTTTGGGGGTGGCGCCGCGGTCCCGAGCGCCACCGCCATGCCGGCCACGCCCCGGGTCGTCCCGCAACAACCACCTCCCCCGGTGCCCGCGCCGCTCTCTGCCTCGCCCCCCGCACCGCCAGCGGCGCCAACCACCACGGCGGAAGCACTCTTCCCCCTCATGGAGGAGGGTGAGGAGGAGGAGTATGTGGAGGGGTTCTAGCGGAGACCCATCAACGCTCCCCTCCCGATGGCGGGGGAGTCCACCCCACCACCCTGATCACCGCCGCCCCCGCACCGTCCGATCGAGCATCCAACCGCACCCCATATGGCCGCCACCCTCTCCACCCGCGCCTTCGAGCAGATCCGTGCCGGCGCCTACGGGCGTGCCGGGATCAGTCTGCCGCCGGAGAAGCGGGAGATGGTCCAGGGGCGGGTGATGAAGCGGCTGCGCGCCCTCGGCCTCGACGGCTTCGAGCCGTACCTTCACCTCCTCGACGGCCCCGAGGGTGAGGCGGAGTGGGTCCACCTCCTCGACTGCCTGACCACCAACTACACCCGCTTCTTCCGCGAGCCGGCCCACTTCGACTTCCTCCGCGACCGCCTGGTTCCCGCCTGGAAGCGGCGCGCCGCCGCCACCGGCAACCGGGCGGTGCGCATCTGGTGTGCCGCCGCGGCCACCGGGGAGGAGCCGTACACCCTCGCCATCCTCATGGAGACGCTGCTGCCGCGCGCCGAGGGGTGGGACGTCCGCATCCTCGCCACCGACATCTCCACCCGGGCGCTGGCCACGGCACAAGCCGCCACCTATGCGACGAAGCAGGTGGCCGACCTCGACCCCGCCTACCGCGCCCTCTTCCTCCCCGCCGGTGACGGCCGGGTGGTGGTGGCGCCGGTGGTCCGCGAGCGGTTGGTCTTCCGCCGCCTCAACCTCATCTCCGACCACTGGCCCCTGCGCGGCCCGGTGCAGGCGATCTTCTGCCGCAACGTGATGATCTACTTCGACGCCCCCACCCAGGAGCGGCTGGTCAACCGCTTCGCCACCCTCCTCGAGCCGGACGGCTACCTCTTTGTCGGCCTCTCCGAATCCCTTACTCGGGTACACCACCCATACTGCACCGAGGGGCCGGGGATCCACCGCCGGCCGGCGGAGGCCGCCCGATGACCCTCGCCACCGCAACCGCCAACCGGCTCGTCGTCGGCATCGGAGCGATGGAGGTCACCGCCGACCCCGCCGCCTCGATCATCACCCACGGCCTCGGCTCGTGCATCGGCGTGGCCATCTTCGATCCCGTCGCCCGCGTGGGCGGCCTCCTGCACTACATGCTCCCGGAGGGGCGCGAGCACCCGGAGAAGGCGGCGGCGACCCCCCTGATCTTCGGCGACCTGGGGATCCCCCGCCTCTTCAAGGCGGCCTATGCCCTCGGGGCGGTGAAGCAGCGCACCATCGTCAAGATCGCCGGCGGCGCGTCGCTGATCGACGGCGCCGGTCTCTTCAACGTCGGCAAGCGCAACTTCCTCCTCGCCCGCAAGCTGATGTGGAAGAACGGCGTCACCCTCACCGCCGAGGATGTCGGGGGTGCGGTGAGCCGCACCGTGGAGCTGGAGATGGCCACCGGCCGCCTCTTTGTCACCTCACCCGGAGAGCCCAGGAGGGAGCTGACATGACCCGCGATGAGCTGACCCCCATCTTCGACAAGATCCACCCACTGCCCGAGGTGGCGGTGCGCGTCCTCGGAGCGGTCGATCGCGATGACACGACCGTCGACAGCCTCGCCTCCCTGATCCGCCAGGATCCGCTCCTCGACGCCGCCTGCCTGCGGGTGGCCAACTCGCCCCTCATGGGGGTGCGCCACACCATCGACTCGGTCGAGCGCGCCATCGCCCTGCTCGGCCGCCGGGCGCTCACCAAGCTGGTGGTCACCGCCTGCGCCGGCGACACCCTCCAGGGCGGCGGCGACGGCTACCGGCTGGAGCGGTGTGACCTCTTCCGCCACGGCCTGGCGGCGGCAGTCGCCAGCGAGCTGGTGGTCGGCCGGCTCACGATCGCCAATCCCGGCCTCGTCTACTCCGCCTGCCTCCTCCAGGACATCGGCAAGATCGCCCTCGACGCATGGGTGGCGGAGCGCGGCGAGGCGCTCCACGAGCTGATCGACGACGACATCCCCTTCCCCGAGGCGGAGCAGCTCGCCTTCGGCATCGACCACGCCACCGCCGGCGGCTGGCTCGCCGAGAGCTGGGCCTTCCCCGCCCCCCTGGTGGAGGCGATCGCCTGCCACCACCACCCCGAGCGCGCCGCCGACCCCACCGTCGCGCGCATCGTCCAGCTCTGCGACCTCCTCTGCCTCATGCAGGGGATCGGTTGCGGCGCCGACGGCCTCGCCTACCAGGTCCCCGACCACCTCCTGGCGAACCTCGGCATCTCCTCCAACGAGGTCGGCGACCTCTCCGTCGACCTCGCCATGCGTTTGGTGGAGATCGACAGCCTCGCGAGCGAGAGCATCACCCCCTAGCCCCGTAAGGGAGTCCCCATGGACACCACCATCCTCATCGTCGACGACTCCGCCACGGTCCGCAAAGTGGTGCGGCGGGTGGTCAAGCAGGCCGGCTTCGCCATCGACGACTTCCTGGAGGCGCACCACGGCCGCCATGCCCTGGAGCTCCTCGCCGACACCACCCCGCGCCTGATCATCACCGACATCAACATGCCGGAGATGAACGGCATCGAGCTCATCGAGGCGGTGAAAAACGACCCCCTGCTGTGTTCCATCCCGTGCGTGGTCATCTCCACCGAGGGGAGCCGCGAGGTGATCGACAAGGTCCTCTCCCTCGGGGTGGTCGGCTTCATCCAGAAGCCGTTTCGCCCGGAGGAGCTGGCGCCGGTCATCGCCCCGTACCTGGGGATGGCCATGGCGGTGGCCGATGAGGGGGGAGATTTCTGACCTCCCGCCGGCGCCGGCGGACCACCCGGACACCACCCGGAGCAACCATCATGGACACCACCACCGACCCCCTTGTCGAGCGCGCCATCGAGGCGGCCGTTCTGGTCTTTGAAGAGTCCCTCTTCGTCACCCTGGAGCGGGTCGACGCCGCCTCGCCCATGGCCGGCGAGACCGTCCACACGGTGATCGCCTTTCACGGCCCCCACGAGGCGCTCCTCCACCTCCGCCTGCCGTGGCCCCTGGCGGCGGAGATCACCGCCGACTTCCTCGGCGAGGGGGAGCCGGAGGAGGCGCTGGTCCTCGACGCCTGCGGCGAGGCCGCCAACATGGTCGCCGGTCGTCTGGTCAAGGCGCTCTCCCCGGAGGAGCGGCGCTACACCCTGGAGATCCCCACGGTGATGGTGGAAGAGGACACGCCCCTGGCCGAGGGGTGCTGCGAGGTCTCCACCGGGATGCAGCCCGTGCATCTGTGGTTGGAGACCTTGGAGCCTGAGCCCCCCTCGAACGCTCGGGGTTAGCCCGAGCGAGAAACGCGAGCCCCCCATGCCCACCCGTGTCCTCATCGTCGACGACTCCGCCACCGTCCGCACGACGCTCACCCGCATCTTCGCGACCGACCCGTCGATCGAGGTGGTGGGCACCGCGCCCGACCCGTTCGTGGGCCGCGACCGGATCGTGGCGTTGAAGCCCGACGTCATCACCCTCGACATCGAGATGCCGCGCATGGATGGCATCACCTTCCTCGCCAAGCTCATGCGCCACTGGCCCATGCCGGTGGTGGTCCTCTCGTCGCTCACCCCGGAAGGCGGCGACCTGGCGATGCGCGCCCTGGCCCTGGGTGCGGTAGAGGTGATGTGTAAGCCCCAGAGTCGCCTCGGCGGCGGCCTCGATGAGATTTCCGTGCGGATCCTCGACAAGGTAAAGGCGGCTGCGATCGCCCGCGTCCGCCGCCTCGACACCCTCCCCACCGCCCAGGTAGCGGCCCCTACCTTCGACGCCACCCACAAGGTCCTCGCCATCGGCGCCTCCACCGGCGGCACCCAGGCGCTGCGCCACCTCTTCGCCCAATTCCCCTCGAATATCCCCGGGACCGTGCTGTGCCAGCACATGCCCGCCAACTTCACCGCCTCGTTCGCCCGCGGTCTCGACGAGATCGCAGCCTGCGAGGTGCGCGAGGCGCGCGACGGCGACGCCCTCCACCCGGGCCTCGCCCTCCTCGCCCCGGGCGACCGCCACCTCTTGCTGACCCGCTCCGGCGCCCGCTACGTGGTGCGCCTCTCCGACGGCCCCCTCGTCTGTCGCCAGCGCCCGGCGGTGGACGTCCTCTTCAAGTCGGTGGCGCGCGCCGCCGGCCGCAACGCCACCGCCGCCATCCTCACCGGCATGGGCAACGACGGCGCCGACGGCATGCGCGAGCTCCACCAGGCGGGCGGCCACACCATCGCCCAGGACGAGAAGAGCTGCGTCGTCTACGGCATGCCGCGCGAGGCGATCGCCGCCGGCGGCGTCGACGAGGTCCTGCCCCTCGACCGGATCGCCGCGGCCATGCTCACCGCCACCGCCGGAGCGGCAGTGTAGGCGGCATCCATCGGCAACCAGGAAACACAGAGAGGAGCACCCCATGGCAACCGCGACCACCGAGCAAGAGGCTACCCAGCAGGTTATTGTCCGGGTGGAGGATCGCTACTTCGGCCTCCCCATCGGGCTGGTCCGGGAGATGGTCTCCATGGGCGCGGTGACCGACCTGCCGCATGTAGAGGACCACGTGCGTGGGGTGATGAACCTGCGCGGCAAGGTGATCCCGGTGGTCGATCTGCGCCACCGCCTCGGGCTGACCTCGGCGGAGGCGGAGGTAGAGGGGTTGATCGAGATGCTCGACCAGCGCGAACAGGACCACCGCAACTGGCTCACCGCCCTGGAACGGGCGGTCACCGAGGGGGAGGAGTTCAAGCTCGCCACCGACCCGCACAAGTGCGCCTTCGGCAAATGGTACGACACCTTCTCTACCGACAACCTCGTCCTCGCCAACCACATGAAGCGGTTCGACGCCCCCCACAAACAGATCCACGCGATCGCCGCCGAGTGCCTCCGGCGAACCACCGAGGGTAACCTGGACGGCGCGAAGGAGCTCATCGGGACGACCCGCGACACCACCCTGGCGCACATGATCGAGCTGTTCGCCGACCTCCGGCGCCTCCTGCGGGAGACGTGCCGCACCATCACCGTGGTGGTCGACGCCCCCTCCGGTCCCTACGCGGTGGCGGTGGATGAGGTCACCGGCGTCGAGTGGCTCACCCCCGCCCCCACCGAGGGCGACATCGCCGCCGACGAGGAGGCGGGCGACCCCATGGTCGTCTCCGTGGCCCACAGCGGTGACGGTTCGCACATCGTCTCCCTCCTCGACGTGGAGGCGGTCGCCGCCGGCTTCGTTGTCGCCGGGGCGACCACCGCGGGGTGAGGCCGGTCGCGCGGGGAGGGCATCCCACCCTTCGGAGCGCAGTGCCCGCTCAGCCGGCGCGGCAGCCGGTGACCTCCCGCAACCGTCCGACCAAGACCTCTAACTGCCGCGCCTCATCGTCGATCGGCGGCAATTTCCGGTGGTGATGGGCGGCCGAACCGGTACCGGCCCTTCGCGGATCAGCGGAAATCATGACTGTCCAGAAATCCGGTGTTTCCGAGTTTTCGTGTTCCAGCGGTGTGACGGTTGGCGGAACCCTCAGGGCTATTTCTGTTGACCCTCTTCGCCACGTCTTACGGACTGTGGGTCAATCCACATTCTTCTCCCCTTTACACCGCCCGGTCGAAGCGGACGCCCATACATCTCGCTCCCCGGTGGCCGGGGCCGGGGCCGGGAGTGGGGTCGAGGCGGCCGGGGAGGGGGGTGTGGCAGGCGGTGCATCGCCCGTCGGTGAGACGGTAGGCGAGGAGCTGGTAGCCGTCGCGCTCGATGAGCGGGCTGTTGCAGCCCGGGCAGTAGGTGGTGCCCCCCTCGGGGTCGTGGATGTTGCCGGTGTAGACGAAGGCGAGGCCGACCTCGCGGGCGATCTCCCGCGCCCGCCGCACGGTGGCGGGCGGCGTGGCCGGGGTGTCGAGCATCCGCCACGCCGGGTGGAAGGCGGTGAAGTGCAGCGGCACGGTGGGGGTGAGCTGGTCGCGGATCCACTCGGCCTCGGCGCGGACCTCGGCCTCCGAGTCGTTCCACCCGGGGATGAGCAGGGTGGTGATCTCGACCCAGCAGTCGGTCTCGTGGACGAGGTAGCGGAGGGTGTCGAGGACCGGCTCCAGGTGGCCGCGGGCGAGCTTCTGGTAGAAGGCGTCGGAAAACCCCTTGAGATCGACGTTCGCCGCGTCCATGTGGGCGAAGAGCTCGGCCCGCGGGGTCGGGTGGATGTAGCCGGCGGTCACCGCCACCGTCTCGATCCCCTGCGCGTGGCACGCCTCGGCGGTGTCGATGGCGTACTCGGCGAAGATCACCGGGTCGTTGTAGGTGAAGGCGACCGAGCCGCAGTTCAGCTCCGCGGCGCGGGCGGCGATCTCCTCCGGGGTGGCCTCAGCGGCGAGGGTGTCGGTGTCGCGGGACTTGGAGATGTCCCAGTTCTGGCAGAAGCGGCAGGCGAGGTTGCAGCCGGCAGTGCCGAAGGAGAGCGTCGCGGAGCCGGGGTGAAAGTGGTTGAGGGGTTTCTTCTCGATCGGGTCGACGCAGAAGCCGGAGGAGCGACCGTAGGTGGTGAGGACCAGCTCGCCCCCCTCGTTGGCGCGGACGAAGCAGTGGCCGCGCTGCCCCTCCTTGAGGCAGCAGTCGCGCGGGCAGAGGAGACAGCGGATGCGACCGTCGGCGAGGCGGCTCCCCCAGCGGGCGGGGTGGCTCACCGCTGCCTCCCGGGAGAGGCGATCTTGTCCACGGTGAAGCGGTAGAGGCGCACCGGCGTGTCCGGCCCCAGCCCCGCCTTGCGGCGGGCGATCGCCACCTGGGCCTCGGCGTCGTCGATGCCGGGGATCGCCGGCAGGAGCACGCCGCGGCGGCCCCCCGCCTCCACCACCACCCCGTAGCGGGCCGGGTCGAGGTCGGCGACGGAGTCGACCGCCTCCAGGGGGGAGAGGATGGAGACCTCCACGTCGAGCCCCTCCACCTCCTCGGGCCGTACCGGGGCGAAGCGCGGGTCGGCGGTGGCGGCGGCCATCGCACGGTCGACGGTCTCGCTGGCGACGTTGGCGGTGGTCGGCTCCAGGCTGCCGATGCAGCCGCGCAGCTCGCCTGCCGGGGTGTGGAGGGTGACGAAGACCGGTGCCCGCTCCTGCCATTCGGCCGGCATGGCAACGTCCGGGGTGTAGACCCGGCCCTCTGCCACGTAGGCGCGGATGGCGTCGCGGGCGAGCTCGGGGAGAGAGGGCTCCCCACGGTGGCCGCCCGGCGGGGAGGTCAGGATCGCCACCCCGTAGCCGACGCCGAAGGGGCCCTCGTAGGAGAGGAGGCGCGGCGCGTGGGCCTCGAAGCCGAGGCAGCCGGCGGCGAAGAGGAGGGAGTCGAGGCAGTCCTCACCGGCACGGGCGAGGAGGTCGGGGTCGAGGTGGCGGAGGGCCTGAAAATCGTGGGCGCGCAGGAGGGCTGTCACCTTGGCGTCGAAGCGCGCACCGTCCGGGTCGAAGCCGGCCGGGGCATCGGCGGTGAGGCGGTGGCTCATGTCCCCGCTGGCGATCACCCCGATGTGCAGGCCGAGGCGGCCGGCGGCGGCGGCAACGGCCGCGCCGATGGCGGCGGGGTCGCCCTCTCCCGGGTAGGGGAGGCCCACCACCAGGGTGGGGCCGCGCCAGCCGGCTCTGCAGAGAAAGGAGAGGGGGACGACGGTGGAGTACTCCAGGCCGCCGCTGTCCAGCGGGCGAACCACCATCCCGGCGATCCCCGCCTCGATGATTCCCTCGGCCAGCTCCACCGCGCCGGGGAGGTCGACGCGGACCTCCGGTGCGCCGAAGCGGCCCAGATCGCCCGCCAGGCGGTCGGCGGTGTGGAGGGTGAGGTCGGTCGGGTGGCGGGCGCCGTGGGGGGCGGTGGTCACCACCACGTCGGGGGCGGCGGCGACTACCTCCCTTCCGGCCTCCGCACAGGCGGCGGTGGTCGCCGCCACCGCCTCCGCCCGCGGTCCGGCTACGGCCGGGCAGATGATGGGGGCGTGGGGGAGGAGGGCGGCAACTACGACCGGAGAGGCCATGGTCGATCTCGTGAGGAGGGTGTGTATGGAATGTAGCGCACCCCCTCCCGGTTGCGTGGTGGTGGCGTCGACCACCGGCCTCTCCTCCACAGGGTGCGCGATGTCGCTCGCGGCTCATGGTGGGTCAGGGAACACCGATATGGTTTATCCATCACTACCCACCTTCCCCGGAGAATCCCATGGACAGGACATCTCTTCGTTGGATGGCAGTCGCCACGGCTGCACTGATCATCGTGTCGTGGGGGCCGCCGGCCTCGGCGGCCAGCCTCGACGACGTAGCCCTGAATCAGGAGGTGCTGGGCGAGAGCGTCTCCGACCTCGCCGCCCGGCTTGAAGAGCGCGCCGGCCTCTCGGGCTATTACGACTTCGAGTACAACGCCGCGAACGACGCGTCGAACAGCGGCTTCCGCCAGCACCACGTGTCGCTGTTCGTGACCCGGACGTGGAGGCAGTGGCGCTTCTTCACCGAGGTCGAGTTCGAAGACTTCCGGGCCCACGATGGAGACGGTGAGGCGGTCGACGGAGCCGGTGCGGTCTCCGTGGAGTCGGCGTGGGCCGAGTACCTCCATGCCGACTGGCTCCATGTGCGCGGCGGCAAGTTCCTCCTCCCCGAGTACTGGAACGTGAACCACTACCCGAACACGGTCCTCTCCACGAACCGCCCCTTGATGGTGCGCAACGTCTTTCCCACGGATACAAACGGGGTGATGGCGTACGGGGTCGCCTACGCGGGCTCGATAGGCGCTACCTATAACGTTTATTACGGCAACGGCCAGTCACCCAACTCCAGCAAAGAGGACGACAACGAGGGGAAGGCGGTGGGCGGCCACCTCACCCTCCACTTCGGCCACCTGTTCGACGGGGTCTCGCGCCTCGACGTCGGCGCGGCCGGCTATACCGAGAACGCCCCCTCGGAGGGGGGGCAGTTCGACGTCTGGGGGGTGGACACCCAGGTCAACGCCGGTCGCTTTGAGCTTCTCGCCGAGTACGCCTCGCGGACCAGCGACGTGAGCAGCGAGGGGCTCTACGTCCAGCCGTCGGTGCGGGTCTGGCGTGAAGTCCGCTGCTTCTACCGGTACGGCTCTGTCGACCCGAGCGACGGGCCGAAGCACGAGCGACACACCATCGGGGTGAACGTCCGGCCGAGGCCCGACATCGCCCTCAAGCTGGAGGTCAACACCAACGACTTCAGCGACGACACCGACAGCTTCGAGGCGCTGGCGGCGTGCATCGCCCTCTTCTTCTAACCCCAGCCTATCCGATACAGGAGTACGACAATGAGGAATACAGCAAAATGGATCGTGTTGGTGGCGGGGATGCTGTGGGCGATGCCTACCCTCGCCGCCGACTTCGTCGTCGTGGTCAACCCCGGCGTCAAGGTCTCTACCCTGACAAAGGACGACCTCAAGCGGATCTACCAGAAGGAGAAGACCGAGTGGTCCGGGGACGGCGCCATCATCCCCTTCGACCAGTCGGCGAGCAGCCCGGTGCGGGCCGCCTTCTCGAAGGAGATCCTCGGCTCCACCGTCGCCGAGGTGCAGAACTTCTGGATCAACAAGAAGATGACCGGAGGACTCACCGGCCCCAAGGTCTTCCGCTCGCCCACCCTGGTGAAGAAGTTCGTCGCCCGGACGCCGGGGGCGATCGGTTACCTGGCGGAGGATCAGGTGGACGATACGGTCAAGGTCGTGCAGGTGAGCGGCCTGTAGCTCCATCGCCAACAGGGGGACGGCGGCGAGGGCCGCCGTCCCCCCCTTGCGCGCCATGTGGCGCAATGGTGATCCCATGCAACTGCGCTGGAAGATCCCTCTCACCTTCGGTCTCATCCTCACGGGAACAATCGCCGTCTCGGGCACGGTGACCTTCCTCCAGGGGCGGCAGCAGGTCACCCAGCGCGTCGGCAAGAGCGTCGAACGGGAGGCACAGCAGCGGGTCGCGGCGCTGGTGGAGCGGGTCGAGACGGTGCGGCGCAACGCCCAGGTGTGGTCGACCCTGGAGTTGATGCAGCTCCTGGTGGATCGCGACCCGGACAGCCAGATCGCCACCTTCCTCGGCCAGATGAAGGAGGAGTACCCGGAGATCGCCGACCTCGCGGCCACCATGCCCGATGGCACCGTCGTGGCGGCCACCGACCGCGCGTGGATGGGGAAGCGGGTCCAGGACACGCTGCCGTGGGTGGCCGACGCGATCGTTTCCGGTCGGCTCGGGGTGTCACCGGTGGCCGTGGATCCGCTGCAGCCGGGCCGCCGCGTGGTGCCCCTGGTGGTGCGGGTGGCCGCCGGCTGGGACGCCAAGGAGACCCTCGGCTTTCTCGTCATTCACCTCGACTGGCAGGGGTTGAGCCAGACGGTCGACCCGGCGGGCGAGGAGAGGGTGCTGATCACCGACGCGTCCGATCGGATCCTCCAGACCACCGACCCGGACGGGTGGCCGGTGGGTGAACCGGCCGCCCCCCGCCTCGGGGTCGCCACAGAGGGCGGGACGCCGGCCGGGGTCGGATCCAGTGACGCCTACATCTTCGCCGCCGCCGCCGGCCGCCCCGCCGGGGGCCCGGAGTGGCGGACGGTGGTGGTAATGCCGCGGGCGGCGGCGTTGGCCGATGTGCGGCGGCTGGCGTGGACCTCGGTCCTTCTCGGCCTCCTCGGCCTCGCCGGCGGCCTCCTCTTCACCCTCGGCTTCAGCCGCCGCCTGGTCACCCCCCTGGAGCAGGTGGTGGGGGCGGCGCGGCGGATCAGTGAGGGGGAGATCGACCAGGAGGTGAGCCACCGGTCCAATGATGAGCTCGGCAAGCTCGCCGACGCCTTCCGCGGTCTCATCCGTTACCTCGGCGAGGCGGCGGCGTCGGCCCGCGGTCTCGCCCAGGGGGACCTCTCGGCGCGGGTCGCGCCCCATTCCGAGCACGACGTCCTCGGCACCGCCTGTTCCGACCTCTTTGACACCCTGGAGCGGCTGGTGGAGGAGACCGGCCGTCTGACCACCGCGGCGCGTGATGGCGAGCTCACGGTGCGCGGCGACGCGAGCGCCTTCGCAGGCGGCTACCGCGCCCTGGTGCAGGGGATGAACGACACCCTCGACGCGGCGACCGGGCCGATCAACGAGGCGGCCACGGTCCTCAGCCAAGTCGCCGACGGCGACCTCACGGTGCGGATGGAGGGTGACTACCGCGGTGACCACGCGCGCATCAAGGAGGCGGTGAACGGGGCGGTGGAGGCGTCGGAGCGGGCGATCAGCTCGATCGCCACCGCCGCCGACCAGGTGGCCTTGAGCTCCGGCGAGATCGCCGCGGGCAACCAGGACCTGGCGAGCCGTACCGAGGAGCAGGCGGCGTCGCTGGAGAGCAGCGCCTCCTCCATGGCGGAGATGGCCAGGGCGGTGAAGCAGAGCGCTGACGACGCCAACCGCGCCGACACCCTGGCGGCGACCGCCTGTGAGGTGGCGGAGCGCGGCGGCCGGGTGGTCGACCAGGCGGTCTCCGCCATGGGCGAGATCGAGCAGGCGTCGGGGCGGATCCGCGACATCATCGAGGCGATCGACGAGATCGCCTTCCAGACCAACCTCCTGTCGCTCAACGCGGCGGTGGAGGCGGCACGGGCCGGGGAGCAGGGGCGCGGCTTCGCGGTGGTCGCCGCGGAGGTGAGAAACCTCGCCCGTCGCGCGGCCAAGGCGGCGGATGAGATCAAGGGGTTGATCCACGACACGGTCTCCAAGGTGGAGGCGGGGACCGAGCTGGTGAACGCCTCCGGGACGAGCCTCGAGGAGATCGTCACCGCGGTCGGGGAGGTCTCGGCGATCGTCAGGGAGATCGCCGAGACCGCCCACGATCAGGCGGCGTCGATCGACGGCGTGGCCGATACCCTGTCGCAGGTGAACGGCATGACCCAACAGAACGCCGCCCTGGTCGAGGAGGTGGCGGCGTCTGCCGACGGCCTCAGTGACCAGTCGCGGAGGATGCGAGCGGAGGTGGGGAGGTTCCAGGTGGCGGGGCGTGAGGCGGGGGCCGTCCCGGCGGCAGGCGCGGTCCTCGCTTCCGTGTCGGGGCCCCCGGCGGAACCCCCTTCGGCTCCGGTCGCGACCGAGACCTCGGCAAACGAGGACGACGACTGGGTCGACTTCTAGTGCACCGGGCGCGGCGCACGACGCCGTGAATGTCCATGATCTGGACCATCAAGAGGCGCATCTTCGCAGCCACTGGTACCGTGCTCCTCCTCGGTTTGGTGGCCGGGGTGATCGGCGTGGTGGCGATCGGCCACCTCCGTTCCACTATCGGCTACCTGATGGAGACGGCGTGGGAGGCTGCAGGCGGGGCGATGGAGACGACCATCGGCACCCAGGCGCAGGTGATCGCCGTCGGCAAGATGGCCCGGGGCGAGGTGGACGGCGAGGTGCAGTTTGTGCAGGCGGTGAGACATGGGAAGGAGTCGATGGCGCGGCTGGCGAAGTCGAACCTGGCCTCCACCGCCGACCTCGACGCCTTTGCAGCGGCCCAGGCGAAGCTGCGCGATACGGCGGTCGAATTCACCACACTGCAGAGCGACTTTGTCGAGCGGTCCGGCTCCCTCGCCGATATCGCCGGGGAGTGGGGGGAGGCGGTGAATGAGTATCAGTCGTTGGCGGACGACCTGCTGGAGACGGTTATTCTGCCGCAAATGCGGCCGGGGACCCGTCTGAGCTCCGGGCAGCTCCATACCCTCTCCGACACCTGGGCCGCCGGGCAGACGGCGATGGCGGTGGCGATCGAGGCGGGGCAGGTGATCGCCGCGACAGATCAGGTACTGGAAGGGAACGAGGATGCCCGCAAGGTAGTGGAGGGAGCGGCGGACAGGATCCACCGGATCCTCGCGCGCAACCTGGCTACCGGCCTCGGAGACGAGGAGATGGCCGGTAGGGTTGAGGCCTTGGCAAGGGAGTATCTCGCCGAACAGGCCCACCTCTTCGACGTCGTGAAGCGACGCAACGCGGCGCAGGAGGAGTTCAACATCCAGGCGGCCGCGGCCACCGCGGCCATGGGGCGGATCGATGCGGCAACCGATGACGAGGTTCACGACATCGCCGAACATGCCGAGCACACGGCCACGGCCGCCTATCTCACCATCTGGTCGGCCCTCGTCCTTGCCACCCTCCTGGGACTGGTTGTCGGTACCTGGATGAGTCGCGGGATCGGTCGGGTGATCCGGCAGGCGGTCGACGGCCTCCGGGTCAGCACCCACAGACTGAACGAGACTTCGGCCCAGATGACCGCCTCATCGCACCAACTCGCCGAAGGGGCGATGACCCAGGCGGCGAGTGTCGAGGAGGTAGCCGCCGCGCTCGAAGAGACCTCGACCATGGCGACACGCAATGCCGAGGGGGTGGCGGCCGGAGACGACCTCGCGCGTTCCGCTCAGGAGGCGAGCGCCATGGCGCGCGACGCGATGGCGGCGATGGTCGGGTCGATGGACGGCATCGCCTCCGCCTCCAGGGAGATCGCCGGGATCATCCGGGTGATCGACGAAATCGCCTTTCAGACCAACCTCCTGGCGCTCAACGCGGCGGTGGAGGCTGCGCGGGCGGGCGAGCACGGTCGCGGCTTTGCGGTGGTCGCCGACGAAGTGCGCGCCCTGGCCACCCGGTCGGCAGAGGCGGCCAAGGAGATCTCCGAGCGCATCGAGGGGTCGGTGGGGCGCGCCGAGGAGGGGCAGAACGTCGCCCAGTCGGCGGAGAAGGGGATCATGGAGATCGTCGAGACCATCGAACGGATCGCCACCATCATGGGCGAAATCCGTTCCGCCAGCGAAGAGCAGACCCGCGGCGTCGCCCACGTCCACCACGGGGTTACCCAGATCGATGAGGTGACCCAACGCAGCGCCGCGGTCGCCGAGGAGTCGGCCGCGGCGAGCGAGTCCCTCGTCGAACAGGCACAGTCGGTGGAGTCGGAGGTGGCCCGTCTGGCGGCCCTTGTGTGATCCCCCGGAGGGGCGCCTCGGCGTTCTTTCCGACAGCGGGGCCCGGCCGTCCCCGATCGTGGACGGGCTGTCGCTGTTCCACCCGGGGCGTCGCCGCCACACGTATCCTCGGCCAACCACCGGTGTGCTCCGGATCCGCGATGGTAAGGCGGCATCGCCGTGGCCTTCTCGGGACAGGAACCCGATACTCACCGGCCATGGACCCCATGGACCTGGCCGAGGCGCTGCTCCTCGCCCCCGCCGGCCTCGACGCCCGGCGCCTCGCCGCCCTGGTGGCGGAGGCGGCCGGGCCGTCGGTGGAGCTCGCCGACCTCTACCTGGAGCACAGTCGCCAGCAGGCCTTCCACCTGGAGGAGGGGCGGGTGCGCTCCGGCTCCCACGCGATCGCCTCCGGCTTCGGGGTGCGGGCGGTGGCCGGCGAGGCGACCGGCTTTGCCTATGGCGAGGAGATCGGCAACGCGACGATCGGCGAGGCGGCACGCACCGCCTCCACCATCGCCGGCCACGGGGCGAGCGGCGCGGTGGCCCTGACCCGGCGCACCGCCCCCCCCCTCTACCCGGCGGATGACCCGATCGGTTCGCTCGCGGACGCGGACAAGGTGCGCCTGCTGGAGCGGGTCGACCGGGCCGCCCGCGCCGTGGACCCGCGCGTCGATCAGGTGGTGGCGACCATTGCCGCGAGCCACGAGGTGGTCGTGGTGGCGACCCACGACGGCGACCTGGTCGCCGACAGCCGGCCCCTGGTCCGCCTGTCGATCTCGGTGGTCGCACGCGACGGTGAGGCGCGCGGCCGGGGCAGCAGCGGCGGCGGTGGCCGCGGCCCCTTTGACCTCTTCACCGGCAACCTCGACCCGGAGTCCCTCGCCCGCGCGGCGGCGCGCCAGGCGGTCATCAACCTGGAGGCGGTGGCGGCGCCGGCCGGCACCATGGAGGTGGTCCTCGGCCCGGGCTGGCCCGGGATTCTTCTGCACGAGGCCATCGGCCACGGCCTGGAGGGTGACTTCAACCGCAAGGGGACCTCGGCCTTTGCCGGTCGCCTCGGCCAGCGGGTCGCCGCCCCCGGGGTGACGGTGGTGGACGACGGCACGCTCACCGGCCGCCGCGGCTCCCTTACCGTGGACGACGAGGGGAGCCCGCCGCAGGAGACGGTGCTCATCGACGACGGCATCCTCGCCGCCTACCTCCAGGACCGCCAAAACGGCCGCCTCATGGGCCAGGCCCCCACCGGCAACGGTCGCCGCCAGTCCTTCGCCCACCTGCCGATCCCACGGATGACCAACACCTTCATGCGGCCCGGCGAGACCGACCCGGAAGAGGTCCTCGCGTCGGTGAAGGACGGCCTCTACGCGGTGCAGTTCTCCGGCGGCCAGGTGGACATCACCTCCGGCAAGTTCGTCTTCGCCGCCTCCGAGGCGTACCGGATCCGCGACGGCAAGATCGCCGAGCCGGTGCGCGACGCGACCCTGATCGGCGACGGCCCCGACTGCCTCACCAAGGTCACCATGGTGGGCAACGACCTGGCGCTCGACCTCGGCATCGGTACCTGCGGCAAGTGCGGCCAGTCGGTGCCGGTGGGGGTGGGGCTGCCGACGGTGAAGCTCTCCGCCCTCACCGTGGGGGGGACCGCCGGATGAGCCCGACCCCCGACGCCGCCCTCGCCGCGGCGGTGGAGCAGCTCCTCGCCGTCGCCGCCGACGCCGGCGCCGACCAGGCGCAGGCCGCGGCGCAGAGCGGCCGCGGCCTGTCGGTCACCGTCCGTCTCGGGAAGGCCGAGCGGATCGAGCACCGCCGGGGCCGCTCCATCTCCCTCACCGTCTACGTGAAGGGCGAGGCGGGGATGCGCACCGCCTCCTGTACCACCACCGACATGTCATCCGCTGCCCTCGCCGAGACCGCCCACCAGGCGGTCACCCTGGCCCGCCTGGCCGACGACGACCCGGCCGCCGGCCTGCCGGAGAGAGAGGCGCTGGTGGAGCGGGTGGACGATCTTGCCCTCGCCTTTCCGGTGCAGCTCGACCCACAGGCGGCCCTGGACGAGGCGACCGCCTGCGAGGCGGCGGCGATGGCGGTGGACCGGCGGATCACCAACTCCGAGGGGGCGACCGTGTCGCTCAACACCGGCGACGTGGTCCTCGGCAACTCGCTCGGCCTGCTGGTGGGCTATCCGGCGTCGCGCAAGTCGGTGGGGTGCGTGGTGGTCGCCGAGGGGGATGGCGCAAAGGAGCGTGACGGCTGGGGGTCGGTGGCACGCGACCCGGCGGCGGTGGAGCCCCCGGAGGCGGTCGGTCGGATCGCCGGCGAGCGCACCACCCGGCGGCTGGGCGGTCGCCAGCTCACCACCCGCAAGGCGCCGGTCTGCTTCGAGCACGACGTCGCCGCGACCCTCCTCGGCCACCTCGCCGGCGGACTCTCGGGGACCGCGCTCTATCGCCGCACCAGCTTCCTCGCCGGCGCCATCGGCGAGACCCTCTTTCCTCCCTTCGTCACCGTGCGCGACGAGGGGCGCCGGATGTCGGGGCTCGGCTCCTCCCCCTTTGACGGCGAGGGGGTGGCGACCCGCGACCGGTCGCTGATCGACGCCGGGGTGGTGGCCGGCTACCTCCTCGACACCTACGCCGGCCGCAAGCTCGACCTCCCCACCACCGGCAACGCCGGCGGCCCCCACAACCTCTTTCTGCGGCCCGGTGACGACGACCTCGCCACGCTCCTGCGCCGGATGGACACCGGGCTGTTGGTCACCGACCTCATGGGCCAGGGGGTGAACCTGATCACCGGCGACTACTCGCGCGGCGCCGCCGGCTTTTGGGTCGAGGGGGGGGAGATCGCCTTTCCGATCCACGAGGTCACCCTCGCCGCCAACCTACGCGACATCTTCGGCCGGATGGTGGCGGTGGGCAGCGACCTGCGCTTCGACTCCGCCTGCTGCTCCCCGTCGGTGCTCATCGAAGAGATGACCCTTGCCGGTTCGTGAGCGGTACTCACGAAGGGGCACCGCCAGCGGCGGCGCCGCGGGGAGTCCGCGGCTACCAGATGCGTTCGACGCCAAAGGTGTCGAAGTCGTCGGCGATCCGGATCCGCCCCTTGGCGCTCCCCAACCGCCGCTGCCGCCGCGCCTCGGGGAGGGCGACCAGCCGGGCCACCGGCCGGTTCCCGCGGGCGATGACCACCTCCTCGCCGACCAGCACCTCCTGGATCAGGCGCGACAGGTGGGTCTTCGCTTCATGAATGGTGACACGATGCATAGGGCCTCCACGGAAGAGATGACTAGACTTACGAACTAAGTCCGATCTACCAAGCCAGCGACTTTGCTCCCACCACCGCCGACCGCCCGGGTTGTAGGTGGCTATGATTGTGGCTATGTTGATGGCCATGAAGGTAGCCAACATCAACGAGGTGAAAGATCGCCTCTCCGCCTTTGTGGAGGCCGCGAGCGGTGGTGAGGAGGTGGTGATCTGCCGGCGCAATGTCCCGGTGGCGCGCCTGGTAGCGGTGGAGTCGGTGTCGGAGAACCGAACTCGCCTCGGCTGGGCCAAGGGCGAAGGCGCCATCCACGACGACCTCCAGGGCCCCTTCATCCCCGAAGATGGCTGGCGCATGTTGGGTGGAAGCGGCGGGTGAGGCTGCTCCTCGACACCTGCGTCGTCCTCTGGGCCGGGCTGGCGCCCGAGCGGCTATCGCCGCCGGCGACCGCTGCCCTCACCGACCCGGCGGCGGAGATCTCCATCGCCGCCATCACCGCGGCGGAGATCGCCTGCGCCCAGGCCCGCGGCCGGATTGAGCTTGACCTCCACTGGAAGCCGTGGCTCCGCCGCGCCCTGGAGGTGAACGGCTGGCGCCCCCTGGCCGCTGACCTGGAGGTAGTGGAGGAGGCCTACTCCCTGCCGGAGCCCTTCCTCCCCGACCCCGCCGACCGCCTCATCACCGCCACCGCCCGCATCCACCGCCTCACGGTGGTCACCGGTGACCGGCTGCTCCTCGCCTATCCCCACCTGACCACCCTCTGGTGAAGCGGCCGAAGGCACCCCGTCGCCAACCGGCCTCCCTGCATCGGGGAGGGTGCAGCCCTACCCGACCTCGATGTACTCGTAGTCGTGGGTCACCTGGGCGGCCTTGCCGAGCATGATCGAGGCGGAGCAGAGCTTTTCGCTGGAGAGCTCGATGGCGCGCTCGATGCGGTCGGTGGGGATGTTGCGGCCGGTGATCCGGTAGTGGACGTGGATCTTCGTGTAGACCTTCGGGGGCTCGGCGGCACGGGTGCCCTTGACCTCCACCTCGCAGGCGACCACGTCGAGGCGCCCCTTCTTCAGGATGGAGATCATGTCCACCGAGGTGCAGCCGCCCATCCCGGCGAGGAGCAGCTCCATGGGGCGTACCCCGAGGTTGGTGCCGCCGTAGTCGGGGCTGGTGTCCATCACCACCGCGTGGCCGCTACCGGTCTCCGCCAGGAAACACATCTTCTCCACCCACTTCACCCGACACTCCATTGCTCACTCCTTTTGCTGCGCCGCCGGTGGGCGGCCCGTTGGGGCGAGGATCGTACGGGGCCACGGCGCGGTGGAGAAGGGCGGCGGTGGCAATCGCATCGCCGCCGGATCCCCTGCGGCCCGGCAGGGAATGGGCCACGGAAACCACGGCAGCACACGGAGAGGGTCAGCGGAAATATCTCAATGTTTTTATTGACTATAGATACATTTCATGCAGACATAAACATGCCTACCCCGCCCGTTTCGACCACCCCAACCGTGGCCTCGGAGGGGACCGAAAGGCTCCCTGAGGGCGCCT
>JAJRSX010000037.1 GCA_024278555.1 bacterium | reverse complement strand
GCCGCCGTCGCCGCGGCCACCGCGTCCGCGTCGAGGTAGTCGTAGGCGACCTCGCGGTGGATCGTGAATGCATGGCCCCCCTCCCCGTCGAGGGCCACCGTCACCCAGCCGGTGGGACGGTCCGGGTCGCGCTGTAGACCGCCGGAGGAGAGACCGCAGGCGACCATCGCCGAGTCGATCCGTGCCCCTCGCTCGTCCTCCCCGACGCGCGACACGAGCAGGGGCGAGAGGCCGAGCCCGTGGAGGTGGTAGGCGAAGTTGAACGGCGCGCCACCGAGACGATCCCCATCGGGAAAGGCATCGAACAGCACCTCCCCCGCCACCACGATCCTGTGGGGTTGACCCTCCATGGGCGGCCATCATACGCCACCAGCGCCTCATGCCCAGGTGATCACCCGGATGGTGCGCCACTACACACCTGTTTATGGAGGGGGATGCTCCTCTCCCTCCCTCGCGTTCGGATGGCATCCCGCCCCGTGGCAGGGGGCCTCGGTGGGTGGTCTCTTCTCCCCCTCATGGGCTGCCCGGAGGGTGAACCCGGCAGGTTGTCCCTCAGTCGGAGCCGCGGCTAGAATTGTGACCCGAACCCTGCGGTGATAGTGATGGACCACCGTGCCCCTTTCCCCATTGGGTGCTGTGGTGTGGTTTTTCCGGTCGGCTGCGCTGGCCACAATAAGGGAGGTGCTCTCATGAAGTTCTTTCGCTCCTGCGCGTGTTGGTTGTTACTCCTCTTGGCGGCGGCCCCGGTAGCGGCCCAAACCCCGCCCGCCAATATCACCCCGAGCCCGGGCGATCGCCTCGCCTACGTCTCGGCGACCGACTCCGACCAGGTGTGGGTCTTCGACATGGATGCCCCCGGGTGGGTGGCGCAGATCGACGTCGACTCCGAGCCCCGGGGCATCGACGTCGCCCCGGACAACGGTCGGGTCTACGTGGCCAACCGCTTCGGCGGTACCGTGGGGACGATCTCGGTGATCGACACCGCCACCCTGCAGGTGGCGGCGACCATCGACCTCGATGTAGCCGCGGTGACCACCGACGAGCCGTACGACGTGGTGGTGAGCCCCGACGGCGGTCGTCTCTACGTGGCGATGAAGAACGGCGGCTCCGACGGCGACAACGATGGTGGAGTCGTGGTGGTAGACCTGACGGACAACTCGGTGGTCGCCGAGATCCTCACCAACCTCTCCGGCACCCCGGAGGGGATCGCCGTCACCCCCGACGGGGGCAAGGTCTACGTGGCCGGCCGCAACGGCCTCTTCGCCTTCGACACGACGAGCCTCACCTTCATCGGGGAGGTGGGCAATGCATAGCGTGAGTTGGTGATCTCCCCCGACGGCGCCTGGGTCTACGCCTCGAACAACGTGGTCCGCACCAGCGACGACACGGCCTCCTCCACCACCTTTTTGATGGTCAACCGCGGGGGGGTGATCACCCCGGACGGGGCGCACATCTTCGGCTCCTCGGGGCTGCAGATCAGCGACATCACCGCCGGGGACCCGCCGACGGTCACCGACGGGGGGAGCTTCGGCGACAGCCTCATGAGCTCCGGCTACGGCATCGATCTCACGGACGAGGGCGATCTGGGGCTGGTCTCCAGCGACAACTCCCCCGGTAAGGTGCGCCTCTTCCGTACGGACGGTGGCGGTTCAGCCGCCGTGGAAGGTGCTTCGGTCGTCGCCGCGGCGGCCTTCGCCACCCCGGCCTTTGACGGTGACCCCCTGACCATGGAGGTCACCGTGGATGGGGCCACGGTGACCGGCAGCGGTGCCCGCCAGCTCGTCATCGGCCACTCCACCCCCGACGTGGCGGTGGCCGTGGTCGCGGACGTGGAGACGGCAGAGCCCGGCGACACGGTGGCCTACACCGTGACCGTGACTAACAACGGCCACGGCACCGCGCGCAGCATCGCTCTCAGCGACGCGCTCCCCGCCGGCCTCACCTTCGCCTCGGCGAGCGACAGCGGGGTTGCGAGCGGCCAGACGGTGACCTGGCCGGCGATCGCCACCCTCGCCGAGGGCGCGACCACGACTCGGACCGTTACCGCCACCGTCGACAGCGACGCCACCGCCAGTGATGCCGCCAACACGGCAACGGTGAGCACCCCCAACGATCCGGTGGCCGCCAACGACACCGCCGCGGTGACCACCTCGGTGGTGCTTCCCCCGGCGCCTCCGGCTCCGGCCCCCACGACGCGCACCCGCCGCCTCCAGGGCAACGGCTGCCAGGCCGTACCCGGGGCGGCGGGAGGCTCCCTCTTCGACCTCGCCTTCCTGCTCCTCCCCCTGGGGGTGGCGGTGGTCGCCCGTCGTCGCGGTTGGCTCGCGATCGCACTCGTCATTCTGTTGGGCGCCTCCGGCGCACGGGCGACCGAGGGGATCGAGGCACAGCGGCTGCGTCCGCTGGTGGACGGCAACGGCACCTTCACCCTTTACGACAGCCATCCCCTCGCCCCGGGCGCGGCGGCCTTCGGCGGCCTCCTCTCCTACGCCCGCGATCCGGTGGTGGTGGGGGACGAGCGGGGCAACTTCGTGAACGATCGGCTCATCGACCTCGCCTCCCTGGAACTCACCGCCGCCTATGGCGTGGTGGACGGCGTCGATGTGGGGGTACGCCTGCCGGTCCATTATCTGATCGACGGCAAGAGCCTCACCGGCATCGAGCGGGTCGACGCGTGGCGCCTCGGTGACGTGGAGATCGAGGCGAAGATCCGCCTCGTGGACCCCTCCAAAGAGGCGGTAGGGTTGGCCCTGGTCCCCATCGTGGGCCTGCCCACCGGGGATAAGGACGAGCTTCTTGGTCTCGGAACCTTCTCCTATGGCGCCCGTCTGGTGATGGACGGTGCGGTCACCGAGGGGGTGCGGTGGATTGCCAACGCCGGCTGGCGGGCGGTGGACGGTGTCGGCAATGGCTCCACCGCCGACTTTGTCGACGTGGGGCTCGGGGTCGTGGCATCGGTCGCCGGCGACGCGGAGGTGGTCGCGGAGGTCAACAGCCGCACCACCACCTCGCACCTGTGGGGCGACGAGGAGTCGTCGCCGGTGGAGCTCCTGGTGGGTGGGCGTGGCCTGAAGGTCGGCAGGCTCTCCCTCACCGGCGGCCTCGGCTGGGGTCTCGACAAGGGGATCGGTGCTCCGGAGTGGCGCGCCTTCTTCGGAGTTGCCTTCTAGGAGACTGTCTGGTTGGTGTGATCGCCACCGCTCTCTGGCCCTGGCGGGCGCTATGGGTCAGGGAGCGGTGCTCGGTTCCCGATTGCGATTCGGGCGGTGAGGCCCATCGCGGCCGGGGACCGCGGCTTGCGGGCGGGAACCGGCTTCTCTCCCAGGCGATGGTCGCCGGCAAACGGCAGGCTTGCGGGACGGCGACCATCTCCGCACAGTTGACCCCTCTCGCGGCAACTCTATCGTGAGAGACGCGGGCCAGTGCCACGGCGCCGGATCCTGTGAGGAGAGACCGTGGAGTCCGACACCCACCTCGATCACGAAGAGCTCGCCTCGCTCACCGCGGAGGCGTGGAGCGACCACCTCGCCACCCTGCCGGCGGACGAGGTGCGGGCGATGCTCGCCCAGGTGGAGCCGGACCGCCTCGCCGAGGTGGTGCGGATGCTCGACGAGGAGACCGCCGGCCGGGTGATCGGCCTCCTGCCGCCGGAGAGGGCGGCGGCGGTCCTCAGCCACCTCCCGGATGAGACCGCCGCCGCCGCCCTCGGCCGCCCGGCCCTGCAGCGGGCGGCGGAGGTGGTCCAGGAGCTCGATCCGGACGATGCCGCGGACATCGTCGCGGAGATGGATGGCCGCCAGCGCGACGCCCTCTTGGAGGCGTCGGGTGACGCCGGCGACGTCATCGAGGAGCTCCTCTACTACCCGGAGGACACCGCCGGCGGCCTGATGACCCCTGAGGTCCTGTCGGTCCGCCGCCAGTGGACCGTGGGGGAGGCGATCGACGCGATCCGCCGGCGGGCGATGGAGCTGGAGCAGATCTATTACACCTATGTGGTCGATCGCGACGACGTCCTCATCGGGGTGGTCACCATGCGCGACCTCATCCTCGCGCCGACCATCGCCCTGATCGACGATGTCACCAAGCCGGAGGTGGTCTCGGTGTCGGTGGACACGGACCAGGAGGAGGTCGCGGAGGTGATCTCGCGTCTCAACCTCCTCGCCGTGCCGGTGGTCGATCACGAGGGCCGGCTGGTGGGAATCGTCACCGTCGATGATGTGATCGACGTCATCCAGGAGGAGGCGAGCGAGGACATCCAGCGGCTGGTGGGCGCCGGCGCCGACGAGCGGATCGATTCCCCCTTTCTGTACGCCCTGCGCATGCGCTTCCCGTGGCTCCTGGTGAATCTTGCCACCGCCTTTGCCGCCGCCTCGGTGGTGGGGCTCTTTGAGTCGACCATCGCCAAGCTCACAATCCTCGCGGTCTACATGCCGATCGTCGCCGGTCAGGGGGGGAACACCGGTGCCCAGACCATGGCGGTGGTGATCCGCGGTCTCGCCCTCGGGGAGATCCCGGTGGGCCAGGGGCGGAGGGTGATTCTGCGTGAGCTCGGTCTGGGCCTCGCCAACGGTCTCGCCGTGGGGCTGTTCACCGCGGCCATCGCGCAGCTCGTGAGCGGTCGTCCCGGTCTCGGGATGGTGATCGGAGCCGCGATGGTCCTGAACATGGCCCTGGCGTGCGCCTTCGGGGCGCTGATTCCCCTGGGGCTCCGTCGCGCCGGCTTCGATCCCGCCCAGGCCTCCTCCATCTTTCTCACCACGGTCACCGACATCGTCGGCTTCACCGCCTTCCTCGGTCTGGCGACCACGGCGCTCCGTTTGGGGTGGATCTGATGCAGATGAGGGATGTAGGGAAATAGGGATGTAGGGAGGTGGGAGAGGTCAGCCCCCGGGCTGGATGAAGTGGAGGTGGAGGCCATTCGCCGGGCGATCGGTGGGCCGCGATCGCGACCGACCGCCCCTATCCCCCCATCTCCCTCCCTCGCCCTCCCTCCAGCGCCAGGAGGAGCGGCGGCAGGACCAGGTAGTCGGCGGCGAGCGCCAGGGCGATGACCGTCGCCGACAGGAGACCCATGTCGGCGGTGACCCGGAAGTCGGAGAGGGCGAGGATCCCGAAGCCGGCCACCAGGATGATCGTGGTGACCGCCATGGCGTTGCCCACCGTGGCAAAGGCGTCGCGGATCGCCGCCTCCGGGCTCAGGCCGCGCTCCCGCCGGCCACGCAGATAGCGGGACAGGAAGTGGATGGTGTCGTCCACCACGATCCCCAGGGTCATCGAGGCGACCACCGCCAGGGCCATGCCGATCCGTCCCACGAAGAGCCCCCAGAGGCCGAAGCCCATGGCCGCCGGGGCGATGTTCGGCAGCAGGCTCACCAGCCCGATTCGCCACGAGCGCAGGGCGATGAGGAGGATGGCGGAGATCACCACCAGGGCGAGACCGGTGCCGAGGAGCATCGAGTGGATGTTGCGCAGGGTGATGTGGGCGAACATCAGGGTGGAGCTCGCGCCTAGGGCCCGCAGGTCGGGGACGTGGGCCTGCAGCCAGCGGCGCCCGGCCGCCGCCGCCGCCCGCACCTGGCGGGAGGTGAGGTTCTCGAAGGTCACCACCATGTGGCTCGCCGACTTGTCGTCGGTGACCAGGGGGGTGAGGTCGAGGTCCGGGGGCAGGGAGATCTCGTAGAGCAGCAGGTACTGGGCCGCGAGGTCACGCCGTGCCGGCAGGCGGTCGTAGGCGGGGTCCTCGCCGTGCATGTTACGGTTCAGACGGCGCATGACGTCGCCGAGGCTCGCCACGTGCAGGACCCGCGGCTGGCCGCGCCACCAGCGGGCGAAGGCGTCCACCTGTTTCAGGTAGGCGGGGTCGGTGACGCTGTCGCCCGGCGGGGCGTGGAGGGAGTACTCGAGCTGGTAGATCCCGGTGAGGTGGTTGACCACGAAGTCGGTCTCCCGGCGAAACTCCATGGAGTGGCCGAAGTACTGGACGAACTGGTCATCGAGCTCGTTCAACGGGGTGAGCGCGGCGAGGACCAGGACCACCGGGCCGGCGGTCAGCAGGAGGGCGCGGCGGTGGCCGAGGACGAGGTCCGCGAGGCGGCGCATCGCCCTCCCCTCGGTGGTGCGCCGTCTCCCGTGCGGGGGGAGCCGGGTGAGGAAGGCGGGGAGCGAGAAGGTCGAGTAGAACCACGCCGCCACCACCCCTATGGCGACGATGTTGCCCAAGTCGCGGAAGGGGGGGACGTCGCTGAAGTTCATGCACAGGAAGCCCACGGCGGTGGTGAGGCTGGTGAGGAAGATGGGCTGGAGGTTGATCCGGACCGCCTCTGCCACCGCGCGACGCCGGCTCTCGTCCGCGGCACGGTGGTGGAGGATGGTGTTGAGGAGGTGGACCGAGTCGGCGATCCCCAGGGTGCAGATGAGGATTGGGGCGATGTTCGAGCCGGGGGTGATCTGGATCCCCAGCCAGCCCGCGAGCCCCATGGCGGTGGCGAGCGCCAAGACGATCACCAGCATCGCCCCGATGGCGCCGGTGATGGAGCGCACCAGCCAGGTGAGGATGAGGAAGGTCACCACCCCCATGAGCGGCATCAGGGTGCGCATGTCGTGGGCCGACGCCTCGGGGAATGCCTGGTTCATCACCGCCACCCCCGTGAGGTGGAGGTCGATCTCCGGGTGGCGTGCCTGGATGCGCTGGCGCAGGGCGCGTGCCGCCGCCACGGTCTCGGCTACCGCCCCGGCGTCGTCCGGCGGCAGGTCCACCATCACGTTGACCCCGGTCACCGACGCCTTTGGGTCGAGGAGGCGGTGGACGAGGAGGGGCTCGCCCAGGGCGATCTTGCGCCGCCGTGTTAGCTCCGCCCCGCTCAGCGTGGCGGGGTCGGGGATCAGGTCCTCGACCACCAGGTCGTCGCCGCGGGCGTAGGTGTGCTGGTAGTTGGTGAGCGAGTCGACGCGGGTAGCGTGGGGTAGCTCCCACGCCGCCTCGGTGAGCTCGGACACCGCGTTCAGGGTATCGCGGGTAAAGACGTGCCCGTCGTGGGGGGCGATGCAGAAGAGGCAGTTGTCGCTCGGCGTGTACTCCCCCTGGAGCTCATCGAAGGCACGGAGCTGCGGGTCGTCGGGGGTGAAGAAGACGCGGTAGTTGGCGGTGAAGGCGAGGCGGGAGATGCCGCTCGCCGTCGCCGCCGCCACCACCACGGTAACCACGAGCACCGCCCGGGCGTGGCGGACGACGAAGGTGGGGAGATGGCTGACCATGGAGGAGGCGGGCGGGGGCGTCACCTCACCACAAATGGATACGGATGAACACGAATGCGCCTTGTGGTGGCAACGGGGATGGCCCGCAGGCGAGGTGCCGTCCGCGCCACGCGCGGTTCTCGTCGCCTCTGTCTGCGAGCCGGCGCTGCATCAGCCCTCGACCGTGGGAGCCGTCTTCCGGCGCTGCCCGTGGCGGTGGCAAGCGCAGGGTACACCCCCCACCGGTCGGGTGTCCTCGGTGACCGGCGCCAACGGGGCCGTATGGCTCTCTTGCCCCCGGGTCTCCGGTGTCCCCGTGGCGAAGGCGGTAGAAGGGGTGGGTCGTGCCGATGGCCGATGGCGTTCGACCGTCTGCGGCTCGCTCCGAGGGGTGCGTTGGCGCGCCAGCGCCGTACACTCCCCCCATGCCCTTTCGCATGGTCACCGACTTTTCGCCGCAGGGGGATCAGCCGCGGGCGATCGAGGCGCTGGTGCGCGGCCTCGACGACGGGGTGAAGCACCAGGTCCTCCTCGGGGTGACCGGCTCCGGGAAGACCTACACCATGGCGAAGGTGATCGAGCAGGTGGACCGGCCGACCCTGGTCCTGGCGCCGAACAAGACGCTGGCGGCGCAGCTCTACTCGGAGCTGAAGAGCTACTTCCCGGACAACGCGGTGGAGTACTTCGTCTCCTACTACGACTACTACCAGCCGGAGGCGTATGTCCCCTCCTCCGACACCTTCATCGAGAAGGACTCGGCGGTGAACGAGGAGATCGACCGGCTGCGCCACGCCGCCACCCGGGCACTCCTGGAGCGCGACGACGTGGTCATCGTCGCCTCGGTGTCGTGCATCTACGGCCTCGGCTCGCCGGAGGCGTACCAGGGGATGCTCCTCTACCTGGAGGAGGGGCAGGAGATCGGCCGCCGCGCCCTCCTCGAGCGGTTGGTGGAGATCCTCTACAAGCGCAATGACATCGAGCTGTCGCGCGGCTGCTTCCGCGCCCGCGGCGAGGTGGTGGAGGTCTTCCCGCCGTCGGCGGAGACGGCGATCCGCATCGAGCTGTTCGGCGACGCGATCGATTCGATTCGCGAGATCGACCCCCTCACCGGCGCCACCCTGGCGCGGCTGACCCACTTCGCCATCTACCCGGCGTCGCACTACGTGGTCGACGAGGCCCACCAGCGGCGTGCCATCGAGTCGATCCGCCAGGAGCTCGGCCTGCGGCTCGCGGAGCTGGAGCGTGAGGGCAAGCTCCTGGAGCGCGAGCGGCTGGAGCAGCGCACCCTCTTCGATCTTGAGATGATCCAGGAGCTCGGCTACTGCTCGGGGATCGAGAACTACTCGCGCCACCTCACCGGTAGCGTGGCGGGCGAGCCGCCGCCGACCCTGCTGGACTATCTGCCGAAGCGGGCGGTGGTGATGATCGACGAGTCGCACGTCACCGTGCCGCAGATCGGCGGCATGTACCGCGGCGACCGCAACCGCAAACAGACCCTGGTGGACTACGGCTTCCGGCTGCCCTCGGCCCTGGACAACCGGCCCCTCACCTTCGAGGAGTTCGAGCAACGGGTGGGGCAGCGGGTCTATGTCTCCGCGACACCGGGGCCCTTCGAGATGGAGCGGGCGGGGGAGCACGTGGTGGAGCAGGTCATCCGTCCCACCGGCCTCATGGACCCGGTGGTGGTGGTCCGCCCGGCGCAAGGGCAGGTGGACGACCTCCTGGAGCGGATCCGCGGCCGCCTGGAGGCCGGCGAGCGGGTGCTGATCACCACCCTCACCAAGCGGATGGCCGAGGACCTCACCGACTACTACACCGGGCTCTCGATCGCCTGCCGCTACCTGCACGCCGACGTCCCCACCATCGAGCGGATGGAGATCCTCCGGGAGCTGCGCGAGGGCGTCTTCGACGTCCTCATCGGTATCAACCTCCTGCGCGAGGGGCTCGACCTGCCGGAGGTCTCCCTGGTGGCGATCCTCGACGCCGACAAGGAGGGATTCCTCCGCTCCGAGCGGTCGCTGATCCAGACCATCGGGAGGGCGGCGCGCAACGTCCACGGCCAGGTGGTCCTCTATGGCGACCAGGTTACCGGCTCCATGCAGCGTGCCCTCGACGAGACCGAGCGCCGTCGCGCCATCCAGGCCGCCTACAACGAAGAGCACCAGATCACCCCGACGACGGTGGTGAAGGCGATCGCCTCCCTCGCCGAGGCGGTGGCGGAACACGACTACGTCACCGTCCCCACCGCCGCCGAGGAGCGGGAGGACTACGTGCCGCTCATGGAGATCCCGCAGACCATCAAGCGGTTGCGGGTGGAGATGGGGAAGGCGTCGAAGGCCCTGGAGTTCGAGGAGGCGGCGCGCATCCGGGACCGGATACGGGAGCTGGAACAGCGGCAGCTCGCCTGCCGATAGTGCTATCAAAATATGCTATCATTCATGCCGTGACGGGCAGGCACCGCAAGACCCTCGACGCGATCTTTTCGGATCCGGTGCCAAGCTCTCTGGAGTGGGCACGGATTGAAGCCCTGTTCCTTTCACTCGGGGCAGAACGGATCGAGGGGCGTGGTTCCCGGGTGCGATTTCTTCTTAACGGTGTCATGGCGACCTTCCATCGTCCCCATCCAGCCAAGGAGACGAAGCCGTACCAGGTGCGCGATGCCCGAGAGTTTTTGACCAAGGCGGGGGTTGAACCATGAACACCATGACCTACAAAGGGTACGCGGCGAGCATCGTGTACAGCGAAGAGGACCATTGCTTTATTGGCCGTGTCCTCGGTATCCGAGACGTTGTTGGTTTTCACGGAGACTCGGTGGAAGAGCTTCGTGGTGCCTTTAGAGAGGCGGTGGACGATTACCTGGAGGCGTGCGAGAAGGTGGGACGGGTACCCGACAAGAGCTACTCGGGAAGGCTCATGTTGCGTGTCCCGCCCGAGATCCACGCCGCCGTGGCCACCGCTGCCAGTGGGAGTGGCAAGAGCATCAACCAGTGGGTTACCGAAGCCTTGTCCCGGGCGGTGCGAAGGTAAGACTTCGAGCCCGGCTCGCCGCGCTTGTTTGCTCCCGGGCTGCCCGACACCCTTCGTGCTCCATGGCCGTCTCCTGCTCTGTGGTCCGTCCGGGCCACCGGTACCAGCTCCTGCGCGGCCTCACCTACGGCCTCACCCTGGCGGTGGCCATCGCCATTCCGGCGCTCCACTGGATCAAGCTCGACATCCCGGCGGGGGTCTACTACCTCGGTGGTGATCCGGCACCGCTCCTGAAGGTGGTGAAGGGGCTCCTCCTCTTTGCGGTCGCCTCGGCCCTCACCATCCTCGGCTCGACCTACCCCTTCGGCCGGATGTTCTGCGGCTGGTCGTGCCCCGGCGGCCAGCTCGCCCGCCTGGCGCGCTGGCTCCACCACGGCTGGGGCAAGCGCCACCGCCTCCTGCGCCACCCGGTCGCCCTGGCGGTCGCCTTCGGCGGCGCCCTCATCTGTCTCAACTGGTTCACCCACCTCTCGGTCCTCTGGGAGCAGGGGCAGCCCGGCTTCGTGGGGGCGTGGCGGTGGGCGGCGGTGCTCACCGTGATCTTCTACGTCGAGGGGCTGTGGCTCGGCTTCTTCTGGTGCGAGCGGGTCTGCCCCTATGGCTGGTACCTCGGGATCATGGCCCAGGACAACCGCCTGCGAATCGCCTTCTCCGACCCCGAGGAGGTGTGTGGCGGCTGCGCCGCCTGCGCCAAGGCGTGCCCGGTGGAGCTCGACCCGCGTGCCGACGACTTTGCTGCCGACAAGTGCCTCACCTGCGGTACCTGCCTCGACACCTGCGACGCCATCTTTGCCCGCCGTGACGGGACCCCGCCCCTCGGGTGGGCCCACCGGATGCGGTCTGCTGCGCTACTCGCCGCCGGCGGGGAAAAGAGGAACCCGCCCCGGGCGACCGGTCACCGGTAGGAGCGAGCCCCCGCTCTCGATCGGGGCGTTCGGCCCCGCCGGCCCTTGGGGCCGCTTCCGCCGGCGGCAGCCGGCTCTACCACTTCCCGCCCCTACATCCACCGCCCGGCCGCCACCAGGGCGGAGATGGTGAGGCCGAGGGTGAGGTTGGTGGTGACGATTCGGCGGATCACCGCCTGCTGCGCCGCCGCCGCGGGCAGATCGCCGGCGGCGAGAGCCGTCTCCATCCGCCGGTACGGGAGGAAGAAGAGGTAGAAGAAGAGGGCGACCATCACCCACCCCACGAGGTGCATCACCTGGACCGGCCACCCCACCGCCCCCATGCCGCCGTGGGCACCGATGAGGGCGTAGCCGGTGGGGGGGAGGAAGATGACGGCGAGCCACACCCAGAGGAAGAAGCGGTGCAAGACCCCGAGCCAGAGGGAGAGCCGCTGGGGCGGCTCCAGCTCCATGGCCGCGAGGCGCAGGACCATGTGGGCGAAGAACATGCCGCCGACCCAGACGATCGCGGAGAGGAGGTGGAGGGCGTAGGCGATGGCCATGGTGGTTCCCGAGGGGTGGTTTGAGCGCGGCAGGCTGGCGCAGGTCGGGGCTCAAACCAAGGAGCCCGTACGGATTCCCCACGGGGGACACGGGGGACGCGAGGGGGGCCGGCAGCCAGTCGTCCCCTTACTCGGTCCTCAACTGCCGGGAGAAATGCAGATGCCTCCTTCGCGTGTCCGAGGCACCAATGCTTTCTTGCCCCCCTCGTCCCCCGTGTCCCCGTGGTCCGGCGGTTTACCGCACCAAGATCTCCGGCACCACGATGGGGATCGGGCCGATGTGGCCGACCTTGTCGATCAGGGGGATGTCGATGTCCACCAGGGGGAGGTCGGGGATCGGCAGGCGCAGGGGGCCGAGGAGGCGCTGCCAGCGGAAGAAATCGCCGCGCTGGAGGCGGTCGAGGTCGGCGAGGGTGGGGATCGACCGGCCGCCGATCTCGGTGGTGGTGAAGTGGGGGGCGAGGTGGACGCGGCCGGCGAGGGTCTCTTTGAGGATCATCCGCGCCGGCGGTCGCAGGGGTGCGGGGATCTGGGTGGTGAGGGCGTTGATCGTCGTCTTCTCGGCGGCGCGGTCCGCCCGGTCCCACACCGGCTGGGCAAAGCGCGGCAGGCGCGACGCCTCGATCAGGGTGTTGAGGGTCGACCCCGTGTCACCCGCCGCCGCGGGCGTGGCGCAGAGGAGCACGGCAACGAGGATTGCGACGGTGGTGGGGAGGCGGAGCACACCCGGAGGATCGGCGAGCGGCCCGGCGAGGACAAGGAGCGGCGTAGAGAGGATTGGACCACGCGCTGCCGGTACGGAGCGCCCGCGCTCGGGCAATCCCTCTTTCCCTTCGAGGAGCGGCGGAAATCATGGCTGGCGAGAAAGTCGATGTTCCCGAGACCTCGAGGGAGTGGGAACACGAAAGCACGAAAAGTTCAAAGCACGAAAGAAGTCAATCGGTTGTTTTTCGTGCCTTCCCCCTTTCGTGGTTTCGTGTTCCAGCGGTGCGAAGGACGGCGGAACGCTCGGGGCTATTTCCGCTGCTCCCCTTCGCGCTCTTCCTGGCCTGCGTGGTTTTGCCTCGGCCGGTCGGCCCGCAGAGGGTCAGGCGGCGAGCCGCTCGTCCTCGAAGTTGGCGAGGAACTCGGCCACGTGGAGACCGAGGTAGATGCACCGGCCCCCCTCGATGCACTGGTCTGCTTCGGCGCCGTCGAGGTAGGTGGTCAGGGTGTGGTCGCCCTTCTGCAGGGTGATGACCCAGGTGTCCTGGGTCTGGTCGTGCCACGCCACCACCTCGATGTTGTGGTCGCGGATGGTGGGGTACATCTGGTGGATCTTGCTGATGAGCGTCTGTGAGGTGTACGGCATCTCGATTCTCCTTTCCTCACGTTGGCTCCTCCCTTTGGGTAAAAGTGTACCGTCTCCGTCGTTATTAGTCCGTCTGCGGTCTCCCCCCCAGCGGGGTGCCCACCGCCACCGGGTGGCCCTGGAGAAAGGCGTCCGTCGCCATCCGCCGTTTTCCCTCGGGCTGGAGCTCGGTGATCGCCAGGCAGCCATCGCCGCACGCCACCACCATCGCGCCGCCCTCCACCGCCTCGATCTGACCGGCCGCCTGGGCGGGGGGCTGCGCTACCGGGTGGGCGGCGTGGACGGTGAGACGGTGGCCTTTGAGGAAGGTGAAGGCGCCGGGCCACGGGGTGAAGCCGCGGATCCGGCGGTCGAGCTCCTCGGCCGGTCGGCTCCAGTCGAGGCGGCCGTCCTCGCGGGTCAGCTTGGGGATGTAGAGGGCGTCCGCCTCCACCTGCGGCGTCGGTGTCAGGTCGCCGCGCTCCAGCCGCCGCAGGGTCTCCACCAGGAGCGGTCCGCCGAGGACGGCGAGCTTGTCGTGGAGGGTGGCGGCGGTCTCCCGCGGGTCGAGGGCGATGCGCTCCTGCAGGAGGATGTCGCCGGTGTCGATCCCCTCGCCCATGAACATGGTGGTGACCCCGCTCTCGCCCTCGCCGTTGACGATCACCCAGTTGATCGGTGAGCTGCCGCGGTAGCGCGGCAGGAGCGAGGCGTGGACGTTCACCGCCCCGAGGGGGGTCATCTCCAGGACCGCGTTCGGGAGGATGGCACCAAAGGCGACCACCGCCATGGCGTCCGCCCCGACCTCCCGCAGGCGCGCCTGGGCTGCCTCGTCCTTGAGGGTGCGTGGCTGGAAGACCTCGATCCCCAGGGCCTCGGCGCGCTGCTTCACCGGCGGCGCCTGGAGCCGCTTCCCGCGGCCCGCCGGCTTGTCCGGCCGTGTGACCACCAGGGGGACGTCGATCCCCGCCTCGACCAGGGCGTCGAGAGACGGGACGGCGAAGTCGGGGGTACCCATGTAGATCGTGCGCATGGAGGGCTCGCTGTGCTCGCGGGGGTTCGGGACTAGGGATTAGGGACCAGGGCTGGTTGGCCGCTGTGCGGCCGGCGATCCATTTTGTAGTGAGGTCCCATCGGCATACGTATCCGGCCCGAAGGGCCGTCCTCCCCTAATCCCTAGCCCCTAGTCTCTTGCCACCAATCTTCACCGTAGTCTCGGTTTGTTCGCCAGGGTCTCTGACAACCTCCGATCAGCGACCATCCTGCCCTTGTTCGGTGAGGTCGCCGGCCGCCTGCAGCCACTGCTTCAGCTTTGCCCCACCGGTGTAGACGACCGCGTCGATCCCCAGGGCGCGGGCAGCGGCGACGTTGGCCGGCCGGTCGTCGATGAAGGCGGCCTCTCCCGGCGCCACCCCGGCGGCCTCCAGGGCGGCCCGGTAGATGGCGGCGTCCGGCTTTCGCGCGCCCACGCGGAAGGAGAGGGTGGCGCCGGCCAGCGACGGCTCGATCGGCCAGCGGCCGGTGATCCACGGGTAGTGGAGGGGGTCGGTGTTGGAGAGGAGCCAGCAGCGACGGCGGCGCGCCGCCGCCTGCAAAAGCGCGAGGGCCGTCTCGTCGAGGGTGAACATGTCGGTCCACAGGTGGCAGAAGCCATCGAGGTCGAGGTCGATGAGCCCCGCCTCCACCAGGGCGGCGTGGAAGCCCGGCGCGTCGATCCGCCCCGCCTCGAAGGCGTCGTGGGCGGGCGAGTCCACCACCGCCTCGACCAGCGCCTCGGCGGCGGCCCGGTCGCCGCCGGTGGCGGCGAGGCAGGCGCGCACCGGATCGACGCGGACGAGGACGTTACCGAGGTCCCAGAGGAGGAGGGCGTGGGCCATGGATGCGGTGGTGCGGTGCGCGGTGGCGTCGGGGCGGATAAGCTACCGCCCCTGCGGAGGCGGAGGATGCCATGAGTAAGACCGATCAACCACGCGGCGCCCTGCGCCGCCTCATCCGCCGCCTCACTCCGACACCGGCGGAGGTGGGGACGGCACGCCTGACCCTCGACGGCGACGGCTGGCGGGTGGAGGGGACGCTCCACGGCCGCCCCCTGGCAATCGCCTTCTTTGCCTACTTCGAGCGCCTCCTCATCGCCACCGGCGGCCACCACGCCCGCCTCCTGTGCGAGGCCCTGGAGAAGGCGGTCTCGGAGCTGAACAAGTTCGAGGCGGAGGAGTTGGCGGCGGCGCGCTTTCTGCGTCAGACCCTCCTGCGCGACTGGCTGGGCGACCTGGTGGAGACGCGGGAGACGGCATGGTCGGTGGAGTCGACTCTCGTCCGGCGGCGCGAGCCTGCCCTGCCGGGCGGCCATTGGTACGGCGAGACCACCCGCTTCGCCCCCGTGGCGATCGATACCCCGGAGTTGCGTCGTGTCGCTACAACTTCCCTGGTGGTCTGGTACGAGGCTGCCTTCGACGTCGACGACCTCGACCGGAGCCACCTCCTCCTCCACACCCTCCACAACCTCCTGCGCTTCACCGCCCACCACGGCATGCCGCGCGAGCCCGGCCGCGGTGCCACCATCGCCATCCTCCAGCACTTCGGCCTGGAGGCGCGGCCCGAGGGCGAGGTGGCCGCGGCGCTGCGCGACTACCTGGCAGGGGGGGCGTAGGGCGGCTTGACCACGGGGGACACGGGGGCGCTTGGGGGCAAGAGAGTTCCGTAGAGCAATTGCCGCATGGGCGGCTCCTGCATCTGGGTGAAGGTGATGCTCGCGCGGAGGCGCGGGGACGCAGATACGTGGATGGTCGGGGGACAAGCGTCACCGGTGGTGCAACGCAATGCCGAGGTGAGCCCGGAAGGCGATTTTCAGCCACGGAATCCACGGAAAGGCACGGAAGTAGGGGGTGTCCTTTGGGCTAAGCGAGCGACCCTGACCCCGTTGTTGCTTGAAGCACGGCAGGCGCCATCTCCTTCTCTTCCCCAAGGAGAGATCAGGCAGCCTTCTTGCCGATCTGCTCACTGAGCCAGATCTTGATGAGCGACTGGTAGGGGACGTCGCGGCGGTTGGCCTCGACCTTGATTCGTTCCAGTAGGTCGACGGGCAGACGAATCGAGATCGATTTGGTCGACGGCTTCAGGTTGGGCAGTGTCATGCCCTGCGCCTGGCTCCAGTCGAGGTAGTCCGCGGAGTCGTGGCTCTCCCAGAAGAGCCGCTCTTCCGCCTCGCTTTTGAACGTCGGGATGGGTTTACGACGCCTGCTCATAGAGCCTCCTCTCTCTGCGAGACATGTCCCGCGTGGAGATGATGCGGATTTTTGTGTCTTCGAAACGAAGGGTGAATGTGGCATGGAGCAACCGGCCCGCGGCTGATTGGCCAAGTGCGTGGTACCTCGTCTCTTGCCGACTGTGTGACATGTCCACGGTGATCAACAGCGGTTCGTGAAAGAAAAGCTGCTCCGCTTCAGCTTGGGAAACCTGGTGGCTGTCGGCATTTTTCCGTTCGTTGCCCGTATCCCAGTCAAAGCCCGCGATCCGTTGGAGGTCGATCATCAGTGTATGTTATCGTAGTATACACTGGAATCCAGAGCCAACCTTCAAAGCTCACCCTGTTCCTCGGCGATTTACCCGCGAAGGCGACCTTGACGCTGGTGGTTGCGATGGTTCAGAACCCGGCCCGCTGCGCGTTCCTTTTTTGCCCCCATCCCCGGAGCCCCCATGGCCAGCCGTCCCCTCCCCGAAGGTCCGAAGACCATCTTTGTTACCGGCGGTGCCGGCTTTATCGGCTCCACCCTCACCGATCGGCTCCTCGAGCGCGGCGACCGGGTTGTGTGCATCGACGACTTCAACGACTTCTACGACCCGGCGATCAAGCGGCGCAACATCGAGGCGGCCCTCACCTCCGATCGGTACCGCCTGGTGGAGGGTGACATCTGTGACCTGCCGCTCTTGCAGCGCCTTTTCGACGAGGAGCAGGTCGACGTGGTGATCCACATCGCCGCCCGCGCCGGGGTACGGCCGTCGATCGTCGAGCCCCTCCTCTACCAGAAGGTGAACGTGGAGGGGTCGAACAACCTCTTCGAGGTGGCACGCCACCACGAGGTCCCGAACTTCGTCTTTATCTCGTCGTCGTCGGTCTACGGCGAGAACGAGAAGGTGCCGTTTGCCGAGGACGACCCGGTGAACTACCCGATCTCCCCGTATGCCGCCACCAAGCGGGCGGGTGAGCTCATCGCCCACACCTACCACCACCTCTTCGGCCTCAATATCACCTGCCTCCGCCCCTTCACCGTCTACGGTCCGCGCCAGCGGCCGGAGATGGCGATCCACCTCTTCCTGCGCGCCATCCTCGAGGGCCGGCCGATCAAGATGTTCGGTGACGGCACCTCCTCGCGCGACTACACCTACATCGACGACCTCGTAGACGGCTTCATCCGCGCCATCGACCGGCCGCTCGGCTACGAGATCATCAACCTCGGCGAGCACGAGGTGACCACCCTGCGCGAGCTCATCGACATGATCGGCCAGGCGGTGGGCAGGGAGCCGATCATCGACCAGCTCCCCATGCAGCCCGGCGACGTACCGCGCACCTTTGCGGACGTCTCCAAGGCCAAGCGGCTCCTTGGCTACCAGCCCAAGGTCTCCATGCGCGAGGGGATCCGCCGCTTCGTCGAGTGGTACGGGAAGCAGTAGCCGCACCGCTTACCCACGGGGTTCGCCGGCCTGCGGCTCGGCCTGGAAGGCGGCTTTTTAGCCACGGAACCCACGGAAGGGCACGGAAGTGGGGGTCTCCCGTTGGGTTGAACGAGCGGCCCGGACCCCGTTCCTGCTCGAAACACGGTCGGCGCCACTTCGTTTTTTTCCCCCGCCGCCGCGCTCTCTCCCTCCTTCCGTGCCCTTCCGTGGATTCCGTGGCTAACTCCCTGCCGGGCAACGACCGGATCGGCGAGATTGCCCTCGTCCGGGGTGCTTGGGACCGATCTTCGCGCCTTCGCGTGAGACCTGCCTTCCAGGTGGCCACGGCTGCGCCTCTGCGCAAACATCCCTTCCCACGATCGCAGCCGTCGCGATGGAGTTTCGGGAATCGTCAGCACCCCCTTGCCCCTCACGCCTCCCCGTGTCCCCCGTGGCGAGCTGTTATTGCCGCTCACCGCTCCTCGATCACCCCGATGTACGGCAGGGCGCGATAGCGCTCGGCGTGGTCGAGGCCGTACCCCACCACCCAGCGGTCGGGGACCTCGAAGCCCACATAGTCCGGTTCGATCGCCACCTCCCGCCGCGCCCGCTTGTGCAGCAGGGTGCAGACCGCGAGGGAGGACGGGGAGCGGGCGGCGAGGAGCGGCATCAGGTAGGCCAGGGTCCGTCCGGTGTCGACGATGTCCTCCACCACCAGGACGTGGCGGCCGGTGATGTCGCCGCGGAGATCCATCACCGGCCGCAGCTCGGCGGGACGGGTGGCGCCGTCGCGGTAGGAGGAGAGGGCGACAAAGTCGATCTGCCGCCGGACCTCGATGCGCCGCGCGAGGTCGGCGAGAAAGATGAAGGTCCCCTTCAAGACTCCCACGAGGAGCAGCTCGCCACGGTCGGCGTAGTCGCGGGAGATCGCCGCCGCCAGCGTGGCCACACGCGCCGCGATCTCCGACTCGGTGAACAGCGGGGTGGGTTGGGGAGAGGTCATCGGTGGCAAGGGGGGGAGGGCCGCATTTCACCACGAAGGGGGGAACGAGAAAATGATGGGGTGGTGGCCGGAAAGAGCGGCGGTGTGCCGGGCCATGGACGGGGTGGCGGTGATGGGAACCAGCCACGGAATCCACGGAAGGCCACGGAAACACAACGCGGGAACTCAGGGTCAGCGGGAACTCAGCAGGGGAACTCAGGGTCAGTTCTTTACCTTATAGTTTTGCTAGCAGCGCAGGGGAACTCAGGGTCAGTTCTTTACCTTACAGGGGAACTCAGGGTCAGTTCTTTACCTTATAGTTTTGCTAGGTTGCGATAGGGTAGTCTTGTTGAGGATCCCGATGGTGAAACCCGGCCATCCAGGTCT
>JAJRSX010000003.1 GCA_024278555.1 bacterium | reverse complement strand
CGTGTGGTGCGTCGAGCAGACCATCACCGGCCCCGACGGCTGGCACCCGAACATGCTCCTCGACGACGGCGGCGATCTCACCCAGATCATGCACGACGACCACCCGGAGCTGCTGAAGGGGGTGCGGGGGCTCTCCGAGGAGACCACCACCGGCGTCCACCGCCTCTACGACATGGAGCGCACCGGCAAGCTCGCCATCGCCGCCTTCAACGTCAACGACGCGGTCACCAAGTCGAAGTTCGACAACCTCTACGGATGCCGCGAGTCGCTCCTCGACGGCATCAAGCGGGCCACCGACGTGATGATCGCCGGCAAGATCGCGGTGGTCTGCTGCTACGGCGACGTGGGCAAGGGGTGCGCCCAGTCCCTGCGCGGCGAGGGCGCCCGGGTCCTGATCACCGAGATCGACCCGATCTGCGCCCTGCAGGCGGCGATGGAGGGGTACGAGGTGACCACCATGGAGGAGGCGGTGAGTCAGGCCGACCTCTTCGTCACCGCCACCGGCTGCTGCAACGTCATCACCCGGGCCCACATGGAGCAGATGAAGGACCAGGCGATCGTCTGCAACATCGGCCACTTCGACTCGGAGATCGACGTCGCCGGGATCCGGGAGCTTACGTGGGAGAACATCAAGCCGCAGGTCGACCACGTCATCCTCCCCTCGGGCAACCGGATCATTCTCCTGGCGGAGGGCAGGCTGGTGAACCTCGGCTGCGCCACGGGACACCCGAGCTTCGTCATGTCCAACTCCTTCACCAACCAGGTCCTGGCGCAGATCGAGCTGTGGCAGAACCCGGAGGCGTACGAGGCGAAGGTCTACACCCTGCCGAAGCGCCTCGACGAGAAGGTCGCCCGGCTCCACCTGGGCAAGCTCGGCGCCAAGCTCACCACCCTCACCCCGGAGCAGGCCGCCTACCTCAACCTGCCGGTGGAGGGGCCGTACAAGCCGGACTACTACCGGTACTAAACGCCTCGGGCGGCGGTCGGTCAGGCTTCCCCCAAGTGACGGCGTCCCAGGAAGGCGATGGTGGCGATGCCGACGCCCAGCAGGAGGGCGGTGGCGGGCTCCGGGATCGATGGGGCCGCTCTGCCGGTGATGGTGAGTGCGCGGTTGCCGCCGGTGATCGACCAGGCCTCGGCGTCGTTGAGGCGGAAGGCGCTCTCCAGAGCGGCGTTGTCGTGTCTCGCCCAGAGCCAGTCCGTAGTGCCGGCGAACGCATTGTCCGGGTCGGACTCCATGATCGAGATCCAGTAACTTCCCGGGTCGAGGGTCAGGGCAGGGAGGGCGAGCGCGTAGGTGAAGACCCCGGAGCCGGTGAAACTGGCGGCGTCCACGGCGACGTCGTAATCCGCCAACGACACGACCACGGGCACTCCGGGGGAGCCGCCGTCATCGGCGAAGAAGCGGATCTTGAAATCGACCGGGTTCGCCATGCTCCCACCCTGGTTGTAGTAGCCGGCCCAGGCGAGGGTCTCGAGGGTGGTCCGTGCGGGTAGGTGAAAGTCGTCGGCGATCTGCTGGACGCTGGCGGCTGGCGAGACGAAGTTGCTGAAGCTGCCCACGAGGCCGATGTCGAGCGGCTGATCCACGAGGGTAATCGAGGGGGCCGGTACGGCGAGGGCGAGGGTGGTCAGCAGGGCGAGGGCGGGGAGAAGATCGTGGCGGTCCATCGTCGGCTCCGGTTGTGGGGCGGGGGAGAGATCGGCTGGTCGAGGGGGATCGGGTCACGCGGCTCGCCGGCCTCAGCCGGCGGCTCGCCGCCGGAGGAGGGCGGCCAGGAGGAGCGTCGATCCGACCAGGGTGAGCGAGAGGGGCTCGGGGACCACGGTGATGGAGAGGTTGTCCCAGTAGACGTCGTCGTCGCTCTGGTCGCCGTTGGGCCAGTCGGTCGGGACGATTTGGGCAAGAAGCTGCTCCATGCGCTGGCCCCGCTTCCAGACGCCGCTGTCGTTGCTGCGCGGCAGGAGGTTGCCGGTGAGGTCCTCCGTGATCCCGTCGACGGTGAGGGAGACCCACGTATCCGCCGCCTGATCGGCGACCAGGGTCAGGGAGTGCCAGCTATCCCAGGCGAGGTCCTGGCCGACGGCGAGGGGGATCGGGCCGTTGTTGTCGACGCCGTTGAACATCTGGAGCTGGACGTCGACCCGGTCCGCATCCTTGGCGGCCCCGTTGCCGCTGAAGAGGCGAAGGCCGAGGATCTCGAACCCCGGATGCGGACCGCCCTTCACCGACAGGTCGGCGCGATACGAGTTCACCAGGGCGGTGTCGCTGGTGTGGGCGTAGAAATCGACGCTCAGGGTCATGCGGGTGACCCCGGCCAGGTCCACCGGGGTGAGGGGTCGCACATCGATGGTCTGGGAGCCGCTGGCGTTCTCCACGGTGGTGTGCTCGGCGAGGGCCCGGCCGCCATGGGCGATGGAGCTCTGGACCTCTCCGAAGGCGGGTGGCGCCCCGGCGTGCTTGTACCAGCCGTCCTGACCGGGGTCACCCGGGGCGGGCTGGGTGGGGCCGAGGCTCAGGGTGTCGAAGTCGGTCTCGTAGACCACCTGGGGTACCACCATGGCGGCGAAGGCGAGCGCCGGGGCGAGGGGGAGGAGGGGGAGGAGGAACCATGCTG
>JAJRSX010000036.1 GCA_024278555.1 bacterium | reverse complement strand
TGGGGACCGCCGAGGGCCAGGTCAGGATGAAGCGGCTCCCCTCCCCCACCCGAGAGGTGACCTCGACGCTGGCGCCGTGCGCCTCCGCCAGCCCCTTGACCACCGACAGGCCCAGTCCGGTACCCCCCTCGCGGTGGGTGACGAAGGGAAAGAAGATCTGCTCGATGGCCTCCTCCGGGATGCCGCAGCCGGTATCGGACACCTCCACCACCGCCCCTTTGCCGTCGACGGCGCGGCCGACCGTAACCTCCACACGTCCGGCGCCGTGGAGGCTGTCAACACCGTTTTGCACCAGGTTCAGGAGACACTGTCGAAAGGCATCGCCGTCCAGCACCGCCTCGACGGCCTCGCCCTCGACCCCCAACTCGACCGCGTCGTTGGTTGCCTGCGAGGCCATCCGGACCGTCTCCACCACCTCCTCCGCGACCCGCCGCAGATCCACCGTCGACAGGCGCCCCGTCCGGGGACGGGCGAAGGAGAGAAAATCCTCCACCAGGCGACTGAGGCGAGACGACTCCCGAACGACGATCTCCAGGAGCCGCCGGTCCGCCCCCGCCCCATCTGCCTCCCCCCCCGCCTCGACCGCCAGGACCTGGGCGGCACCACTGATCGCCCCGAGGGGGTTGCGCACCTCGTGGGCGAGGCGGGCGGAGAGCTCGCCGATCGCCGCGAGCCGCTCCTGGGCGTTGGCCCGCCGCTCCAGCCGCTTCACCTCGGTGAGGTCCTGAAAACTCACCACCCAACCGATCTCCCTGCCCTCGTCATCACGCAGGGGGGAGGCGGACAACCCGACAGTGCGTTCCCCCCCACGGTCACCGACAATGCCGCACTCGATCCGCCCCCCGGCCGACAACACCGCATCCCACGTCTGCTCCTCACCGAGGCGGAAGAGGCTGCCCACGTCGAGTCCCAACAGCCGCCCATCCGCGACCAGGAGACGCTCCGCGCTCGGGTTCGCGCCGGTGACCCGGCGCGCCGTATCGAGGGTCAAGAGGCCGCTGTGGATCGAGCGTACTACGCAGCCATAGAGCGCCTGGAGCTCGTGGTACTGCTCCACCTGGGAGTGGAGATGGGCATGCTCTCGCCGTTGAGTCCGCGCAAGGCGATGGGCCAACCCTGCGGTCGCAACCAGGGCCAACAGGGTAACGCCGATCTGCGCGCGAGCTGCCGGTACTGTCCCCGGCACCAGCCAAACCACCACGCCGTACGTCACCACCACCGCTCCGGTCCATGCCACCCCGTTGGTCAGCGGCAAGGAGACCACCGCGGCGCACAGGATGAGCAGAAACAGGAAGCAAAATGGAGACGCCGCCCCGCCGGTCAGACCGACGAGCCAACCGGCCAACAAGAGGTCACACGCGAGCTGTAGGTCGACCAGCCATCGGCCACGCGCGCCGCGCCAGAGGGCGACGGCAAAACCGGCGGTAGAGAGGAAGGCAACCGCCACCAGGGGCACAAGCTGCCCTACCGGCGGCGCCGGTACCCAACCGCCCCCCGCCACGTACGGGGTGAGCAGGAGGACGAAGAGCAGGGTGTGGAGGCCGAGACGGCCGACCAACAGCCCCCACGCCTCCGTCCTCGGCGGCTCCCCCGCAACGACCCTGGGCGGCCGGCTCACCCCACGACCGACGCCACCTTGAAGATCGGCAGGTACATGGCGACGATGATGAAGCCGATCGAGGTGCCCAAAAAGAGCATGAGGAGCGGCTCGAGCATCGCGGTCAAGGCGCTCACCGCCGTGTCCACCTCCTCATCGTAGAAATCGGCGATCTTCGACAGCATGGCATCCAGCGCGCCGGTCTTTTCGCCGACCCCGATCATCTGCACCACCATCGGCGGAAAGACGTTCGTCTCGGCGAGCGGCTCCGCCATCGTCTTGCCCTCTTTCAGGCTCACCGCTACCGCACCAATGGCCTCCTCGACCACCGCATTGCCGGAGGTCTTGGCGACGATATCGAGACCGGTGATGATCGGCACACCGGAGCTCATCAGGGTCGACATGGTGCGGGTGAACTTGGAGACCGCCACCTTGCGGATGAGGATGCCGAAGATGGGCGCACGGAGCAGTGTCCTATGAACGACCTTCCTCCCCACCGGCGTCGCGTACCACATCTTGAACGCCCAGATGAAGCCCGCGATCCCCGCGATGATGTAGAGGATGTTGTGCGTCATGAAGTTACTCATGGCGATCACCATCCGGGTCGGCAGCGGCAGAGTCGCGCCAAAGCTGCCGAACATCTTCGCAAACGACGGGATCACGAAGACCATGATCACACCGATGATCGCGATGGCAATCGTCACCACCACCGCCGGATAGGTCATCGCCGACTTCACCTGCCGCTTCAAGGCCATCGCCTTTTCAATATAAGCGGCAAGGCGATTAAGGATGACATCGAGGATGCCACCGGCCTCTCCTGCGGCCACCATATTGACGTACAGGTTGTTAAAGATCTTTGGGTGTTTTGCCAGTGCGTCGGCGTACGTCGCCCCCTCCTCTACATCGGCCTTCACCTGCTGCAACACCTTCCCGAAGGCAGGATTCTCTGCCTGGCTGGCCAGAATCTCCAGACACTGCACAAGGGGTAGACCTGCATCGATCATCGTCGCGAACTGACGCGTAAAGATGACGATGTCCTTTTCAGGCACCTTCCCAGGCCCGAGGCCGGGCAGGGAGAAACCCTTTTTCTCCTCCTTTGCCTCGGTCGCATCGGTAAGGCGAATCCCCTTTTTTCGCAGTGATGTCGCCAGGGATTCACGACTCGAAGAACGTGTTGTTCCCCGCTGAGAGGTCCCGTTGCGGCTCACGCCTTCCCAAGTAAATGTGGCCATGGTCTCGCTACTCCGTGATGTTCAACCCCCCATTGGTTTACCCACGCACCTTGGAGAAGGGGGAACGACGCTCCGGCTGGTTCATCCCCGCCTCCTCACGAGCCAACATCTCCCGCATCTCTTCCGGAATACCGGACCGCCGTACCGCCTGCTCGTAGGTAATAAACCGTCTCCGATAGAGGTCAAGCAGCGATTGATTCATTGTCTGCATACCGAATTTTGCCTGACCTGTCTGCATCATCGAGTAGATCTGATGAATCTTGTCTTCCCGAATGAGATTCCGAATTGCATCGTTTGGCACCATCACCTCCACCGCCATACAGCGTCCCCCTCCCGATGCCTTGGGCAAGAGCTGCTGCGACAACACCCCCTCCAACACAAAGGAGAGTTGCGCCCGGACCTGGGGCTGCTGGTGTGCCGGAAAGACGTCGATAATACGGTTGATCGACTGCACCGCCGAGTTGGTGTGCAGGGTGGCAAATGCGAGGTGGCCGGTCTCTGAGATCGTCAGCGCCGCTTCGATGGTCTCCAAATCACGCATCTCGCCGATCAGAACCACATCGGGGTCCTGCCGCAGGGCATACTTAAGAGCAGTGGCGAAGCTGTTGGTGTCGGTTCCAACCTCCCGCTGATTGACAATGCAGTTCTTGTGGCGGTGGACGAACTCGATCGGGTCCTCCACAGTGACGATGTGCTCATGCCGTTCTCCGTTGATCTTGTCGATGATCGACGCGAGCGTTGTCGATTTACCGCTGCCGGTGGGGCCGGTCACGAGGACGAGTCCACGCGGCTTTTCCGCCAGCTTCTTGATCACCGGTGGGAGACCCAACTCCTCAAAGGTGAGAATCTCGTGGGGGATGACCCGGATCGCCGCGCTCACCGCCCCACGCTGGACAAAGACGTTGGTTCGGAATCGACTCAACCCCTTGATCCCGAAGGAGACGTCAAGCTCGTTCTGCTCCTCGAATCGCTTCTTCTGGGCCTCGGTGAGGATGGAGTAGGCGATTTGCTTGACATCGGACCCCGTCAGAGCCGGGACCTCCATCGGCACGAGCTCTCCGTCGAGACGAATCACCGGCGGCGAACCGGCGGTGATGTGAAGATCGGACCCACCCTTCTCCACCAGGGTTCGAAGGAGCTGATCCATGGTAATGGCCATGATTTCTATATTCTCCTGTCGTAGTGACTCAGATGAAATGGATCTTGCTACTTAGTGAGGCGCGAGAAGCATAGAAGCGCATCCCAGTGCGGGTGTTGGTGAGGGTTCGAGCACCGCCGCTACACCGCCATGGGACAGAGGACGGGGTGGCTAAGTCGTTATCTCCTATTGGTCGTCGGAAACCGACACCCGAAGGACCTCTTCGATGGTGGTCATGCCTTCAAGGATCTTGCGAATCCCGGCCATTCGGAGGGTACGCATACCACCCTCGACCGCCGCCGCCTTGATCGCGATTCCGGATCCACCTCTCAGAATGATCTCGCGGATCGTATCGGTCATCTTCATGATCTCGTAGAGCCCTACCCTGCCCTTGTAGCCGGTGTCCCCACACTGGTCGCAACCGCTCCCCTGGTAGATCACCGCACCCTCGACCTGCTCCGGCGTAAAGCCGATCTGCTGCAGCACCTCCGGCGGCGTCGGCACCTCGACCTTGCAGTGGGTGCAGATCCGCCGAGCCAGCCGCTGAGCGAGGATCATGTTCACCGAGGAGGTCACCAAAAAGGGCTCAACCCCCATGTTGAGCATCCGGTTGACCGTACTCGGGGCGTCGTTGGTATGCAGGGTGGAGAGGACGAGGTGGCCGGTGAGTGCCGCCTTAATGGAGATCTCCGCCGTCTCCAGGTCGCGAATCTCCCCCACCATGATGACGTCGGGATCCTGGCGCAGGAAGGAGCGCAAGGCGGCGGCGAAGGTGTAGCCGATCTTCTCCTTCATCTGACACTGGTTGATCCCCGTCAAGTTGTACTCAACGGGGTCCTCCGCGGTCATGATGTTGTCGCTCACCTTGTTGATCTGGGTGATCGCCGAATAGAGGGTGGTCGACTTACCACTCCCGGTGGGGCCGGTCACCAGGATCATCCCGAAGGGGGCGTGGATCGCCTCCTGGAGGAGATCCATCTCCTGCTGGTCGAAACCGAGCTTCCCCATGTCCACCATCAGGTTGGACTTATCGAGGAGACGCATGACCGTCTTCTCCCCGAAGATGGTGGGCATGATGGAGACACGGATGTCGACCTCCTTGCCCTTGGTCCGCAGCTTGATCCGCCCATCCTGCGGCAACCGCCGCTCGGCGATATCGAGCTCCGCCATGATCTTGATACGGGAGGTGATGGCGTCCTTGAGGGAGTACGGCGGCTTCATCACCTCTTGAAGAACCCCGTCGATCCGATATCGCACCCGCAACATCTTCTCGTACGGCTCGATGTGGATATCACTGACGTGCTTCTCGATGGCGTCAATGAGGAGAAAGTTGACCAGCTTGACGACCGGGGCATCCTCCATCGCCTTCTTGATGTCCCCGATATTGAGCTCTTCCTCCTCTTCGGCGAGGACGGCCACCTCGTCCTCTTGCTCCATGTCCTGGAGCACCATCGCGAGGCCGCCCTCCGCGGCGGCATCATTGACCCCGTACACCCGCTCCAGTGTGCGGTTGATCTGGCTCTCCGTCGTCACCATGGGGACGACGTTGAGGCCGGTCATGAACTTCACATCCTCGATGGCAAAGATATCGAGGGGGTCCGCCATGGCGATGGTGAGGACGTTGCCGGCCTTGGAGACCGGGATGATGTGGTGCTGCTTGGCCACCGACGGGGTGATCAGGTTGACCACCGCGGGGGCCAGCTCCGCCGTGTCCAGATCGATGGTCGCAACCCCGTGCTGCCGGGCGAGGAAGTTGCGCAGCTCCCCCTCCTCCACCATCCCGAGCTGAATGAGATTTGAGCCGAGACGCCCGCCATGAGAAAGCTGCTGCTCCAAGGCGTGCTGAAGCTGCTCCTCGGTGATCAGCGCCTCCTCAACCAGCATGGTACCGAGCTTCTTGGCCAACCTGTCTCTCCCTTCGAGGTCTACGCTACCGAAGACAACAACGGCTTGCCCACAAAGAGGGATGCCCCCCCGGGCAGCCAGAAGACCGTAGCTCCACCACCACGCAGATCGTCGAGGCTACCATTCCGCATGGCAACTCTTCGGCTACAATGGATCAACCGTTGACCGTAACCCCGACATCAGCAGCCCGTGGGCATCGGCGGCGACCACCCGCAGCCCCGAGTGGCACTCCGCCCGCAGCTGCTCCACGGTCACGCCGTCGAGGAAGGTATCACCCCCCTCCTCCAGCATCACCCGCGGAATGACCGGCACCTCGTCCGCACTACATTGGGCCAGGCCGCGGCGCACATCGTCACCGGCAAGAAGGCCGGCCACGGTGATGCCGCTGCCGAGATACCGGTTCTCCAGGGCGACCACCCGCCCGCGCCAGTCCGGGTAGCGGCGGCGCAGCTCGGCGACGTGGCGGGTGAGCGCCGGGGCAAAGAGCTTGCCGGTAAAAAAGCAGTATTCTCCCGCGGGCGGGGGCGACTCCTCCCCCTCGATCAGGTCGTTGAGCTCCGCCTCAAAGCGCGCCATGCCGCCGACCCCATCGGCAATCTGCGGATATCCCTCGTAGTGGTTCGCGCCGGGGACCTGCCGCCCGGCGAGGAGGTACCACTCGTCCGCGGCAAAGCAAAAACGCGTTCCAAGCCGCGCTCTGCACCACCGCTGGAGCCCGCCCACCCGGTCCAGGAGCGAGCGTGCGTCATCGCCGTCGGCCGACCGCAGGTTGGGCAGCTTACGCCGGTGGTCGGTGAGCCCCACCGGCACCACCGCCACCGATCGCACCCCGGGATACAGGGCGGCGAGGTCGAGGAGGGTACGGCTGAGCTGTGCCCCGTCGTTAAGGCCGGGACAGACCACCACCTGGGTGTGGAGCCGAATCCCGCCGTCCACCAGCCGCCGGAGCTGCGGCAGCACCGGCTGCGGAACACGGTTGCGCAGGAGGCGATCGCGGAGCGCCGGATCCGTCGCGTGCACCGAGATATAGAGGGGGGAGAGGCGCTGCTCGAAGATCCGCGCCCAGTCCTCCTCCGAGAGGTTCGACAAGGTGATGTAGTGGCCGTGGAGGAAGGAGAAGCGGTAGTCCTCGTCCTTCACATAGAGGGAACGGCGCTGGTGGGGACGGTTCTGGTAGACGAAGCAGAAGAGGCAGTCGTTCTTGCACGTCCGCACCTCCATCGTCTCCACCTCCACCCCGAGCGCCGCCCCCGGATCCTTCTCCAGCAAGAGGGAGCTCTCCGCGCCGTCGCGACGCACCACCAGGTCCAGCTCCTCAAGGGCACCGTAGTAGGAGACATCGAGGGCGTCGCGCAGGGGGTGGCCGTTGATCGCAAGCAACCGATCCCCCGGGCGCAGGCCGAGTTGCTCCGCCACCGATCCCGGCTCGACTGTAGTGATTGCAACGCCCGCCATGACTCCGCCTCACCCCTACCCCGCGGGTGAGGGTCCGCCACCCCCGTGCAGCGATCAAGCCGGAGGCCCAAGCCACCGAAATTATCCAGAGCCCCCCGAACCGGACGAGTTAAGACAGAAACATGCAATCCCTCTTCGCCGCCGTCCAAAATCCCCTGCCGCCGTTCACCGTCTGGGGCGTCATCATCGGCGTGACCACGGTGATGACCGTTCTCGGCTACCTCGCCGGCCGGGCGTCGCAACGGCGCCGCCTGGCCGCCGCCATCAGCGAGGTGGAGCTCGCCACCCGCCGCCACCAACGCGACCACAGCCAGCAGGAGAAGGCGATTGCCGCCCTGCGCGACGAGCTCACCGAGATGGAGCGGCTCATGGGATGCCTTCCGGAGTTCGCCCAGCGGCTCACCGCCTGTGAAGAGGTAGAGACCACCTGCGAGCAGATGCTCGCCATCGTCCACACGATGCTCCCGGCGAAAAAGACCTGCATCCTCGTGGCCGAGGAGACCGGCTACATCCCGTGGGTGGGGAGCGGTATCGACCCCGAGGCGCTACGCCAGGAGGTCATCCCCTTCGGCAGCGGCAAGCTCGGCTGGGTTGGAGAGCGCGGCATCATCACCTACGCCTCGCAGCTCGCCAAGGAGACCGCCACCATCCGCAACCATGTATTCGGCGCCGATGAGCTGGTCGACGCCGACATCTACATCCCCCTGAATCAGGGGAAACGCGCCCTCGGGATGATCACCCTCAAATCTCTCAAGCGGCGGCCACGCTTCGAACGCCAGATTCTCCGGGCACTCAAAGAGCTCTTCTCCACCGCCCTGGCGGGCAACCGGGCCTTCCAGCAGGTGGCGCAGCGGGCCAACCGCGACGGCCTCACCGGCCTCTACAACATGACCTTCTTCAAGCAGCACCTGGCGATCGAGCTCGCCAAGGCGGAGCGCAACCACACCCGCCTGTCGCTCTTCATGCTCGACATCGACCACTTCAAATACTACAACGACCACCACGGCCACCAGGCAGGCGACGAGATCCTCCGCCAGGTGGGCAACCTCTTCCGGGAGCACACCCGGGCGGTGGACATCGCCGCCCGCTACGGCGGCGAGGAGTTCATTGTCCTCACCCCCGGGCTCGACCGCGACGACGTACTCCAGTTCGCCGAGCGGTTCCGCGAGGTCTTCCTCGCCAACCCCTTCCCGCACAAGGATGAACAGCCGGAGGGGACCCTGAGCTTCTCCGGCGGGGTCGCCACCTACCCCGTGGACGGGATGGGCATCGAAGAGCTCATCCGCGCCTCCGATGCCGCCCTCTACCGCGCCAAGGCGAACGACCGCAACCAGATCGTCGCCGCCCGCGGCCCGGTCGCGGTGTAGGTCGCGGCGCTACGCGCCGCGCGGGGACGGGGGGTGAGGGATGGGGGATGAGGGGATGGTGCCGGCCTAGGGCCGGCGGTCTATCGTTCTGGATAACCCACCACCTCCATTTTCTGCGGCCCGAAGGGCCGACCTTCCCCCACCCCTCGGTGCGCGAGGCGCACCTTCCCACCTGTCTCCCCTACGATCCATTCTCTACAATCTCCCCTCCGCGGCCATGCCGTGGAGGGGAGATAACCATGGCGATCTCGACGGAGCGACAGCGGCTCCTCACCCTGCGGCGACAGATCCACACCGCCAACGCCGCCTACTACCAGGGGCTCGCCACCGGCTACACCGACGCCGAGTTCGACGCCCTCCTCGCCGAGCTCCAGACGATCGAGGCGGCCCACCCCGAATGGGTCACCCCTGACTCCCCCACCCAACAGGTGGGGAGCGACCTCGCCGGCCACGGCTTCGTCTCCGTCCGCCACACCATCCCCATGCTCAGCCTGGGGAACACCTACTCGGAGGCGGAGCTGACCAACTTCGACGGCCGCCTCACCCGTATCCTCGGCGAGCCGGTACACGGCTACGTCTGCGAGATGAAGATCGACGGCGTCGCCCTCTCCCTCCGTTATCACGACGGCGAACTCTCCCGCGCCCTCACCCGCGGTGATGGCACCCATGGCGATGACGTCACCGTCAACGTGCGCACCATCACCGCGATCCCACCCTGGATCGACGGGGCGCCGGCCGAGCTGGAGGTGCGCGGCGAGGTCTACATGGGCCTCACCGCCTTCGCGCGGCTGAACGAGCGGCGCATGGCCGACGGCGAAGAGCCCCTCGCCAACCCACGCAACGCCACCGCCGGCACCCTGAAGACCCTCGACCCCCGCGAGGTCGCCCGCCGCCCCCTCGCCTTCTTCGCCTACGAGGCCCTCGTCGACGGAACCGCCGACACCCCACACCACCAGACCCTGGCACGCCTCGTGCGCTGGGGCTTCCCGGTCGAGCCCCACCACCAGCGCTGTGGCTCCATCGAGGCGGCGATCGACTACTGCCGCCGCTGGCGCGAGGCGCGCCGCGACCTCGACTACCTCACCGACGGCGTGGTCTTGAAGGTGGACGATCCAACCCAGCGGCAAGCAGCCGGCTTCACCGCCAAGTCGCCGCGCTGGGCGATCGCCTTCAAATTCCCCCCGGACCGGGCGACCACCACGGTGGAGCGGATCGAGGTCCAGGTGGGACGGACCGGTAAGCTCACCCCGGTCGCCCACCTCACCCCGGTCACCCTGGCCGGCACCACGGTGAGCCGCGCCACCCTCCACAACCAGGACGAGATCGACCGCAAGGGGGTGCGGCAAGGCGACCGGGTCGAGATCGAAAAGGCGGGGGAGATCATCCCGCAGGTGGTGGCGGTCCTCGACCCGGAGCGGCCCGACCGCGGCCCCTGTTTCGTGATGCCCACCGCCTGCCCGGCGTGTGGCGGCGAGGTAGTGCGCGACCCGGACGGGGTCGCCCACCGCTGCATCAACATCCACTGCCCGGCCCAACGGGAGGCGGTCATCCTCCACTTCGCCTCCCGCCGCGCCATGGACATCGAGGGGCTCGGCCCCGCCCTGGTGGCGCAGCTTATCAACGCCGGCCTCCTCCACGACTACGCCGACCTCTTCTCCCTCGCCGACCACCGCGAGGCGATCGCGGCCCTGGAGCGGATGGGCGAACGATCCACCGACAACCTCCTCGCCGCCATCGAGGAGGCCAAACAGCGCCCCTTCGCCCGCCTCCTCTTTGGCCTCGGCATCCGCTTCGTCGGCGAGAAGACCGCCTACCTCCTCGCCGCCGCCCTCCCCTCCCTCGACACGGTGGCCTCTGCGGACGAGGAGACGTTGCAGGCAATCCCCGAGGTCGGCCCGGTGATTGCCGAGTCCGTCCGCCGCTTCTTCGCCGACCCGGTCAACCAGGCGCTCCTGCGGCGGCTGCGCGAGGCGGGGGTGCAGGTGGAGGCGACTCCGGAGGAGAAGGCCCCCGACCAACCCCTCGCCGGCCTCACCTTCGTCCTCACCGGTGCCCTCTCCCGGCCGCGCAGAGAGGTCGCCGACTGGATCCACGCCCTTGGCGGCCGCACCACCTCGTCGGTAAGTCGCAACACCGACTACCTCGTCTGTGGCGACGCCCCGGGCGCCAAGCGCAGACATGCCGAGGCCCTCGGCGTCCCCATCCTCAATGAAGCGCAGCTCGCTGCGCTCGCAGGGGTTAGGGAATAGGGAGTAGGGGTAGTTGGGCGCTGGCGCGGCCGGCGATGATCAATTTGTGGATGACTTCCCCTTTCTACTTTCCTACTCCCCTATCTCCCTACCCCCACCCCTCATCCCCCATCCCCCGAGCCGCCCCCCCTCCTCCCCGCGCCCCGGCCGGGCTGTTACCATGGCGCCCCCTTTCGGGGGAAACCGCCCATCTCCACCTTCCATGAGGAAGTTCGATGAACTACAAAATTATCGAGTGGCAAAATAACCGCCTGCGGGTCCTCGACCAGCGCCTGTTGCCACGCGAGACGACCTACCGCGAGTTCACCGACTACCACCAGGTCATCGACGCGATCCAGGCGCTGGTCATCCGGGGCGCCCCGCTCATCGGCCTCGCCGGGGCGTGCGGCCTCGCCCTCGCGGCACAGCAGCAGACCGAGACCAACGCCGAGGGGTTCGTCGACGCCCTCTACACCGCCGCCGAGGAGCTGCGCGCCTGCCGTCCCACGGCGATCCACCTCGTCTGGGCGATCGACCGGATGCTGCCGTCGATCGAGGAGTGCGCCCCCAAGAACGGTGCCGAGCGCGTCAAGTTTCTGGTCGCCGCCACCAACAAGCTACGCGATGAGCAACTCGCAATTGACCAGGCCATCGGCAAGGCGGGTGCAGGGCTGCTTGCCTCTGGTGACTACATCCTCACCCACTGCAACGCCGGGGCGCTGGCGACCGGCGGCGAAGGGACCGCCCTCGCCGCGGTAAAGACGGCGATCGCCGCCGGACGGCGGATCTCCATGGTCATCTGCGAGACCCGCCCGATGTTCCAAGGTGCACGCCTCACGGCGTGGGAGTGCGAAGAGGCGTTCATCCCCTACACCCTGATCACCGACTCCATGGCGGCTCACTTCATGAAGGTCGGGCGGATCAACGCGGTCCTTGTGGGTGCCGACCGGATCGCCGCCAACGGCGACTTCGCCAACAAGATCGGCACCTACGCCCTGGCGACCCTCGCCAAGGCGCACAAGATTCCCTTCTACGTCGCCGCCCCCTGCGCCACCGTCGACCTCGACGCCAAGACCGGAATGGACATTCCGATCGAAGAGCGCGAGGGAGAGGAGATCACCCTGGTCATGGGCCGGGCGATGATCGCCCCGGAGCGGGCCCGGGTCTGGAATCCCGCCTTCGACGTCACCCCCGCCTCCCTGGTCACCGCCTACGTCACCGAGCGCGGGATCATCGCCCCGAAGGGGGTGCGGCACCTGTTCGCCACCGACGCCAAGCTCAAGCCGCACAAGCTCTCGCCGGTCGACCTGCGCAAGAAGGGGCAGGCCCAGGCCACGCCGTTTAACCGCGAGGCCGCGGCCACCATCCAGCTCATCCGCCGAACCGCGGCCGAGGCGGCGGCCAAGGCGGGCCACCTTACCCCGGCCAAGAAGGCGGCGCAGGTCGCCGCCGGCGAGGCGATGGAGCGAGTTCTCGACCGCCGGCGCCAAAAGGCGCTGAAGCGCCTCGGGGCGCAGGAGGGGGAGGAGACCAAGGCCGCGGCAGCACCGTCGGAGGCCGAGGCGAAAAAGGCAGCGCCCAAGAAGGGGGCGGAGAAGCCCACCCCGGCAAAGAAAAAGGGCGCCGCGCCCAAGAAGAAGGCGGTCGCGAAGAAGGCCCCGGCAAAACCGGCGACCGCCAAGAAGGCCCCAGTGAAGAAGGCCCCAGTGAAGAAGGCTCCAGTGAAGAAGGCTCCCGCCGCAAAGAAGAGCGCGAAGAAGGGCAAGAAATAGGTAGGAGCGGGCTTTTTCCCGCGATCGATACCCCGAGGGCCACACAAGCCCCATGGCATGAATCGCCGACGAAAGAGTCGGCGGCCTGCCGCTTCTACCCACGCGAATACCGCGAGCGTCCTCCATGCCCATCGAGCAGATCCACCCGGTGGTGGTCCACTTCCCCATCGTCCTCCTCCTGGTGGGGTTTCTCCTCGACGGCATCTTTCTCCTCCTCCAGCGCACCGCCTGGGCGGACGTCACCTTCCTCCTCGTCGGGGTAGGGGTGGTGGCCTCCTTCGTTGCCGGCCTCACCGGCCAGGCAGCGGCCCACGCCCTTGAGCCCCTGGCGCCGCCCCTCAAGGCGGCCCTGGAGACCCACCACGAGTTCGCCGGGGTGATCAACTTCCTCGGCACCGGCATGCTCGCCCTGCGCATGATGGTCCGCTTCCGCCGCAAAACCGTGCCGCTCCTCGCCTACCTCGCCGTCGGCCTGCTCACCATCTCCCTCCTCGTCCTCACCGCCCGCCGCGGCGGCATCCTGGTCTTCGACCTCGGCGCCGGCGTCGAGCTCTCCACCCCGGCAGGACCGGCGATCTGAAACAGCAGTAGGCAGTAGGCAGCTCTGACCCTGAAGGCCAACCTTGCCTCGATACGCCTATCCCCTTAGCTCATGATCGGAGAAGGGCAATCGGAAGACAGCAAAGGCTCAAGGGGGGAAGTGGATCCACCCATCAGGATCGAAGGAATCACCATGTGGTCACGGTGTCAGCCCTGAAGGCCTCCTCATGGAAGACACAGAGGGCACAGAGAACTGCAAGGGATCGTCAAGAAGGGACGACAACCCATAATCGTCGGCTCGCTCCCCAGAGAGGCCTGGGATCGAGTTGGTGGGGGGGGCTCAGCGGTCTTGTTCTCGCTGGGGCAGGGTTATCGAGGGCCGACGGGAGGCATCGGGGCACTCGAGAGGGGACTCCGGTCGCTGAGGCGGGCGAAACGGCGGATTTCAGGCGCACGTCGCCGTGGCGGCGAGAAGCCGCATGCCCCCTCCGTCGAGGCCGCTCCCGCGTGGCCGCTAGGTCACGGCTTCTCGGGCGAGCCAGGCGCGGGCGCGGAGGTAGTCCTGGGCATAGGGGAAGGCCGCCGAGAGCTTGAGCACTACGGCATGCGCGTGACGGATCACCCGGCCGGCGAGGTTGAAAAAGCAGAACCGCAGGGTCTTCGGGCGTGCCTTGGCAAGCGCCTTCGGCAACGCACCCGCTTGCAGGTAGGCCAAGAGGTTGGAGGCCACCACGTTGAGCCGCCACCACGCTGCGTTGGCGCCAAACCGACCACACGGCAGCACCCCCGCCCCCAGGTCGTTCTTCATCTCCCCATGGCCATGCTCCACCGTCCCCTGCTTGCCCCGCTGCCACCGCAAGAGGGTCTCCCCGTCCCCGGTCCGGTTGCTCACCACCGCGAAGTGGCGCCACGAGGGCTCCGCATCAAACAGCTCGCCCTGGCGCGGCCGGACCCGAATGGCCAAGTAGCGAAAGGCCACGCCCTCCTTCTTGAAGTTCCGCGCCCAGCTCGGGACGAAGACGACCTCGGCCCACTCGCGCTCCTCCCTCTCGGAGGACCGGCCATCGCGACCGGCGTAGGGGTGCCACGCCGTCTCCGGGAGCGCCGCGATGGCGGCCGACAACGCCGGGCTCATGTCCGCGGAGACGGCAAACTGGAGCCCCGCCGCATCCGCCCGGGTGAGCGCCGCCTCGTCGTAGAAGGCCGAGTCCGCACGCAGGTAGCGCATAGACACCCCCGCGGGCAGGGCCCCGAACGCCCGCTGGAGGAGGTCCTTGGCCTTGTAGGCCGCCGGGACATTGCCGTCTCGAAACTCGTCGGCCACCCACACCCGCGTCTCGGCCCAGTAGGCCATCTGCGGCTGATACCCCACCGTCCCCTCGTACGCCTTCAACGCCCTTTTCTTGTGCGCCTCGACGATCGTGGCATCCACGTCCAACGTGGCGTGGGTTTGCGGCGTGACCCGTTGGACGGCGGTGACCACTTGGCTCACCAGCTCGGCCAACGTCTTCAGCCCGGGCCCCTCCGGGCGAATCGTCGCCTTGCCGGCCTGCGACAAGGCGGCGTCCTCCAGGTCGCTCAGCCGCTCCCCCCTCTGCATTCTGGTGGAAACGGTAGAGGAAGCTCTTCGCCTGACTGGGGCTGATGATCCGAAAGCCCAGCAGCGCCGTCAGCCCCGTCTCGGTGCGCAGGATCTCCAGATCACTCAGATGCTCGCCGCCGGCCACCACCAGAGCCACGAGACTCTCGATCGCCCGCCGCACCGGGCTCACGCTGGCGTACCTCAGTGCCTTCGCCAGCCGTGGGTACGTGGTCCGCGGGATCACCTTCCGCATTGCCTCGATCACCAGCGGTAAGGCGGCACGGGCGGTGACCCACTCCTTCTCCTCAGCAACCAACTCGACCTTGAAAGACAGCACGCCTTGCGTCAAAACCATCGGGGCACTCCTGGTGGATTGGGGTTGGTTTCGTCGCTTTCTCCCTACCACATCCCCCGCTCGCGGGGGAGCAGGAGTGCCTCTTTCGTGCCCCGCCGCAGGCCGGCGGGGCACCGATCCTCCATTCCGAGAGGCCGGCTTCGTACCTTCACCCGCTGGGTGAAGACGCCGCGCAGCCTGGATCGTCCCATCCCTTTGCATCTTCAGGCTCCCTTCCACCAATGGGGGAAGGGGAGCCGACGATCATGGACAACCGCGGACGCTGTAAACATCATGCTGTTTTCTGATGTAGTTCTCTGTGCCCTCCGTGTCTCCGTGGTGAATTTCCCCTTCGAGGGGTTGTCCATTTCCCGATTGAGGAAGAGTGAGATGTCGTACTTGAAAACGGCTCCCCCCTACGCGGTTGGATGCCATGTCACTCGCCATGCTCAACCTGGCGTTTTCAGAATGAAGTACGCCGTCCGTCATGAGCTAAGGGGATAGGCAGTTGTCTCGAATCCACGAATCCCTCTGACAGCGGGCGTCCCCCTTCCGAGAGAAATTAAACCCGCAATCCTCCCGACTTTCCTCTCTCTGCCTACTGGCGAGCGCAGCGAGTCCTCCCCATGCACGCCGACAGCCACACCCACCTCACCGACCCGGCCTTTGCCGACGACCTGCCGGAGGTCGTCGCCCGCGCCCGCGCCGCCGGCGTCCGGTGGATGGTGACCAACGGCACCGACGGCCCCACCAACCGCGCCGCCCTGGCCCTCGCCGAGGCCTACCCGGAGGTCCTCCCGGCGCTCGGCATCTACCCGGTGGACGCGGTGGCGAACGAGCTCCTCGCCAGCGGTCCGGAGCTGCCGTGGGCGCAGGCGCCGTGCGATGTCGAGGCGGAACTCGCCTTCATCGACGCCCACGCGCCCGAGGCGGTGGCGATCGGCGAGTGCGGCCTCGACGGCCACTGGGTCGCCGCCCACATGGGCCGTCAGCGGGAGGTCTTCGCCGCCCTCATCGACCTCGCCCTCCGCCACGACCTGCCGCTCATCGTCCACTCGCGCCGCGCCGAGGCCGAGGCGATCGAGATGCTCCTCGACCATGGCGCCACCCGCGTCGACCTCCACTGCTTCAGCGGCCGCTTCAAGCTCGCCCGACGGGCGTGCGAGGCGGGCCTCTACTGCTCCATTCCCGCCAACCTCGCGAAAAACGAGCTCTTCCTGAAGATGGCGCGCGAGCTCCCCCTGGAGCGCCTCCTCACCGAGACCGACGCCCCCTACCTGGCGCCGGTCAGGGGTGAGCGCAACGAGCCGGCGAACGTCGCCGCCACCGTCGCCACCATCGCCGAGCTCCGCGGGATGGAGGTCGCCGAGGTGGAAACGACCCTGGAGGCAAACTTCCGTCGCACCTTCAAGATCGGTGTGTAACAGTAAAGAAAAAAAGGGGCCGTGACCCCTCCCGGTCACGGCCCCAAGACGCCGCGGCTCCAGCCCTTAGGCGAGCCGCAGGCGGCGAAGCAGCACCACCCCCGCGAGCCCCATCCCCATGAGCAGGAGGGTGGCGGGCTCAGGCACCGCGTTGTTCGGTGGCGGGTTGTTCGGCAGGTTGGTCGGGGCAAGGCCGAGGTAGTCCACCTCCAGGGCGACCGCGTAGATGTCCCAGTTGCCGGTGTTCCCGGCCACGAAGTGGATCCACTCGTCGTAGTTGGCGTTACCGGTCGCCGCGTCATACCCGCCGGGGAGGTTGGACCCGGCCCCACCATAGCCCACGCCACCGGTGCGATCGGTAGAGAAGTAGCCGGGAGCCGCGTTGGGATCGGCGTAGTCGGCGTCGTCCCAGTCGGCGAGGTAGCCGTCAGGGCTCGGGTCCTTGAAGAGCTTGAACTCGTACCAGGTCAGATCCTTGCTCGAATCCGACGGGTCCCGCCACTGGCCGTTGTAGAAGTCCTTGCCGGTAGAGGCGTACGGCTTGTTCGTGGTGGTTTTTCCACCGGACAGCGATTGGCCGTCGGCGGAGAGGAGCGTCATCTGGTCGATGTTCTGACCGTACACATAGAGCTTGATCCAGTTGAGGTTGCCCTTGGCTGTGGCGCCCTCCGGATTCCACTGCATCCACCAGTCGCTCTGCCCGGCGGCGGAGAGATCACCCTGCCGGTTGGCGATATACGGGGCATTGCTCGTCGGCGCGCCCGGGTCGGCCACGTAGTGGAACGGATCAGTGGAGTCGGTGGGCTGCGGCAGGCCACCGGTCGGCGTCCAGAAGGTCGCCTGGTAGGTGTTGCCGGCCTGGATCAGCCGCCCGCCATCCTCGCCGGCGTACTGAAACTGGTGGGTCGAACCGCCCGAGGGGGTCCCGGCAACGAAGTCGTTGTCGAGGACGATCTCGTGATAGTGGTAGTAGTTCGCCCGCGCGGCGGCCGGCGTGAGCCCCACGGCGGCGGCGAGGGCAATAGCGATGGGCAGTTTCATCGGAGGGGAGCTCCTTGGACGGTGGGTGTGTGTTTGGCTCCTCCCCCAAACTTAAAGCAATCGCCATGCCATCTTCATGCAGAACACCAAACACGATAAACAACTCATTGATTTTATTTGCTTTTGTTGCCCTTACGCAGACACCTCGAGAAGCGCCGCCGGGGACGGCCATCTCATTTTGAGACGCTCAAGGCGGGGAAACCGTCTCGATTTCCGACACCCCTCCCCGCCAACACCGGGGATAGGCCTGTGTTTTCAGACAGTTAGGGCGTGTTCACCTGCTTTACACCCACTGTCTCACCACCCATGGCGGCCCCTACATGGTCGATCTGATCGATCCACGGCATGCGCGCCACGTACTCGCCGGTGGTCACCGCGCTGCGCCAGTGGCCGGTGAGCCGGGCAACGCCGATCCCCACCACAAAGCAGACCACCACCGCCGCCGCCACCGCCCACGGCGGCAGGCCGCGACTCCGCCGGAGGCCGAAGGTGAGGGTGGTGGGGGTGGGACAGGCATCGACGCACGACTGGCAGGCGGTGCACTCGACGGAGCGGATCGCCAGCCGGTCGTGGACCGGCAGGAGCTGCGGGCACGCCTCGGTGCAGGCGCGGCAGCCGGCGCATTGGTCCGGGTCACGGCGGATCCGGTTCGGGCTCACCAGGGCGACGAGCCCCAGGAGCGCCCCGTATGGGCAGAGATAGCGACACCAGAGGTGGCGCACCAGGAGCGAGCCGCCCACCAGCCCCACGACCACCGCCAGGGCGCCGGGGCCGATCTCGCGGAAGAAGAGGTACATCTTCACGTCGGCGACCCGGTTGTAGTCGCCGTAGAGGAAGGCGGCGAGCCCCCGCGTGGGGACCACGAAGACGATCCACAGGAAAAAGGCGAGAAAGAGGTACTTGAAGCCCCGCAGGGGAACATCGAGCCAGCGCGGCGGGACCAGGTTACGGCCGAAGAGCCGCTTGCCGAGCAGCGCCAGCCCCTCGGAGAGGGAGCCCACCGGACAGACCCAGGCGCAGAAGGCGCGCCGCGCCACCACCGCCGTGGCCACCGCCACGAGAAAGAGGACCACCGCCGCCGGGTGGATGGTGTTGAGGTGGCCCGAGGTCAGCCAGTGGCGCAGGCCGAGCATCCCGGAGATCGGCAGGAACGACTCCACCCCCGGCGGTCGCGGGAAGCCCACCGCCTCGCCGCGCCGCGCCGCCTCCACAAAGAGGGCAAAGTGCACCCCGATCCAGAGGATGATCGCGACAAAGAGGGTTTGGACCCCACGACGCCAGTAGAGGGCGCGCGGCTGGCTGCGGCGCAGACGGCTCATGAGCTCTGGTAGAGACAGGCACGGGAAAATGGATGCCTTCTCCTATTCTTATTTTGTCGATTGCGAAAGGAGGGACCACGCCCCCCTCCGGGGGGGGGGGTTGGAGGGAGGGGCCGATTAGACTCCGCTGTGCGGAGGACAAGTTAATGGCCCTCGCCACCGCCTCCGAAGTTCGCCAGACTCACGGCGCGCCATGGCGACCTCCTCCTTTCACCTCCGCCTCGCCCTGATCGCCTGCCTCGGGGTGGCGATCTACCTCGTCGGCAACCACGCCACCTCCCTGTGGGACCGGGACGAGCCGCGCTTTGCCGAGGCGGCACGGGAGATGGTCGCCACCGGCGACTACGTCGTCCCCCACTTCCACGGGGTCGTCCGCTACGACAAGCCGCCGCTCATCTACTGGCTGATGGCGGCCGCCTACCGCGCCACCGGCCCCACCCCCTTCGGGGCGAGGCTGCCGTCGGCGCTGGCCGGCGGTCTGGCGGTGCTGCTCACCGGCCTCATCGGCTGCCGCCTCCTGGGACAGACGGCGGCCCTGTGGGGGGCGCTGATCCTCTGCCTCACCCTGCAGCTCGGGATCGAGGCGAAGGTCGCCACGGTGGACGCGACCCTCCTGGCCACCATCTGTGCCGGGCAGCTCGCGGTGGTGCGGAGCTGGCAGGGGGCGGGCGGCTGGCCGAACCTGCTCCTCGGCTGGGGGGCGGTCGCCCTGGGGATCATGACCAAGGGGCCGATCGCGCCCCTGGTGGTGGGAGGGACCGCCCTCGGTCTGAAGCTCGCCGGTGGACAACCGTGGCCGTGGCCCGGCCGCCGCCTCCTCGCTGGCCTGCTCCTCCTCCTGGCGATCTGCCTGCCGTGGGTGGTGGCGGTGCAGCTCAGGACCCACGGCGATTTCTTGCGTGTCGCCATCGGCCACCACGTGATCGACCGCGCCGCCCACCCGTTGGAGGGCCACCGCGGCCCGATCTGGTACTACCTCGCCACCCTGCCGGCGAGCTTCTTCCCGTGGGCGCTCCTCGGCTTCGGCGCCATCTTCGATCTCCTGCGCCGCCTGCGCGACAGGGGGAGCCGGCCCCTCTTTCTCTGGCTCCTCCTCCCCTTCGCCCTCTTCACCGCCGCCGCCACCAAGCTCCCCCACTACACCCTCCCCGCCTACCCGGCCCTGGCCCTGGCGCTGGGCCGGATCGTCGCCGAACCCCGGCGGCCGCGATGGTGGGGGTGGGCGTCGGCGGCGAGCGGCCTGCTCGCCCTCGGCATCGGCGTCGGTCTGGTGGTGGGGGCGCAGCGTAAGCTGCCCGGCGGCGCCCCGGCGGCGGTGGAGGTGGAGGCGCTGCTGCTCTGTTTCGTGGGGATCGCCCACCTCGCCTTTCGCTGGCGCGGCCACCTTGCGGCCGTGGCGGTGACCGCCGCCGTCGTCCTCGCCTGGCTCGGCGGCGCCGCCCTGCCGTCGCTGGAGCCCCTCAAGCCGTCGCCGCCGATGGTCGCCGCCCTCGCGGCAGCGCCACCCACCGCCCGCTACGCCTTCGGCTACTTCGAGCCGTCGCTGGTCTTCGCCGGCCACGACACGGTGCAGGAACTCGGCGACCGCGAGGCGCTCGCCGCCCTCCTCGCCTCCCCCCCTCCCTTCGCCTGCGTCCTTCCCCAGGCGGTCTGGCACGAGGTCGCCCCCACCCTCGATCCGCCGCCGGCGGTCCTCGCCGCCTTCCGCGGCTTCAACGTCGCCCGCGGCCACTGGCGCGACTGGGTGGTGGTGGGACGGTTGCCAGCCACCCCGCCGGTCCACTAAAACGGTCCCCCTCGTCTCTGCGCGGTCCCGCGCCGATAGGTTGGCGACCCCGCCACCCCACCCCTTACGGAGGAGGATCTCATGCTTCGCTCTCTGCTCGCCGCCCTCTTGTGCCTCGCCGTCCCCGGCCTCGCCACCGCCGATGAAATGGTTGGGGCACGTGTCGAGTACTGGTCGATGGACCTCACCGGCGACATCGCGGTGAGCGGCTCCGCCTCCACCACCCTCGGCACCGACACCCTCTCTCTCGAAGGGACGGAGGACGGCCTCGGCCTCGACAACGAGAGCCCGGTGGGCGCCTCCGCGTGGGCCAACCTCGGCCCCTTCTTCATCTTCGGCCGCTACACCCCGATCGACATCGCCGGCAGCGGCACCACCACCCAGGAGATCGCCTTCGGTGATGTCACCTTCGACCTCAACGGCACCCTCGACTCCACCCTCCAGTTCGACATGTACGACGCCGGCCTCGGACTCAACGTCCTCAACCTCGACGACCTCCCGGTGCGCGTCCAGGTCGGGCTCCTGGCCCAGGTAAAGCTCCTCGACGGCAAGGTCGAGGTGACCGGCACGGAGAAGATCACCGGTACCCAAACCACCGAGTCGCAGGACTTCACCGTGCCGATCCCGATGGTCGGCGGCCGCGTGAAGCTCGGCCTCGCCGACTTCCTCGCCGTCGACGTCCGGGGGGCGGGCCTCGCCTACAGCGGCAACCACATCTACGACGCGGAGGCGCGGGTCGAGCTCTCCCCGATCCCCTTCGTGGGGATCAGCGGCGGCTACCGGATCATGGACGTCGCCATCGACGAGTCGGACGTGGTCCTCAACGCCACCTTCGACGGCCCCTTCATCGAGGCCTTCATCCGCTTCTAGTTTTCAGTGCCCCGCCCTGCGGGCGGGCGACGGGGAAGGCCCCACCGCGAAAGCGGTGGGGCCTTTTTGCGTCAGGCGTCAAGAACCGCGCGGATACTCTGGGCAAGGTCGGCCAGGGAGTGGGGCTTGGGGAGGATGAGACGAATACCGGCGCTCGCGAGAGCCGCCTCCGAGAGGTGCGGGTCGCGGCCGGTGGTGAGAATGATCGGCAGGGCAGGATGGGTCTCGTGGGCCGCACGCGCGACCTCCTCGCCAGCCATCCCCGGCATCGACCGGTCGGTGATCATCAGGTCGATGTCGCCGCCCGGCTCGTCGAGCCGGGTGAGCGCCGCCTGGCCGTCCGCGGCGGTGGTGACCCGATAACCCAAGAGCTCGAGCTGCCGCCGCCCCACATCGAGGAGGACCTCCTCGTCATCCACCAAGAGGATTCTCTCGTCGCCACGCGGGATCACCGCCCGCCGGGGAGGCCCGGCCGGCCTTGATCCATCCTCGCCGATCGCCGGCAGGTCGATGTGGAAGGTGGTGCCGGCGCCCACCGCGCTCTCCACCCGCACCATGCCGTGGTGGCCGCGGATGATGCCGTGGACCACCGAGAGGCCGAGGCCGGTCCCCTCCCCCGGCCCCTTGGTGGTGAAGAAGGGCTCGAAGATCCGGTCACGGACCTCCGGCGTCATGCCCGGGCCATCGTCCTTGACCGTGATGTGGAGATAGCGACCGGGCGTCGCCGAGCTCGCCGCGTCGATCTCCTCCTCCTTGAGCTCGATGATCGTGAGGCCGATCTCCAGGTGGCCCTCCTCGCCCATCGCCTGGACCGCGTTGGTGCACAGGTTCATCAACACCTGCTGCATCTGCGTCTCATCCGCCGCCACGTTGCACTCATCGCAGTCAAAATGGGCAGCCACCTCGATGTTCGGCGGCACGGTGGCGTGGAGGAGGCCGACGACCTCCATGACCAGGGGACGTAGCGCCAGCCGCTCGGCATGGATCTCCCGCCGGCGGCTGAAGGTGAGGATCCGCGCCACCAACGCCTTGGCGCGATCCGTGGTACGGAGGAGCTTCTTCAGGTCGTCGGTGGCAACGGGACTGTCTGTACGCGCGAGGGCGAGATGGGCGAGGCCGACGATGGCGGTGAGGAGGTTGTTGAAGTCGTGGACAATTCCCCCGGCCAGGGTGCCGATCGCCTCCATCTTCTGTGCCTGCATGAGCTGCCCGTGGACACGGTGCCTCTCCGCCTCCGCCTCCTTGCGCTCCGAGATGTCGCGGACAATGCCGACGGCACCCCAGTGGCCCTCCATCTCGATGGGGGAGATCGACACCTCGATGGGGATCTCGTGCCCCTCTTTGTGCAGGGCCGCGACCTCCACCGTCCGCCCCACGACGTCTCCCACGCCGGCAGCCTGAAAACGAACAAAAGCGTCTTGAAAGTCGGCACGGTACCGACGCGGTGCCAGCATCCGATGGAGGTCGCGACCGAGGAGCTCCTCGACGGGCCAGCCGAAGTTCCGGGCGGTGGCGGGGTTGGCGTAGGCGATCCTGCCCTTGTGGTCGAGGATGAGGATCGAATCCCGCGTCGTATCAGTGATCGCCCGGTAACGCGCCTCGCTGGCACGCAGGGATTCCTCCACGGCGCTGCGCGCCCGACTCTCCGCCAAGAGAGACGACCGCTCTCGCTCCAACCGGATCTGGGCGCGCCGCAGCCGCTCCACGATCCCCTGCGCCTTCAAGAGCCCCCATGCGAGGCAGAGGTAGCCCGTGACATTGCCGCAAAACTTCTCGATGAAGGCCTCCGCCGGCGTCTTCCCGAAGATGACGAGACGGTTGAGGCCGGTGAAGTTATCCGAGAGATCGAACAGGGCGCCGATCAGGAGGACGACGAATCCGGCCACCAGCCATCGGTAGCCCGGCACCTCCTTCACCGCGGGATCGCGGCCGGCGCGAAAGGAGATCATGACGATCACGCCGAGGAGCAAGAGCGTGACGGTCTCCAGGATGACGTCGATGATCTCCATCTACCCCTCCCACCTCGCACCCACGGTCCACTCCCCGGAGGGCGGTCCGCCGGCGTGCGGCTTCACGGGCTGAAAGCCCGGTGGGGTCAAGTCGACCCTCTCCAACGCCAGACCGGGGCCGGGCGGCGCCATGCGACCATACGAAGCGAGGACCGCCGGGGCCAGGAGCCCGGCGACACGCGGCAGGTCGGCGAGGCGCAACCCCTGGCGCACGAGGTGGGCGAGGAAGGTGTGGCGGATCGCCCCGGCGGTGACCCGCTCGGGGCGGTCGAGCCCCGCGTCGTGGGCGGTGCACAGCAGCAGGGCGTCGAGCTCCGCGACACCGATCCCCCTGCCGCCGCCCTGGGTCACCACCAACTCGCCCCCGTCGCGCCCCTCCTTCTGCGCCTGACGGAAGAGGAGCAGGACCGGTGGGCTGAGGTCGACGAGGCGCGGCGGTGAGCCGGCCACGTGGACCACCCCCTCCTCCAGGTGGACCTGGGACCAGCGCAACCCCACCACCTCCTCCGGCGTCAACCCGCTGAGCAGTCCACCGATGGCCACATCGAGCGGCCCGGCGCTGTTGACCAGGAGGGTCGGCACCCCCATCAGGGCGCGCTCGAAGAGGGTGCGGTCCAGGGGGCCGGCGGTGGCCGCCAGGAGGGAGGCGATCTCATCGCCGGTGAGGACGGCCGGCAGGGCGACCCCCTCGCGCACCGGCGGGGGCGGCGCGCGCGTCGACCGGGCCAGCCCCTCGACGGCACGGGCGAGGGCGGCGACCTCCAGCCCGACCCCGCCGCCGGCCGCGCCGCCGCGGCGGCCGGCGAAGAACACGACGAGCGCCGCCGCCACCGCGACACCCCCCGCCACCGCGGCCATCCCCGCCCACGACACGCCGGCACGAACGGCGCGCGCGGGTGACGGCCCATCGAGAAGGGTAACCTCGGTCGCCGGGACCACCTCCCGCAGGAGGGCCTCCGCCCGCGCCCGCCGGCGCGCCTCCAGGAGGGTGCGAACGGCGGCCGGCGCCGACTCCCGCAACGATCTGCCCGCCCCCGCCGTCGGCGAGGCGCCGGCTGCCGCTTCCCTCGCCCCACCCGGCGACCTCCCCGCCGCCTCCAGGAGATGAATCTCCCTGGCCAGTCGCGCCTCCAGCCCCGCCGCCCGTCGTTGCTCCGCCAGACGGATGGCCTCGGGAAAGGCCCTCACCAGCTCTTCGAGGAGGCGCACGCAGAAGAGGCGGTCGCGCCCCTCGGCGGCCACCAACACGACACGGGTGCGGGGCACCGGCCGGACCGAGAGCCGCCGCGCCAGCTCGGCGACAGGGTCCTCCTCGGCCAGCTCCGCCTCTCCGTAGTAGCCGAGGCGATCGACGACCCGTTGAAGAAACTGCCGGGTGGTGAGGAGCTGACACTGGGTGAGAAAATCGCCCTCCCCCGCGACCGCCTCCCGCGGCTCCGGGCCGAGGGGCTCGACCCGCAGGCGCACCGTGGATCGATAGCGGGGCGGAGCGAAGCAGCGGTAGAGCCACGGCACCAGCAGGAGGCCGGCCAGGGCCAGGAGAGAGATGAACGCCCCGCCGCCACGCCGGGCCGGCGGGCGCTCCGCCGCCCCCACGGCGCCCTCACCGGGCAGGCCTTCCGCACCGCTACCCGACACGGGCACCGAGCATCTCCCGCACCTTGCGCAGCAGGACGGCACGCGAAACGGGCTTTACCAGCAAGGCGTTCTCGGCGGTCGGGAAACCGCGTTGGAAGAGGACCTCCTCGGGGTAGCCGCTGACGAAGAGCACCCGCGCCGCCGGCTGCATCAGGCGAATGTCGCGAAGGATCGCCTCCCCCCCCTTGCCCGGCATCACCACGTCGAGGATGTAGAGGTCGATCCCGTCCCCCCGCTCACGGCAATTTGCCAGCACATCCGCACCGTTGCGGGCGACCACCACCTGGTACCCGTACGCCTCCAGGATCTGTACCAGCAGCCGGCGCACGGCGACATCGTCCTCGCCCACCAGGATGGTCTCGCCCGCCCCCACGGGCAGGGCCTCCTCGTCGACCTCCGGCCGGGACAGCTCCACCGGATCTCCCTGCCACAGGGGCAGGATGATACGAAAGGTCGTCCCGAGCCCCTGGCGGCTCTCCACCGAGACCTGACCGCCGTGGTTGGCGACGATCCGGGAGACCATGGAGAGGCCGAGACCGGTCCCCTTGTCCCGTGGTTTGGTGGTGAAAAAGGGCTCGAAGATGCGCGCGCGGGTCTCCTCATCGATCCCCGTGCCCGTGTCGCTCACCGAGAGGATGCCGTAGCTCCCGCTGTCGGTGAGGCCGCACACGTACGCCTCCTCCCGTGTGAACATTGCCACCTCGGTGGCCACCGCGAAGCGGTCGCCGGCGGCCATGGCATCGCGCGCATTGGCGGCGAGGTTCATCACCACCTGCTCGATCTGGTAGCGATCCGCGAGGATGGGGATCTCCCCCTCCTGCAGAGAGACGTCGAACACCACGTCCTCCCCCAGGATGCGACGCAGGAGCTTGTCGATGGAGCGAAGGATCTCGTTCAGATTGACGACCCCGACCTCGGTCCGCACCTTGTGGCTGAAGGCGAGGAGGCTGCGGGTCAGACGGGTGGCCCGCTCGGCCGCCGAGAGGATCTCCTCCACCGCCAGGTGGACCGTGCTCCCCTCCTCCACGTCGATCTGCAGCAGCTCCCCGTAGCCGGTGATGGCCGTGAGCATGTTGTTGAAATCGTGGGCCACGCCGCCCACCAGGAGGCCCACCGCCTCCATCTTCTGGGCGTGGCGCAGCTCCTCCTCCAGGTGGACCCGCTGGGTCACGTCCTTGATCACCTCGATGGCGTAGTCGACCTCACCGCTGCCGCCCCGCACCGGGTACGCCTTGATCTCCACGTAGCGCGGCTTGTTGTCGCCGTCGTAGTGGGTGTGCATCACCTCCTGCGACAGACCGGTGGCGAAGACCTCCTTGATGGGACAGTCGCCGGCGTGTCCCCCGGCACCGGAGGAGCCATGCTCGTCACACGGTCTGTCCAGGTGGTGGGAGACCTCGTGACACCGGCTCCCCACCACCTCCCCCCTGCCCCTCCCGGTCTCCAGCCGGAAGGCGCGGTTGGACCAGCGGATGGTGAACTGCCGGTCGATGACGACGATCGCGTCGTCGATGCTGTCGAGGACCGCGGCCAGAAAGCCGAGGCCGTGGTGTGAGTCGTGAAACTCCTGTGGCACACCTCCTCCCATTTTTTTCGCACCTCGCCCTGGATGTAACCTCGGGACGACTGTGGCGCAGCACGCCCCCCTGGCTCACGAACCGATCCGCACCGATAGACCCATGCGGATGTGAAAATATTTTATAGCAATATTCATGCCATATACTCGTTTGACCTGAACAGGGTGGCGCGCGGCAGGGTAACCCGCCGCCGAGACAGGGCCTGCCGCGGCCACGGGGGCGGCGACCGGGGAGACCGCCGTCACCACCCCCGGCACACACTGCGCCATTTCACCCAAGAGGTGCGCCATATGGCGCTACCCGGCTCAGGGTGCGCGCCGGCGGCCTTCGAGGAGGCCGTCGAGGAGCATGAGGCCGATGCCGGCGGTGATCGCCGCATCGGCGAGGTTGAAGGCGGGCCAGTGGTGGCCGTGGACGTAGCAGTCGAGAAAATCGACCACGTAGCCGAGGCGAATCCGATCGATCACGTTGCCGATCGCGCCGCCGAGGACCAGGGCGAGGGCGTTGCGCAGGAGGGTCTGCTCCGGCCGCGAGCGGGCGTAGTAGAGGGCGAGGAGGAGGACCGCCACCGCCGCCAGCCCCAGAAAGAGGGGCAGCCGCCACCAGTGGTTCTGGCTGGCGAGAAAGCCGAAGACGGCGCCGCGGTTCTGGATGTAGGTGAGGGCGAACCAGCCGGGGACGACCTCGTGCGACTGGTAGAGGACCATCCGGTGGACCACCAGCCACTTGGTCCACTGGTCGAGGAGGACCACCAGGGGCGAGAGGGCCAGCAGGGGCGCGTAGCGACCCATCACCTCACGCCTCCATCGCCGGATGGTCACCCACCACCGCCGCGCACCGGCCGCACAGGGTCGGGTGGCCGGCGTGGCGCCCCACGTCGGGGAGGATCTGCCAGCAGCGGCCGCACTTGGTGCCCGCCGCCGGGGTGACCGCCACCGCGACGCGCCACGCCCCCTCCTCGACCTCCAGGCCGGCGGGCGCGTCGGCGAGGTCGGCCACCTTCGCCTGGGAGACGATGCAGAGGTTGGCGAGGCTGCCGTCGTAGGCGCGCAGGAGCTCCAGGGTGTCGCCGTCGGCGTAGAGGGTGATCGCCGCATCGAGCCCACCGCCGATCGCCTTCGCCCCCCGCGCCCGCTCCAGGGCCACGAGGACCTGCCCGCGCACCGCCCGCAGCCCCTCCCAGCGCGCCGCGAGCTCCGGGTCGGGACGGCCGCCGTGGGCGAAGCGGGCGAGGTGGACGCTCGCCTCGCGCTCGGCCACGGGCGGCAGGTGCTCCCACGCCTCATCGGCGGTGAAGCAGAGGACCGGGGCGAGCAGGCGGATGAGCCCCTCGGCGATCTCCCACACCGCCGTCTGGGCGGAGCGGCGAAGCGGCGAACCGGCCGCCTCCGTATACAGGCGATCCTTGAGGACATCGAGGTAAAACCCTGACAGATCACTGATGCAGTAGGCGTGGAGCGTGTGATAGACGGCGTGGAGCTCGTAGCCATCGTAGGCCCGCCGGACCCGCTCGCTCACCTCCGCGAGCTGGTGGAGGGCGTAGCGGTCGAGCTCCTCCATCGCCTCCGGCTCCACCGCGTCGGTCGCCGGGTTGAAGTCGGCGAGGTTGCCGAGGAGGAAGCGCAGGGTGTTGCGGATCCGCCGGTAGCCGTCGCCGAGCTGTCGGATGATCCCCGGGGAGAGGCGCAGGTCGTCGGAGAAGTCCTCGGAGGCGACCCAGAGGCGGAGAAGGTCGGCGCCGTTGTGCTTGATGATCTCCTCGGGGGCGATGACGTTGCCGTCGGACTTCGACATCTTCCGCCCGTCGCCGTCGACCACGAAGCCGTGGGTGAGGACCGCTCGGTACGGCGCCTCGCGCCCGGCCGCCAGGGCCGCCAAGAGCGACGAGTGGAACCAGCCGCGGTGCTGGTCGCTCCCCTCCAAATACAAGTCGGCCGGGTGGGTGAGCCCCTCGGTGGCCAGCAGGACCGCCGCGTGGCTCACCCCGGAGTCGAACCAGACGTCGAGGATGTCCGGCTCCGGCGCCAGGTCGGCGCTGCCGCAGGCGGGGCACGCCGCGCCATCACCGAGCCAGTCGGTGATCGGGTGGCGGTACCAGCAGTCCGCCCCCTCTTGCTCTGCCGCGTCAGCGACCCGCTCGGCCGCATCCGCGTTGGAAAACGGCTCGCCGCAGCTCCGGCAGTGGAAGGCGACCACCGGCACCCCCCACTGGCGCTGGCGGGAGATGCACCAGTCGGGACGGTTCTCCACCATCGCGTAGATCCGGTTGCGCCCCCACCCCGGGATCCACTGCACCGCATCGATCGCGCTGAGCGCCCGCTCCCGCAGCCCCCCCGCCTCCATGGAGACAAACCACTGGGGGGTGGCGCGAAAGATCACCGGCCGCTTGCACCGCCAGCAGTGGGGGTAGCTGTGGGCGATCTCGCCTTGCGCCAGCAACGCCCCGGCCTGGTCGAGGAGCTCCATCACCGTCGGGTTGGCCGCGAAGACCGCCTCCCCGGCCAGCGGCGCCCCCACCTCGGCGGTGAAGCGGCCGCGGTCGTCCACCGGCGCGTAGACCTCCAGGCCGTGGGCCTGGCCCGCCTCGTAGTCCTCCTGGCCGTGGCCGGGAGCGGTGTGGACCAGGCCGGTGCCGGCGTCGAGGGTGACGTGGTCGCCGGTGATCACCGGGCTCACCCGGCCGGTGAGGGGGTGGGTGTAGGTGAGGTCGGTGAGGTCGCGGCCGCGGAGGCGGGTGAGGAGCTCGGTGTCGCCCAACCCGGCCGCCTCGGCCACCCCGGGGAGGAGGGCCTCGGCCACCACGAAGGCCGCATCGCCCGCGCGCACCACCACGTACTCGATCTCCGGGTGGACGCAGACCGCACGGTTCGCCGGGATCGTCCACGGGGTGGTGGTCCAGATCACCAGCGACAGGGGCAGCCCCGGAAGGGCGGCGTCGAGCGCCCGCACCCCGCCCTCCACCGGAAAGGCGACGTGGATCGACGGCGAGGTGTGGTCCGCGTACTCCACCTCCGCCTCGGCCAGGGCGGTGACGCAGGTGGCGCACCAGTGGACCGGCTTGCGGCCGTGGTAGAGGTGGCCGTTGCGGATGATCCGGCCAAGCTCGCGGATGATGGTCGCCTCGTAGTGGGGGTCCATCGTCAGGTAGGGGTGGTCCCACCGGCCGAGGACCCCGAGGCGGCGGAACTCCTCGCGCTGGATCGCCACGAAACGGGTGGCGTAGTCGCGACACGCCTGGCGGAAGGCGAGGACGTCCATCTCCCGCTTGCGCGAGCCGAGCTTCTTGTCCACCTGCCGCTCGATGGGCAGGCCGTGGCAGTCCCAGCCGGGGACGTAGACCGCCCGCCGCCCCTCCATCGTCCGCACCTTGAGGATGATGTCCTTGAGCACCTTGTTGAGGGCGTGGCCCATGTGCAGGTGGCCGTTGGCGTACGGCGGGCCGTCGTGGAGGGTGAAGGGGTCGCCGCCGGCACGCGCCCGGTCGATCTGCCCGGTGAGGTCCATCTCCGCCCACCGCTTCAGCCGCTCCGGCTCCCGCTGCGCCAGGTTCCCCTTCATCGGGAAGGCGGTCTTTGGGAGGTTGAGGGTGGCCTTGTAGTTCGGTTCGGACATGGCGGGAGATCGGGGCGAGGGGGATGGCGCGGAGCCGCGAAGGTTCCTGCAACCGGCGGGGCGCCGCAAGGGGAACCGCAGCCACCATCATCGTTGGCCCCATCTGCCGCCCTCCGGACAAAGCCCCCCTCCCCCCGGCCCCCGCGGTGCGCCGTTCATCCTCCAGAGACAGGCCCTCTCCGGAACGCTCCCTCTGTGACCTTCGTCTCCCTCGTGGTTTTGTCGCCTCGGGAATACTCCGTGTTCCCCCAGTTACCGGCTCAGGAGGTGGAAGGTAATAGCGGCAAGGGCCGCGACGATCGGCAGGATGGCGACCCAGGCGAGGGCGATGGTCATTTCGATCTCCAAGAGGGGCGGCCTGCGGCCGCGGATTGATGTGGGTATTCGCCGCAAATCAACGCGAATGGGCGCGCACCACACGGCGTCGAAGGTGGCCGTAGGAGCCAACGCGACAGACCGCTTTCAACGCAAAGGCGCAAGGACGCCAAGACGCGAAGGGAAACGAGAAGGGGGGGGAGGTGTCATCGGAGGGAAGAGAGAGGCGGGGCTTAGCCTGGAAGGCGTTTCACCACAGGGGTGAAAGGCCTTCCAGGCCGACAGGTGGCTCCGTTCCAGCCGCCGATGACACCTCCCCTCGCCCCTGCCCACCCTCTTTGCGCCTTTGCCTCTTTGCGCCTTTGCGTTGAATCCCCAGCCGCCTGCCCCACTGCGGGGCGAGGGCGGCGAGGTCGTCCGGGGTGTCGAGGTCGCGAAGCTCTAGAAGCTCCGCCACGGTGCAGCCGGCGGCGGCGAGGCGGGCGCGGGTCACCCTTAGGGTCTCGGACGTGGACCACGGGATCTGTTCGAAGCAGGAGGCCACCGGTCGGCTCAGGCCGAGGAGGTAGTAGCCGCCATCCGTGGCCGGCCCCACGACCGCGTCGTGGTCGGCGAGGCGGTCAAGGGCCAGGCCAAGGAGGTCGGCGTCGAGGTCGAGACAGTCGGTGCCGATCGCCACGACACGCTCGGCACCGGCCGCAAAGGCATCGTCGAAGGCGGCGGCGAGGCGCGCGCCGAGGTCACCGGCCGCCTGCGCTCGGGTCTGCCACGGCGACCCAAGCCACCGCCCCGCCGCCGCCACCCGCTCGGGAGGCTCCACCAACGCCACATGGCCGAGCCCGGTCCGCACCAGCCGCCCCGCCTCCGCCGCCACCTCGGTGGCCATCCGCCGATAGAGAGCCGCCGCCCCCTCGGCACCGAGCGCCGGGATCAGCCGCGTCTTCGCCCGCCCCGGTTCGGGGAATCGGACAAAGAGGAGGAGTGCCTCGTCCGTCATAGCGATGCAATGGTGTTCTTTAGGATTTAGCCGCAAATAGACGCAAATCACACGGCATCAAACGTGGTTGAGGGAGACCGCGCGATAAACCGATTTCAACGCAAAGGCGCAAAGGAACAGCAGGGACGATCGGGGGTGCGATGGATGGTTGTTTCCGATCCGACCACCGAGACACCCCAGCCCTCGTCTCTCTCCTTTTTTCTTTGCGTCTTTGTGCCTTTGCGCCTTTGCGTTAAAGGCCGCCCTGCTGTCAGCCCGTTCGACGCCAGACCATGTGCGTCCATTCGCGGCTCCGTCTATCAACTGGTTCAGCAACAGCTCCCCCCAGGCCCGCAGCATGGGGTGCCGATGGTCTCGCCGTCGGGGTCGGTGACGACGAACTGGCCGACGTAGGGGGGGTGGCAAAGCTTGGCGGCGGTGTCGGTGCACACCTCCACCGCCGTGCCGCGGGGGAAGAAGTGGCCCTCCTCGTCGGAGACCCCCTTGTACGGCCCCACGTAGGTGGCCCACTGGCCGATGAAGACGCACCCCTCGCGCTTCTCGTACTTGTAGGCGCGCACGGTCACCGAAAAGAAGCGGTACCCATCCACCTCCTTCCAGAAGCTGCGCGACAGACACTCGATGCCGTAGAAGCCGGCCCGCTCCAAAAACGCGAGGAGCTCATCTTCGGTGAGGGCGCCGGAGATGCACTCGCCCCAGAGGCGCGGGTCCCGGCGCTGCTCCGGCGGCACCGCCTCCTCGGCGACGATGTCGGAGATCACCATCCGGCCGTGGTCCTTCAAGACCCGCCAGATCTCCGCCAGGACCCGCTTCTTGTCCGGCGACAGGTTGATCACGCAGTTGGAGGTGACCAGGTCCACGGAGCGCGCCTCCACCGGGATCTCCTCCAGGTACCCCTTGCGGAAGTCGACCACGTCGAAGCCGAGGTTGGCCGCCACCTGCGGCTGGTACTCGCGCGCCACCGCGAGCATCGAGTCGGTCATGTCGACGCCGATCGCCCTGCCCTCAGCCCCCACCTTCTTGGCGGCGGTGAAGACGTCGATGCCGGCGCCCGAGCCGAGATCCAGGGTCGTCTCCCCCGGCTGCACCGCGGCGGCGCCGATGGGTGAGCCGCAGCCGTAGAAGCGGTCGATTACCTCCCGCGGGATGTGGTCGATGTCGGCGGGATCCGGCCGGACCGGGCAGCAGAGATCCTCCTGGGGCGCCTCGGCTGCCTCGCCGTAGAACTCGCGCACCCTCTCCCGCGGCGCGTCGAGGTCAAAGGAGACGACGCACTCCGAGTGGGAGACGGCGACCTCCGGGATCGCCTCGGCGGTGGCGCAGTGGATGGAGCCCTCGCCCATGGCGGTGTAGAGCAGGGGCGCGTCAAAGCCGGAGCGGCCGTTGGTGTGCAGCACCTTGCGCTCGGCCGCGCGGTCGAAGAGGGCGTCGCGGATGAGGGCCTGGTGGAGCTCGCAGTACGGGTCGTCGGCGAGCAGGTCGCCGCCCCAGAAGTAGCTGTGCTCCACGTCGCCGCCGCCGCACAGGTACTTGAAGGGGCAGCCGACACACTGGGGCTTGTCCTCCACCGTGGCCCCGCGGAACCGCTTGGCCACCGCGCTGTCGCGCCACAGCTCGGCGAGCGGGGTGTCGGCGATCGAGCCGAGGCAGAGGGCCTCCTCGCCGGCGGTAGAGGCGGAGGGGAAGCAGCGGCCGTCCCAGGCGACGCACAGGGAGGTGACGCAGGCGTTGGAGAGGTCGCGCCGGACACCGGCCGGATAGTTGAGGCGCTGCTTCACCGCCTCCAGGTTGTCCACCGTCACCCCCTTCTCACGGCCCGCGGCCACCGCCTCGCGGGCGACCTCGATCACCCTGGCCACCGGCGGCGCGGCGTCCACCAGGGCGCGGCCGCGGCGGTGCATCCACAAGAGGTGGTGGTGGCGCACGCCAAGCTCACCGGCGAGGCGGGTAACCGCCGCCACCTCGTCCGCGTTACCGGCGGTCACCACGGTGGTGAGGGTCACCGCGAGCCCCGCCTCGACCGCGTTGCGGATCCCCGCCACCGCCGCGTCGAAGGCGCCCTTGCCGCGCACCATGTCGTTGGTGGCGGCGGTGGCGCCGTCGACGGAGACCTGGAGTCGGAGGCGGGCGGTGTCGAGGGAGGCGAGGGCGGCGAGGCGCTTGCCGACCAGGGGGATGCCGTTGGTGAGGATGGCGAGCTCCGCCTCCGGGTCGCCGAGGATCGCTTGCGCCAGCTCCACCGCGTCCGGGCGGATGAGGGGCTCGCCGCCGGTGAGGTAGAAGCGGTGCGCCCCCAGGACCCGCGCCTGGGCGATCACCGACAGCCACTGGACCGTGGGCAGGCCGAAATCGCCATCCGGGCCGGAGGAGACGAGGCAATGGCTACAGGCGAGGTTGCAGGAGTTGTTCGTGTGCAGCCACACCTCCTCCAGGGGTGCATCGACGAGGTGGGCGGCGCGACCGGCGTACATCTCCGCCGCCACCGACTCGGTGGCCAGCAGGCCGTGACGGAGACCGTCGCCCACCAGGGTGGCGACGTGGTGGTACGCCTTCACCGGATCCACGTCGTGGGCGGTCCGGTACCGATCCACCAACGCCCCGAACGGCGTGCCGCCGTTCAGGGAGGTGAGGAGCTCCGCGCCGCGCCGGTCGGTGGCGGCCCAGTTCGGTCCTGCCGGGTCGATGACCACAAAGGCATCGCCGCGCTGCTCCACGTGCAGGGTGGGGGCGTGGAGGGGGGTGGTGGCATCAAGCTTCATCAACGACTCCTGAAGGTTGTCGAACCAGCAATGACAAGTTGTCTTCGGTGGAAAAACAAAAAGATGGGGTCTCCAAATACAGGTATGCGAATCTCCAACCACTACGGCGCCGTCATCAATCTGAGCCACTGCTAGGGAGAGAGAGTCCTTCCGATGCAGTCCTCTGTGCCCTTCCATATCCCATCTCTGTGGTGGATTGACCATCTAGGTCGCCACCGTAGCCACCGTGTACCGCCGGCGACATCTCTGCCGCGGGCATACCGGGCTCACGTAGACGCACGAGCACCGCCGGGGCCACGCCGAGCCGCTCACCGAGCAGGAGGAGCTGGTTGCGCACGGTGGTCCGCACCACGCCGTCGCGGCGGCAGCGGCGCACCGAGGTGGGTAGCGGGTGCGGCAAACAGACGACCCGGCCGGCGGCGCGCGCCGCGCGCACCAGGTGGAGGTCCTCAAAGAGGGGCTCCTCGCGATAGCCGCCGAGGGCCTCGAAGGCGGCGCGGCGGAGGAAGAGCCCCTGATCACCGTACGGCAGAGAAAAGAGTCGGCAGCGCAGGCGGACCCCCGCCTCGACGATCCGGTAGCGCCACCGGCGGCTATCCAGGGCGAAGCGGAAGGCACCGAGGGTGGTCGCCTCGTCGGCGAGGCAGCGGCGGACCATCGAGGCCGCCCCGGCGGCCGCCAGGCAGTCGGCGTGGAGGAACCAGAGGTAGGCACCGGTGGTGGCGCGGGCGCCGGCGTTCATCTGCCGGCCGCGCCCCGCCTCCGACACCACCACCCGCACGCCCGGGAAACGCGCCGCGACCTCGCGGGTCCGGTCGGTGGAGCCGCCGTCGGCGACCACCACCTCGATCGGTCCGGGCTGGCGGGCGAGGGCGGCGAGGCAGGCCGGAAGCCGCCCCTCCTCGTTGAGGGTCGGGATGACCACCGCGATGCGCATAGGTGCTGCCTCACCCTCCATTCAGGCTCCAGTCGTACTTGAGGTAGTCGATGGCCACGTCCGAGCCCAGGGCCGCCACCTCGGTGCGTACCGCCTCCGGCAGGTAGGGTCCGAGGAAGGCCATGAGGGTCTGGTTGCCCTCGAAGTCGGGACGGAACCACTTGAAGATCGGCGAAAGATACAGCTTCTCTCGCGCACCGAAGAGACCCCTCTCGTGCGCCAGGCGGCACCCCTTGCCCGGGTGGCGCAGGAAGCGGCGGGCGGCCTCGTCGAGCTGGGCGTCGAGACGGGGGGCGACGTACGCCGCGCTCGCGAGGTCGGGACACGACTTGGAGGCGCAGTTGATCGCGAAGTGGATGCGCGGCTCGTGAAACTTGGCCCGCAGGACCTTGTTCTCGATCTCGTCCAGGGAGTACCGCCTGCCCCCCACGGTCCAGTCGCGCAGCTTCCACCGCCGGGGGATCTCCTTGATCGAGCGGATCCGCGGGTAGCGGCGGAGGATCAGCTTCGCGGTGAAGGCGTTGTAGCCGTTGATCCATACCGCGAGCTGCGCGTCGCGCGACAGCCGCTCGGGTTTGATCGCGGCCAGCAGCGCCAGATAGCGGTCGAGCTGGCCCTCGTGCGCCTGCAAACAGCCGTAGTCCACCACCCCGTCGTGGACGAAGGAGCGCACCAGCCCGTCCCACGGCGCGTGGATCCCGGAGCCCGCCGCCGGCTCCAAGAGCGGCCGGTCACAGGTCGACGCCGCCTCGGCGACGGAGGCGAAGAGCAAGAAGAGCAGGGCCGCGAATGCACGCAAATGGGCGCCGAGCGCACGGCGTCGATGTGGCTCGGCTGGGGCAAGGTGGCTGGCCGTCTTCAACGCAAAGGCGCAAGGGCACGAAGGCGCGAAGGGGCTTGCGGACGTCTCGACCATCGGCGACGTCCGTCGTCTCCGCGAAGGTGGCTCGTTTGCGATGAAGTGGAGGAAGGCAGCCGGACCCATCTGCCCCCACCCCCCCCGTGGTGAACCGCCTTCCAGACCACGCCGGAACCCCCTCCATGCCACCGGGGACTCCACCGTGTGGGCGCTCCACCCCTTTGCGCCTTCGTGCCTTTGCGTCTTTGCGTTGAAAAACGACATCGCACCTTCTCCTAGTTCTACCGCGTCCACGCCAGCCAACGCGCCATCCAGCGGGCGACGCGGGGGGTGAGGCGGGTGCGGCTGTAGGCGTCGCCGAGGCGCTTGAGGGCCTCGGCCTGGGTTGGGTACGGGTGGATCACCTTGGCCAGGGTGGCGAGCCCCTTGCCAGCGACCATCAAGGCGGTCACCTCGCTGATCATCTCGCCGGCGTGGCGCGCCACCACGGTGGCGCCGAGGATACGGTCCGTCCCCTGCTCCACCACGATGCGCGCGTAGCCCCTCGCCTCCCCATCAAGGATGGCGCGATCCACCTCCTCCAGGGGCTGGGTGAAGGTGGTGGTCTTGTGGCCGCGCGCCTGCGCCTCGGCCTCGTCGAGCCCCACGTGGGCGATCTCCGGGTCGGTGTAGATCGACCACGGCACCACCAGGGCGCTGTTCTTCGCCCGCCCCTTGAACAGGGCGTTCTGGAGGACGATGCGCGCCTGGGCGTCGGCGGTGTGGGTGAACTTGAACGCGGAGCAGATGTCACCGGCGGCGAAGATGCGGCGGTTGGTGGTGCGCAGGTGGTCGTCGACGTGGACCCCGCGGCGGGTGTCGTACTCCACCCCGGCCGCCTCCAGGTCGAGCCCCTCGACGTTCGGGGCCCGGCCGACGCCGACGAGGATGTCGTCCACCGCCACCGTCTCAGCCGTACCGTCGACGGCGATCCGGACCTCCTTGGCACCGTCGACGGCGGCCACCGCGTCGATCCGCACCCCGGTGAGGATCCGCACCCCGTCGTTGGTCATCGACTCGTGGAGCAGTGCCCCGGCGTCCGCCTCCCCACGCGGCAGGATCCGCTCGCCCACCTCCAGGAGGGTGACGCGAGCGCCGAAGCGGGCGAAGGACTGGGCGAGCTCACAGCCGATCGGCCCGCCGCCGATCACCGCCAGCCGCGGCGGCAGCTCGGTGAGGGAGAAGACCGACTCGTTGGTGAGGAAGCCGACCTCGGCGAGCCCCGGGATCGGCAGGGCCACGGCGCGGGCGCCGGCGGCGATGCACCCCTTGGCAAAGCGCAGGGTGGAGCCGCCTACCTCGACCGTGTCGGCGCCGGTGAAGCGCGCCTGGCCGAGGAAGACGTCGATGCCGAGCTCGCGAAAGCGACGCGCCGAGTCGTGGTGGCTGATCCCGGCGCGCAGGCGACGCATCCGCTCCATGGCGGCGGCGAAGTCGACCCGCACCTGGCCGTCGATCTCGACCCCGAAGGTGGCGGCGTCGCGCACATCGGCGGCGGCACGGGCGGCGCGGATGATCCCCTTGGAGGGGACGCAGCCGTAGTTGAGACAGTCACCGCCCATGCGACCACGCTCGATCAGGGCGACCCGCGCCCCGAGACCGGCGGCGCCCGCCGCCGCCACCAGGCCGGCGGTACCGCCCCCCACCACCACCAGGTTGTAGCGCGGTGCCGGGCTCGGGTTGTCCCACTCCGGCGGGTGGACGTTGGCCACCAGCTCCTGGTCATGGGCGTCGATGATGGGCGGCTCAGGGGTGACAATGGTCGGGGGGATCATGGCTCGCTTCGCTCGCGGGGGTGAGGGGTGGGGGGTGAGGGGTGGGGGGACGGTTGGCCGCTGGCGCGGCCGGACGGTTGTTTGGCGTGCTCATGGGACCGTCGCGTCGATCGGGGGTGCAACCCCCTCCTACCCGTGGGGTTGGCCGCTGCGCGGCCAGAAGATCGTTTCGTGGTGGTTTCCACCGACATCCCATTCAGCCCGAAGGGCTGTCCTTCCCCCCATCCCTCATCCCTCATCCCCCACCCCCTGCTCCTCGACCGCCTCCGCCAAGGCACGCCTGGCAATCCGGGTGATCACCACGGTCACCGCCACGGTCGCGGCCAGCCCCACGAGGAGCATGGCGAGCTTGGCCCCGCCGCCGCCACCGCCACCCGCGGCGATCTCCGCCAGGGAACCGGCGGCGGTGCCGAGGTAGACGTACATCACCGTCGCCGGCGCCATGCCGATCCACGATGCCAGGACGTAGTCCCGCAGGGAGACGCGGGTCACCCCAAGGGCGTAGTTGAGGAGGTTGAAGGGAAAGATCGGGGAGAGACGCAGGAGCAGGACGATCTTGAAGCCGTGGTTTGCCACCGCCTTGTCGATGGCGGCGAAGCGCGGGTGGGCGGCGATCCGCGGCCCCACCCAGCCGCGCGCCACGGTGCGGCCAAGGAGGAAGGCGGCGGCGGCGCCGGCCACCGAGCCGGCCATCACCGCCGCGATCCCCGGGAGCAGCCCGAAGGCGAAGCCGGCGCCGAGGGTGAGGATGGAGCCGGGGAGCAGCAGGACACACGCCACCACGTAGACCGCGGCGAGGGAGAGAGGCCCCCAGACGCCGACGCCACGGCTCCACGACAAAAAGGCGAGGAGCCACTCGCGCACCGGCAAGAGATAGAGGGCGGCGCCGATCACCGCCACCGCGACCACGGCGACCACGAGGCGACCACCGCGCTGGAACCCCGACCCCCCCCGGGGGACGGCCGCAGGAGGAGGGGAGGACGGGTCGTCCTCGCCAGGAGGGGAGGGGGAGGGGTCGGCGGGGAGAGAGGCAAAGAGCCGCTCCCGTCCCGCCTCAGGGGAGATGTGGAGGCTGTCGCACAGAGCGAGAAACCGCGGGCCGGCCAGCGCCGCGACCGCCTCTTCATCGTTCGGGTCGCGGGCGAGGCGGGCACGGAGCTCGCTTACCCACGCCACGTCCGCCGGCGACGGCGCCTCGCTCTCGAAGGTGGAGAGCAGGTCCGCCAGTGTCGACGCGGTCCCACTGGAACCGGGACACGGCAAGGCAGCGGCGGTGTTAGCGGTGGGCTTCATGGCGGTCTCTCGTGGTTGCACCCTCTGCGCTCCCTAAAGCAACCGGTGTGCCAACCCGGCGCATCGGGGACGAAGCCAGAGATACCAACCACTTGCCCGCAAGCCGCCCGATCGGCGCCGCTCCCCTCCCCCACCCCGGTCGACCGAATCGCGCCACCGGTTGTCGACCAAGACGACGAGGGAGACCATTGGATCCATAATTGTCGCTTCAACATTTTCCGGTCGATGTCACCGGTGTCGTCGGTGATAAGACCAGGATCGTGAGCCACCTGAAAGGTGGTGGGTAGGAGCGGTTGCGCCCGCGAACCAGGCCCGTAGAGGCTGCCCCACCAACGGTGCGGATTGGGGGTTCAACCCCCTCCTACCCGATACCCGAACGCCGCGGCCCACCCCCGATACCCGCGTCCCCCGCATCACGCCATCGAAGCAAGGGAGATGCCCCCACCCGTCAGCCGGCGATGTTGTGGCGATTGAGCTTGGTATAGAGCGACCGCAGGCTCACCCCGAGGAGCTTGGCCGCCTTGGTCTTGTTGCCGTCGGCCAGGGCCAGGGCCTCCTCCAGGTGGCGCCGTTCGAGATCGGCGAGGGGGACGAACGAGGAGGGGCTCTCCGGCGCCTGGGGCGCCGCCGGTGTGGGGGCGGCAACGGATCGCGGCGGCAGGGCGGGACCGCCGCCCAGGGGGGGCAGGTCGGCGAGGCGGATGACCCCGCCGCTCGCCATGATCAGGCCGCGCTCCAGGGCGTTGAAGAGCTCGCGCACGTTGCCCGGCCAGTGGTGCGCCCGCAGGGCCGCCATCGCCCCCTCCTCCACCTCGGTCCCGGCCGCCCGTTGGGCGAGGTAGCTCGCCACCAGCTCCGGGATGTCCTCACGCCGGTCGCGCAGGGGCGGCACCTCGATGGTGAAGACGTTGAGGCGATAGTAGAGGTCGCCGCGGAAGTGGCCGCTCTCCACATCACTGGCGAGATCGCGGTTGGTGGCGGCGACCACCCGCACGTCGAGCTGCCGCGAGCGCGCCTCGCCGAGGCGCTTCACCTCGCCGCTCTCCAGGGTGCGGAGGAAGGCCTTCTGCACCTCCAGCTCCATCTCCCCCACCTCGTCGATGAAGAGGGTCGAGCCGTCCGCCTCCTCGAAGAGGCCGGGGGCCGCCGCGTCGGCGCCGGTGAAGGCGCCCTTGGCGTGGCCGAAGAGCTCGTTGGAGAGCAGGGTCGCCTGCAGGGCGCCGCAGTTCACCGTCAGCATGGGCGCCGCACCACGGCCACTGAGGCGGTGGATGTCGTGGGCGATGAGCTCCTTGCCGGTGCCGCTCTCCCCGAGGATGAGGACGGTGGAGTCGGTGGGTGCCACCCGTTCGATGAGGCGGCGCACCTCGGCCATCGCCGGTGAGTCGCCGACGATCTCCTGGTGCGGCTCGCGGCGGCGCAGGAGGCGCCGGAGCCGCTCGTTGTCCCGGGCCAGGGCGCGGTGCTCACACGCCTTGCGCACCACCGCCTCCACCTCCACCACCTCCGCGGGTTTTTGCAGGTAGTCGTAGGCGCCCTGCTTCATCGCCTCCAGGGCGGTCTCCACGGTGGCGTGGGCGGTGACCATCACCACCTCGGGGGGCTCGTCGCGCTCCCGTACCCGCGCCAGAAAGGTGAGACCATCCATCCCCGGCATGACGATGTCCGAGAGGACCACGTCGAAGGGGCGCTCCTCCAAAAGGTCGAGGCCGGTCTCGCCGCGGGTGGCGGTGGCCACCTCCATCCCCTCGCGCGAAAAAATCCGCTCCAGGGTTTCGAGAAAGAGCGGCTCGTCGTCGACGATGAGGAGGCGGATCGGTGGGGCCATCGGAAGGCACGGGGATGGAGGTGATGGAGGTGGGGAGGATCCATCTTCGCGTCTCCGGGAGTCGTGTCACAACCGGCGCCCCCCCGTGCCCCCCTCCTCTGCCCTGCGGGTCTCTGTGGTGACCCCCGCCCTCCAGGCCCGCGTCCGGCTCGGTGCGCCGCGCTTCGCTTGGCGCACCCTACTGAGGCTGCGACGCCGTCTCCCCCCCCGCCCCCTCCCCCGCTCCCCCCCCCC
>JAJRSX010000035.1 GCA_024278555.1 bacterium | reverse complement strand
CCACGGGGTTGCCGTGCACGAGGACGGCGCAAAATCGTGTTGTTTTCTGATGGAGTTCTCTGTGCCCTCCGTTTCTCTGTGGTGAAAATCCCTTCCGGGAGCCCTCCACCTCCCGGCCGAGGCGTGGAGCGACGCCGTACTTGGCCTGCATTGCTATTTCCGCTGATCCGCTCCGAGGTCGTAAGCGACACCGCGGTGCGATTCTCCGGATAGGTAGCGATGGTCGTCGGACCACCAGGTGGTAACCGGCTGATCGCTGAGGGCTGAGAGCCGAAAGCCCCCGCGCTCTATACCTTTATAGTCGCCTTCTACTTGATCCACCCCCCTTCTCCACCGATAAGCGCAGCGACTCCCGCCACGGTCGTATGCGCCCACTCTCTCACCTCCTCGCCATCCTCACCCGGCCGTGGCCGGCGCTCCTCCTGCTCGTCGCCTTCACCGCGGTGATGGCGGGGCTGGCGCTGCACGTGGGGTTCGACGGCTCGACCCGGAGGATCCTCGCCCAGACCGAGATCCAGCAGGCGTACCAGCACCGGATGGAGCGCCTCTTCGGCGGCGACCACACCTGCTTCATCGCCCTACATCCGACCGAGGGCGACTGCTTCCAGCCGCCGGTCCTGGAGAAGCTCCGCCGCCTCACCACCGAGCTTACCTCCCTCCCCGGCGTCGCCCAGGTCACCAGCCTCACCCACGTGGGGACGATCCACGGGAGCATCGACGGCCTGGAGGTGCGGCCGCTCATGGAGACCGTGCCCACCGACCCGGAGGCGCTCGCGGCGGTGCGGGACGAGGCGCTGACAAGCCGCCTCCTGCGCCGCAACCTGATCTCCGACGACGGCCGCTACACCGCGATCGTGGTCGAGCTCGATCCGTCGCCCGCGGGGCTGGCGATCCGCGACGCGACCCTCACCGCCCTGGCGTCGATCGTCGAGGCGGCGCGCGGCCCCGAGGAGGTGGTGATCGCCGGCGCGCCCATGGTGGGCCACGTCTTTCGCCGCCACATGAGCACCGACCTCGGCCGCCTCGTCCCCCTCACCCTGGCGGTGATCGGCGCCTGCCTGTGGCTCCTCTTCCGCCGGCCGCGCGCGGTCCTCCTCCCCACCCTCACGGTGGCCGCCGCGACCGTGTGGACCCTGGGGCTGATGCGCCTGGTCCACACCCCCCTGTCGATGATCACCACGGCCCTGCCGCCGGTGCTCATCGCGGTGGGCGTCGCCTACGGCGTCCACGTGCTCGCCACCTACTGGGGGGAGCTGCGCGCCGGCCACGATCGGCCGCGGGCGGTGCGCCGCGCGGTGGCACGGGTCGCCTGGCCGGTCGCCCTGTCGGCCCTCACCACCGCCGCCGGCTTCGGCTCCATCGCCGCCAGCCCGATCCGGACGCTGCAGGAGTTCGGCGCCTTCTCCATGGTCGGGGTCGTCTTCTGCATGGTCCTCGCCCTCTCCCTGGTACCGATCTGCCTCGCCCTCCTGCCGGTGGAGCGGTGGGAACGGTGGCGCAAGCAGCGAAGACCGTGGCCGGTGGACCGGTGGCTGCGGCGCATCGGCGCCTTCTCCCGGCGCGAGCGCCTCGCGGTGATCGGAATGGCATTCCTCATCCTCGCCCTCTCCGCCGGCGGCATCGCCCGGCTGGTGGCGGACACCGACTACCTCGCCTACCTCCCCGACTCCGCCCCCATCCGCCAGGCGGCGGAGCTCTTCAACCGCCACCTCGCCGGCGCCACCAGCTTCACCGTGGTCTTCGAGGGGAGCCGACCGGGCCGCTTCCGCGAGCCCGACGCCCTCCACTTTCTCGCAGACCTCCAGACCTTCCTCACCCGCGACCCGGGGGTCGACACCTCGACCTCGGTGGCCGACTTCGTGGCGGTGATGAACCGGGCGCTGCACGACGACGACGCCGCCTTCGAACGGGTCCCGGAGAGCGCCACCGAGATCGGCCAGCTCCTCCTCCTCTTCTCCCTCGGCGACGACGCCGAGGCGGTCCTGCGCCCCTATCTCAACTACGACGCCTCCACCGCCCGCCTCACCTACCGCTCGCACCTCACCAGCTCACGCGCCCAGGTGGCCCTGGCCGAGCGCATCGAGCAGTACTGCGAGCGCCACCAGCCGGCCGGGGTCGACGCCCGCCAGACCGGCTCCGCCTACTACCTGGCGGCGAGCTCCATGGGCATCGTCCGCTCCCAGGCGCGCTCCCTGGGGCTCACCGCGCTGGTCATCGCCCTCTTGATGGTCGCCCTCTTTCGCTCCCTGCGGGTCACCCTCCTCATCCTCGTCCCCAACCTCCTGCCGATCGCCATGGTCTTCGGCCTCATGGGGTGGTGGGGGATCCCCCTCTCCACCGGCACCGCGATCATCGCCGCCATCTCCCTGGGGATCGCGGTGGACGACACCCTCCACCTGGTCCTGCGCTACCGCCAGGAGCTCACCCCCCGTTTCGACCCGACCGCCCCGGTGCGCGCCCGCCGCGCCGCCCAGGAGCAGGCCATGGCCACCACCCTGGTGGAGACCGGCAGGCCGGTCCTCTACACCACGATCACCCTGGTGGCGGGCTTCTCGGTCCTCGCCGTCTCCTCCTTCGTGCCGGTCCGGATGCTCGGCATCCTCACCGCCACCACCATGGTCTTCTGCCTCTTCGGCGACCTCCTCCTGCTGCCCGCCCTCCTCACCCTGATCCCGGTGGCACCGGGACGGGCGCGCGCCCGCGCCGAAGCGCAACCGGAAACCGAGACCACGACAACCGAGCCCCAGTGGCGCTGGCATCCCCGCCGCCGCCGCCCCACCCCCTTCGGCCTCGCCCCACGCCGCCTGCCGCCTCCCCCACCCGAGGAGGTCCCCGCCTCCCTGGTGGTGGAAGAGGCGCTGGCCACGGTCGCGGCAGGCGAGGAGTAGGAGCGGGTTGTACCCGCGATCGTCGCGACGGTGGGGGAACCCACCCTCCCCCTCCCTCCGGGAGGGGGCTGGGGGGAGGGGGGTT
>JAJRSX010000034.1 GCA_024278555.1 bacterium | reverse complement strand
GGGCCGGCGTCCGTCCGGCCGGTGGGCGGGCGCGCGGCGAGGAGGCGCGCCCGGGCGGCCCCGTCGAGGGCGGCCTCGGCGAAGAGCCGGGCGAGCCAGGTGCGGGTCGGCAGGTCGTGGGTGGGGCCGACGAAGAGACACGCCCGGAGGCGGCCGTCGAGGAGGCATGCGGCACGGTAGCGCCCGGCGCCGCGGTCCTGGTACTCCAGCCACTCGCCTCCACCGGGGAGGTGTTCGCGGCACCAGGCGGCCCAGTCGGACCTCTCTTCCTCGCCGGCGAGCTCGTAGCGCCAGAAGTGGCGGCCGCGGATGCGCACGCAGTAGTCGGCGCCGGTCGGCCCCCGGGGGCGTGCGGCTGAGGGCGAAGCCGTGCCACACGGGCCGGAACGGGGCCACGGCGACCGGGGTCCGCTTGAGCTCGGGCTCGCCGGAGAGGGGATCGGTGACCGGCGGGATGAGGGCGTTGACCCGCGCCGCCGTGGCGAACCGGTCGCTCCAGTGGATGGGCGCGAACACGGTGGCGGGGAGCTGGCCGTCGGCCAGGTGGACCCGGGCGAGCATCCAGCCCGTCGGGTTGGAGAGGCGCGCTGGGGCCAATGGCCGCCCGCGAAGGAGGCAGATTCGGCTAGTCGATGCAGTCTTTACATGTACTTACAGGTCTGTTTTTTGGCCGTGGAGGCGCGCCTCTCCCGATTTCGGCGTGCCGCGCTGCGCGTGGCGCGCCGACACTTCCCATGGCCGCGGTGTCCCGGGGCGGGGCGGTGCGGCCCCTGGAGGTGGGGAGAGGGCAAGGGAGGTCTCCGCGGTGTCGCCGGCGGGATCTTCCTCGTCGTCCCGGCAGGCCATGTCGCACGCACAGCCGCGAAGGCCTGTCCCGAGCGGCCATGGGGATCCCGCACCTCGAAGCTCGTCCCCCCTGGCACAGCCCTTGCAAACCCACGGCCACGCGGCAGCCACGCCGCGCGGAGGAGATCCCCATGGCCCACCCGAAGCTGACGCTGCTCTCGTTCGCCGGTAAGAGCCGCATCCTGCACCTCACCTGGGTCGCCTTCTTCATCAGCTTCTTCGTCTGGTTCAACCACGCGCCGCTCCTGGGCTCCATGCGCTACGCCATCGGCCTCACCGGTGTGATCGCCTTGGGCTATAGCGTCGTTTACCTCTTCACCGTCAGCGACACCCCCAAGGGCTCCAGCTACTTCAAACCCAAGCGCGCCGGCGCCATGGAGGTGACCATCCCCGGCGACCTCCTCCTCTACCTGGTGATGAACTTCCCCATGTACGGGGCGCTCGCGGTGCTCGCCTGGAAGCCCGGGCCGGCGAACCTGGGGATGCTCTCCACCCTGGTGACCGACGCCATCTACCTCGGCCTCACCGCCCTCTATCTCTTCCAGAGCGCCCGCATCTTCCAGATCAACGGCCACATCCTCCGCAAGCCGGTGCCGGAGATCGAGCGCCACCCCTTCCGCCAGGTGGCGGTCCTCGACCTCGCCTACCTGGTGACCTTCGGCTCCGAGCTGGCGGTGGTCTCGATGCTGCCGCTCTTCTTCCAGGACACCTTCCACCTCTCCCAGGTGGAGGCGGGGATGCTTGCCTCGGGCTTCGCCTTCATGAACCTGGTGTCGCGCCCCGTGGGCGGCTTGGTGAGCGACCGCCTCGGCCGCCGCCGCTCCCTCACGGTGCTCCTCGCGGGGCTGGCGGTGGGGTACGCGGTGATGAGCCGTATCGACGGCTCCTGGCCCCTGCCGCTGGCGGTCGCCGCCACCATGGGTTGCTCCGCCTTCGTCCAGGCGGGCGAGGGGGCGGTCTTCGCCATCGTGCCGTTGGTGAAGCGGCGCCTCACCGGCCAGGTGGCGGGGATGGCGGGCGCCTACGGCAACGTCGGCGCGGTCGGCTTCCTCACCGTCCTCTCCTTCGTCACCCCGCGCCTCTTCTTCCTCACCATCACCGGCGCCTCGACGGTGGCCCTCGCCGCGGTCCTCCTCTTCCTCGAAGAGCCCGAGGGCCACACCGCGGAGGTCCTCCCCGACGGGACGGTGCAGATGATCGAGGTGGGGTAGAAGGTCCGTGGGGGCCAGGCCACGAAGGGGGTAGCCGCGTCCGGCCCCCCAGCGGTGGACGCCACCCTCGCGGACCCCCCTTCGTCCTCTTCGTGACCCTTGTGGTTTCGCCCCCGGCGACGAGTCGACAATGGCAAGCTCGGGTGCCATGACCCCCGCTCCTCGCCCCGATACCCTCCGGCCATGCGCGTCGTGAGCCACACCGAGTCCGGGGAGGCGACCGGCTCGGAGCTGCGCGTCGGGCAGCACAGCGACGCCGGGGTGAAGGGGGAGAACGAGGACGCCTGCGGTATCCGCATCCCCGCCGGGGAGCTGCTCCTCACCAAGGGGGCGGCGGCGGTGGTGGCCGACGGGATGAGCGGCGCCGAGGCGGGGCGGGAGGCGGCGGAGACGTGCGTGCAGGGGCTCCTCGCCGATTACTACTCGACCCCCGAGTCGTGGTCGGTGAAGCGCTCCGGCTCGCGCGTCCTCGGGGCCCTCAACCGGTGGCCCTACGGCCGCGGCCAGCGCCAGTACGGCGGCCCGAAGGGGCTCGTCTCCACCCTCTCGGCCCTGGTCATCAAGTCGGCCACCGCCCACCTCTTCCATGTGGGCGACAGCCGCATCTACCGCCTCCAGGGGGGGGAGCTGGAGCAGCTCACCCGCGACCATCAGGTGCATGCGGCGGGCAACCACACCTATCTGGCGCGCGCCGTGGGCATCGACCACCACCTCGACATCGACTACCGCTGCCTGGCGGTGGTGCG
>JAJRSX010000033.1 GCA_024278555.1 bacterium | reverse complement strand
CCGCATCGCCCGCCTCATGGAGGAGGCCAGGAGGGCGCGCGGCCCGCGCCAGCGCCTCGCCGACGCGGTCGCCGCTTGGGTGGCGCCGGTGGTGGTGGGGATCGGGGTGGCGACCTTCCTGTACTGGCAGCCACGCCTCGGGGTGGAGGCGGCGCTGCTCAGGACCCTGGCGGTGTGGGTGATCGCCTGCCCCTGCGCCCTCGGCATCGCCACCCCCATGGCCCTCTGGGTGGGGCTCGGGGTGGCGGCCCGCCACGGCCTCCTCATCCGCACCGCCGCCGCCCTGGAGGCGGTCGGCACGGTCGACACGGTCTGCCTCGACAAGACCGGCACCCTCACCGCCGCCGCGCTCGAGGTGGTGGAGGTGCGCCTGGCCCCGGGGGTCGGCGAGGCGGAGGTACGCCTTGCGATCAGCCGCCTGGAGGCGCGGAGCGAGCACCCGGCGGGCCGCGCCCTGGCCGCCTGGGCGGGGGAGGAGACGGTCGCCGAGGCGCTGCGCACCGTGGCCGGGTGCGGTGTAAGCGGCGAGCTCGACGGGGTGCGATGGCGGGCGGGCAGCCGCCGCTGGCTCGCCGAAGAGGGGGTGGCACTCCCCGACCCCCTCGCCCACCTCCCCGCGGGCCGCTGGGTCTACCTGGCCCGCGGCGAGGCGGCGGTGGCGGCGGTGCGCCTCGCGGAGGACCTGGCGCCGGGCGGCGCCGAGGCGGTCATGGCGTTGTCGGCCATGGGCCCTCCCATCACCCTCCTTTCGGGTGATGAGGCGGCGTCGGTGGCGGAGGTGGCCGGACGCCTCCCGGTGGCCGTGGACCACCGCGCCCCCCTCCTCCCCGACGAGAAGATCGGCGCGGTGGCGGCCCTCGTGGCCGCGGGTCGCCGGCCGTTGATGGTCGGGGACGGGATCAACGACGCCCCGGTCCTCGCCGCCGCCCCGGTGGGGGTCGCCATGGGGGGCGGCAGCGACCTGTCGCGCCTCGCCGCCGACGTGGTCGCCCTGGGCGACGACCTGCGCGCCATCCCCCGCCTCCTCGACCTCGGCCGCCGGGTCCACCGGACCCTGATCACCAACCTCGTCTGGGCCTTTGCCTACAACGTCGTCGGCCTCGCCCTGGCGGTCTCGGGCCGCCTGTCGCCGGTCTTCGCCGCCTCGGCGATGTTCATCTCGTCGCTGCTGGTGATCGCCAACTCCCTACGGCTGAACCGGTGGAGGCCGCCACAGGCGGAGATGCGAGATTTCCTCCCTGGCATGGATACCGAGGTACCACGGGATGAAGACCGTGTATGAATCATGATTTTTCGATCCATCACTCCCTATAAGAAGGTCGAAAAATCATTCCCACTCGATCGTCCCCGGGGGCTTGGAGGTGATGTCGTAGCAGACGCGGTTGATGCCGCGGACCTCATTGATGATCCGGTTGGCGATACGCGCGAGGAGGTCGTGGGGGAGATCCACCCAGTCGGCGGTCATGCCGTCTTTCGAGTGGACGCAGCGGACCACGCAGGCGTTCTCGAAGGTGCGGGCGTCGCCCATCACCCCCACCGTGTGGACCGGCAAGAGGACCGCGAAGGCCTGCCAGATCTGGTCGTAGAGGCCGGCAGCGCGGATCTCCTCCTGCATCAGGGCGTCCGCCTGGCGCAGGACCGCCAGCCGCTCGCGGGTGACCTCGCCGAGGACCCGGATGGCCAGCCCCGGTCCGGGAAAGGGGTGGCGGCCGACGATCTCCTCGGGGAGGCCGAGCTCGCGGCCGAGCTCCCGCGCCTCGTCCTTGAACAGCTCACGTAGGGGCTCGATGAGCTCGAAGCCGAGCTCCTCCGGCAGGCCGCCGACGTTGTGGTGGCTCTTGATGATTGCCGAGGCGTTGCCGCGTACCGGCACCGACTCGATGACGTCCGGGTAGAGGGTCCCCTGGGCGAGGAAGTCAAAAGGGCCGGCCCGGTCCGCCTCGCGGCGGAAGGTGGCGATGAACTCGTGGCCGATGATCTTGCGCTTCTCTTCCGGATCGACGACCCCGGCGAGCTGGTCGAGGTTGCGCTCGGACGCGTCGGCCACCACCAGGGGGATGTGGAGGTAGTCGCGGAAGGCGGTGGCCACCTGCTCGGCCTCGCCGGCGCGCAGGAGGCCGTTGTCGACAAAGATGCAGGTGAGCTGGTCGCCGATCGCCCGGTGCAGGAGGAGCGCCACCACCGACGAGTCGACGCCGCCGGAGAGGGCGCAGAGGACCCGCCGGTCGCCGACCTGGGCGCGGATCGACACCACCTCCGAGTCGATAAACGAGCTCATGGTCCAGGTGGGCTCGCAGCCACAGACGCGGTAGACAAAGTTCTCCAGGAGCGCCGTGCCGTTCACCGTGTGGACCACCTCCGGGTGGAACTGGACCCCGAACCACGGCCGCTCTCGGTGGGCGATGGCCGCCAGCGGGGCGTTGCCGGTGGTGGCGATGGGGTGGAACCCCTCGGGCGGCTCCTCAATGCGGTCGCCGTGGGACATCCACACCCGCTGCGGGGTGGCGAGGCCGGTGAACAGGGGGTCGGGGTGGCGGATGTCGATGTCGGCGCGGCCGAACTCCCGCCGCTCGCTCGCCGCCACCTCCCCCCCGAGGGCGTGGACCAGCCACTGCATCCCGTAGCAGATACCGAGGAGCGGCAGGCCGAGCTCCAGGAGCGCCGGGTCCGCCATGGGGGCGTCCTCTTCGTAGACCGACGCCGGGCCGCCGGAGAGGATGATCCCCGCCGGCGCGAAGTCGCGGATGCGCTCGAGGTCCGCGGTGTAGGGCCAGATCTCGCAGTAGACCCGCGCCTCGCGCACGCGGCGGCCGATGAGCTGGGTGGTCTGAGATCCGAAGTCGAGAACGAGGATGCGGTCGTTGGCCATGGAAGCTCGGGAGGTGAAAGACAGAGGTATGGAGAGGGGAGATCGCGGTGGGCTCGCCGCGGCAATCCGTGTCTCCCGAAGGCCTCGCGTTTGGGGGAATCCTCCCCCCGACCCAGGGCCGCGACGCGCCACTCTAGGGGGTCGGCGCGAAGGTGAAAAGGTTGCCGGTGGTCACGGGGCGCCCGCGCCATCGAGATCCAGCTCCCGGAGGAGTTGGATCGCCCCCTGGGAGCTTGCCTTGCGCCAGTAGCAGGCGTCGGCGGTGATAAACGTGGCCCCCCTTTCGAGGGCCACGGCGTGGTAGAGGGTGTCGAAGAGGTGGCGGTGAAGCTCGGTGGCGAGGGCGCAGCCGCGCAGATAGACGTCGAGGTCATCGACCACCGGAAGGTCGAGGGCGTGAAAGAGGGTGGTCGCTTCCGCCGCGAGGGTGGGGCGCAGGCGGGCGATCACGGCGGCGACCTCGGCGAGCCAGTGGGGCGGCTGGAGGAGCCCCACCTCACCCCGCTGGAAGGCGGTGAGAAGCGCCATGGCCTGGTCGATATCGGCCTCCCCATCCATCTCCGGCAGCACCCACTTCACCGCGACGCTGGCGTCCACCACGAGAGGGCTCAAGGACGCACCGCGCGTCGGGCAGCCTTGACCTCCGCCGGCTTCACCGGTTGGACGCTGCCGCGAAGGGCGAGGAGCCGGTCGATGAGGGCGGCACGACGCGCCTTCTGTCGTTCCGCCTCGATCGCCTCGATCATGAGCCGGACGATGATGGCGCTCTTGTTCTGCTTGTCGAAGGTTTCATTGAACGCCTTTTTGACCGTCTCCGGCACGCTGAAGTTCATCGTCGCCATGGGCCACCTCGCCGTGAAGAAGGATGTTTTGTTGAAGATATCAACAAAACATAGCCACGCTCGGCGTGGGGATCAAGGACCAACAAAAAGGGCGGCCCGGTTGCCCGGACCGCCCTGCGTTGCTACTTCATGGCGCCTGGATTACGCGCCCGTGGCCGCCTTGTGGAGCTTGATCTCCACCTTGTCCTCGTCCTTCATGGAGGCGTAGTACGCCTTGAGGATCTCGACGACCTCGGGACGGGAGAACTGGGGCGGGACGTCCTCGCCCTCGGAGAGCATCTTCCGCATCTTCGTGCCGGAGAGGAGCATCCGGTCCTCCTTGCCGTGCGGGCAGGTCTTCATCGACGCCATGCCGTCGCACTTGATGCAGTAGAAGGTCCAGTCGATCTTCAGGGCCTGGGTCTCCAGGGCGCCCTTGGGGATCTCGTCGAAGATCTTGTGGGCGTCGAAGGGGCCGTAGTAGTCGCCGACGCCGGCGTGATCACGCCCCACCAGGAGGTGCGAGCAGCCGAAGTTCTGGCGGAAGAGGGCGTGCAGGAGCGCCTCGCGGGGGCCGGCGTAGCGCATGTCGAGGGGATAGCCCGCCTGGACGTAGGTGTCCTTGACGAAGTAGTTCTCGGTGAGCGAGTTGATCGCGTCGCGGCGCACGTCCGCCGGGATGTCGCCCGGCTTGAGCTTGCCGAGGAGCTGGTGGATCAGCACCCCGTCGGTGATCTCGATGGCGATCTTCGCGAGGTACTCGTGGGAGCGGTGCATCGGGTTGCGGGTCTGGAAGGCCGCCACCGTGTTCCACCCCTTCTCCTCGAAGATGGCGCGGGTCTGGGCCGGGGTCATGTAGATCCCCTCGAACTCGGTCGGGAAGTTCCCCTCGGAGAGGACCTTCACCGGGCCGGCGAGGTTCACCTCCTCCTGCTCCATCACCTTGGCGACCCCCGGGTGCTCCATGTCGGTGGTCTTGAAGACGCACTGGCACTCGTGGGCCTTGTCGATGGTGTACTTCTCCGTGACCTTCATGGTCCCCATGATCTCGCCGCTCTCCTCGTCGACCAGGGCGATCTCCTCGCCCTCGGAGATGGAGTCCGCCTTACCCTGGGTGGTGGAGAGGGTGATCGGGATGGGCCAAAAGAGGCCGTTGGCCATCTGGTAGGTGTCGCACACCCCCTGCCAGTCGGCCTTGGTCATGAAGCCGTCGAGCGGGGTGAAGCCGCCGATCCCCAGCATGATGAGGTCGCCGGTCTCCCGGGAGGTCATCTTCACCTGGGTGAGCCCCTTCGCCTTTTCCAGCTCCTGCTTCCGAGCATCGCCTTCCAGAAGTAGGGGTTTGAGATCACCACCACCGTGCGGTTTTACCAGGGCCATGTGTTTTCTCCTTAGATGAGGTGGGTGGGTCGCCGAAGACGCACCTCCGCACCGATTGAACAATAAGGGCCGCGAGAGGGAAGCATGGGGGGAGTGTCGGCGTCAACCTGCTGGCGTTATTGCCATCTTCGCCCACACCCCTACACGGCTCTTGCCTTGCCGCCGGTGTGCCGTTAAGGTCTGCGGACCAATCGGATGAATGAAGTCCGGTTTATCCGGAGATAAGCGATGCGACTCACCAAGGCTGGAGACTATGCGATGCGCGGGCTGATCTACCTCGCCCGCCAGCGGCGCGGTGAGGTGGTCCTGGTGGCGGACATCGCCGCGGCCATGGAGGTGCCGGACAGCTTCCTCGCGAAGATCTTTCAGAACCTCGCCCGTGCCGGTCTGGTGCGCTCCACCCGCGGCCACGGCGGCGGCTACTCCCTGGCGCGACCGCCGGCCAAGATCACCCTCCTGGAGGTGGTCGAGTGCGTCGAGGGGCCGATCGTCTTTAACGATTGCACCGACCCCCACGCCGGCGGCGGAGAGGCGATGGCATGCACCTCCTCCTGCGGCGGCCAGGATGTGTGGCAGGAGGTCCAGGAGGCGGTCCGCGGGATCTTGGAGAAGAAGACCATGGACGAGCTCGCCGCGACCCCCTCCCCGCCGGCCACCGCGGCTCACCCCATCAGCCTGGGGGCACCTCGCTGAACGTCGCGCACCCGGTCACCCCCCCACCCAGACGTACACACCCGACTCGAAATTCGGAGGAGAGACCTTCATGGCTATGACCCAGACCACTGCCGCCCCGCGTCGCATCTACATGGACCACGCGGCCACCGCCCGCCCCCTGCCCGAGGTGGTGGAGGCGATGGTTCCCTACCTGTCGGAGGAGTACGGCAGCCCCCAGTCGTTCCACACCCAGGGGAGCGGCCCGGCCCACGCCCTCAAGCAGGCGCGGGAGCAGGTCGGCGCCCTGATCCACGCGCCGGCGACCCAGATCACCTTCACCAGTGGCGGCATCGAGGCGAACAACCTGGCGGTGAAGGGGGCGGCCCTGGCGGCGCAGCGGCGCGGCAAGCACATCGTCACCACCGAGGTGGAGCACTACGCGGTCCACCACTCGGTCAAGTTCCTGGAGAAGCTCGGCTTCGAGACCACCTTCGTGGGGGTCGACGGTTACGGCCGGGTCGATCCGCAGGCAGTGGCCGATGCGGTGCGCGACGACACGGTCCTGGTGAGCGTCCAGCTCGCCAACCAGGAGGTCGGCACCCTGCAGCCGGTGGCCGAGGTGGCACGGCTGGTGAAGGCGATCAACAAGCGGATCGTCGTCCATGCGGACGGTACCTACGCGGTCGGCCAGATCCCGGTGGACGTCGACGCCCTCGGCGTCGACCTGCTGTCGCTCACCGCGCACCGCTTCTACGGTCCCAAGGGGGCCGGGGCGCTGTATGCCCGCAAGGGAGTTCGCCTGACCCCGTTGATCCACGGTGGCGTGCAGGAGAACGGCAAGCGCGCCGGCACCGAGAACGTCCCGGCGATCGTCGGCCTCGGGGTCGCCGCCGAGCGGGCCGCCGCCGAGATGGAGGCGCGGATGGCGCGGGTCAGCGGCCTGCGCGACCGTCTCGAACGCGGCCTCGTTGAACGGATCGAGAACGTGCAGGTCAACGGCCACCCCACCGAGCGTCTCCCCGGCTACCTCGACATCTCCATCGAGGGGATCGAGGGGGAGGGGACCCTGGTCAGGCTCGACCTCGACGGGATTGCCGTGGCGTCCGGCTCGGCGTGCGCCTCCATGGCCCTGAAGGGGTCGCAGGTGCTGCACGCGATCGGCGTCGATGAGGTCCTCGCCCAGGGCTCCATCCTCATCACCCTCGGCATCGACAATACCGACGCCGACATCGACGACGCCCTGGAGGAGATCCCCAGGGTCGTGGAGACCCTGCGCAAGATGTCGCCCATCTACGGCAAGAGGAAGCACTACTTTCGTTAACCCAGCCACTAGGGAGATAGAGACGTAGGGAGATAGGGCAGGACAGCCCTTCGGGCTGCTGAAGATGCCGACACAACCCCTCACTCAGAGAGACCATCGCTGGCCGCAGGCCGGCACCCTCCCCATCTCCCTTCACCCCTCTCTCCCTGCCCCCTAAATAAAAGGAGTCCCCCATGCAGCACACCGACTACAGCGCCAAGGTGATCGACCACTTCATGAACCCCCGCAACATGGGCGAGTTGGAAAATGCAAACGCCGTGGGCACCGTGGGCAGCCCCGCCTGCGGCGACATGATGGATATCTACCTGGAGGTGGAGGGCGACGAGATCGTCGACGCCTCCTTCAAGACCTTCGGCTGCACCGCCGCCATCGCCAACAGCTCGATGATGACCGAGATGGTCAAGGGGATGAGCCTGGCGGACGCGGAGAACCTGAAAAATCGCGACATCGAGGAGGCCCTCGACGGGCTCCCGCCGCACAAGATCCACTGCTCCACCCTCGCCGCCGACGCCCTCCACGAGGCGATCAAGAGTTACAAGGAGCGGGTGGCGAGCGGCGCCGAAGAGGGTGAGGTGGCCGCCTCATGAGCGGGTCGGCGATCACCGCCGACGATGAGCTCGACACCTTCGGCATGTGCTGCCCCATGCCCATCTACGCCACCGCGACGAAGATGAAGGAGCTGGCACCCGGGCAGGTGCTGCGGGTCTCCTCTGACGACAAGGGGTTTCTCAAGGACCTGCCGGCCTGGTGCCAGCAGACCGGCAACTCGTGTATCCGGGTGGAGGAGGAGGAGCCGGGTGAGTACGTTGGGTACGTAAAGAAGTCGTAGGCCCTGTCCGCCCACACCGGATCCCATGCCCCACCGGCCGTCTTTATTCCGGCGCCCCGCTCCTCTACCCTCCTCGGGCTGCGCATCCGGCGCAGTCGACGTCTGTCACCCACAGGAGGTCTCCCACGGTGGAAGATCAGAAGAAGGTGCTCATCATCCAGACCAGCGGCCTGAAGACTCCCGAGCGAATCCCCGCTCCGTTTTTCATCGCCACCACCGCCGCGGCCATGGACATGGACGCCACCGTGGTCTTCACCATGCAGGGGGCTTCGATCGTCCGCAAGGGCGCTGCCGAGCGGACCCGGATCAAGGAGGGTGGGGCGGCAATCTCCTCCTTCCTGTAGCAGGCGATCGAGGGTGGGGTAAAGCTGATGGTCTGCCACCAGGCCCTGGACCTCGTGGGGATGGAGCCGGACGATTGCATCGACGCGGTGCACGAGGTGGTGGGTGCCGCCGCCATGCTCGACATGGCGATCGAGGCGGACATCGTCCTCACCTTCTGAACGTCGTCCGGGGCGGCGCATCTGCGTTGCGGCGCCCCCACCCGAAACGGCTCGTGGGGGGGAACAACGGTGGAGCACCTCCACGTTGCCATCGCCCTGATCCGTCGTGACGGCCGGTGGCTCGTCCAACAGCGGCGTGAGGGGGGCCACCTGGCCGGCAGGTGGGAGTTCCCCGGCGGCAAGGTCGAGGCTGGGGAGTGCGTGGAAGCGGCCCTCCACCGTGAGGTGGCGGAGGAGGTGGGGATCGCGGTGGTGGTCTTACAGACCCTGGCGCCGATTGACCACGACTACGTCGACCGCCGGGTCACCCTCCACCCCTTCGTGTGTGCCGCGATCGGCGAGGCGGCGGGTCGCGAGGCACAGCGGCTCCGCTGGGTCGCTCTGGAGGAGCTGGCGCGCCTGGAGACTCCCGAGGCGAACCGGGCGCTGATCACCACCCTCGCCGTCGACGGGGGGTGGTGACCGGGGGAGGTGGCGGTCGAGCCGCCACCCACCGGCCCCACGAACCACTACTCGACCGTCAGCTTCGCCTTCTCCAGGAGGGCATCGTAGTGGTAGCCCATCCCGAGGTCTTTGTCGCTCGCCAGGGTGCCCACCGCCACCACCACGTCGCCGACCTTGGCAATGGAGTCGCTGGTGACCGCGAGGTCGTTGCTCCCGGCGTCGCCGGTGCCGTCCTCGAGGTGGTACCAGTTGGTCCCCATCACACCCTGCATCGCCTTCACCACCTTGCCGCGTACGGTAACGCTCTTGCCGGCGAGCTCTTTGCGCTTGGCGAAGATATCACCGACGGTGAGACCACCCTCGGCGGGCTGGATGGAGCCCGGGGCGACGGTCTCCGCCGGCGGCGTGGAGCCCTGGGCCGGGTGCATCCCCGGGGGCATCTGCTTGCCCGCGGTGGCGGCCGGCACGTTCGGCAGGGTGTTTGTCTGCGCCGGTACGCTCGGGGCGGCAGGGGCGGCTGCCACGTCGGTGGTGGTCGCGGCCGGGGCGGAGCCGCCCTCGACCTGCTCCTTGGAGGGGACTCCACGGTCGCAAGCGGTGGTGAGGACAAAGGTGACGGTGATGAGGAGGAGCACGAGACGGGCCACTGGCAATCTCCGGAGGCGTGGTGGGAAAGAGGGATTGTGTGCGAAGGTGCGGCGCGCAGTTTACAGGTTCCCGTCGACGATAAAAGTACATCGAGGTCCCCATGCCGCAGCCCTCCTATCTCATCCCCCGCTGGTTTCTCCTCCTCACCCTCCTCGCCGTCGCCCCCGGCTGCGGCTACAACACCATCGTCGCCGAGGACGAGGCGGTAAAGCAGGCGTGGGCCGACGTGGAAGCGACCTACCAGCGCCGCGCCGACCTCATCCCCAACCTGGTGGAGACGGTGAAGGGGTACGCCGCCCACGAGCGTGAGACCCTGGAGGCGGTGACCCAGGCGCGGGCGCAGGTGGGGCAGGTGAAGGTGAGCGCCGCGGACCTCTCCGACCCGGCCAAGGTGGCCGCCTTCCAGCGCGCCCAGGCCGGCGTCGGCGCCGCCCTGTCACGCCTGCTGGTGGTCGCCGAGCGCTACCCGGACCTCAAGGCGGACCAGAACTTCCGCGACCTCCAGCACCAGCTCGAAGGGACCGAGAACCGGATCAACGTGGCGCGCCAGCGCTACAACCGGGCGGTGGCCGCCTTCAACACCTCGATCCGCACCTTCCCGAGCAACATCACCAACAACCTCCTCCTCCACCTCTCCGCCAAAGAGGGGTTCAAGGCGGAGGCCGGAGCGGAGGTGGCGCCGAAGGTGAAGTTTTAGTGGGCGCGCGGGGCGCGCCCGGGGATGGGGGGTGAGGGGTGAGGGGCTAGGGAAGGACAGCCCTTCGGGCTGATGATGGAGGAAGACTAGAAGATAGAAAGTAGAAAGGGGGGAGTCTCACTCCGGAAAACATTGCTGGCCGCGTAGCGGCCAACCATCCCCTCACCCCCCACCCCCGCGAGCAAAGCGAGCCCATGCCCCTCCTCTCCCTCCTCTTCTTTACCTTGCTCGCGGCCGTCACACCGCATCCGGCGGCCGCCGTCGACGTCCCGCCCCTCACCGGGCGGGTGGTGGACGCCGCCGAGATGCTCTCGCCACAGGCGGAGCAGGCGATCAGCCAGCGGCTCGCGGCGCTGGAGCAGAGCGACTCCACCCAGGTGGTGGTCCTCACGATCCCGACCCTCGACGGTGAAGACATCGACTCTTTCGCCCTGCGCGCCGCCCACGACACCTACCACCTCGGCCAGAAGGGGAAAGACAACGGGGTGCTGCTGCTGGTGGTGCGCGACGACCACAAGATGCGCATCGAGGTCGGTTACGGCCTGGAGGGGATCCTCACCGACCTCCTCGCCGGCCGCATCGTCGACAATGTGATGGCACCGCGCTTTCGCACCGGTGACTTCGAGGGAGGCATCGCCGCCGGGGTGGCGGCGATCGGCCAGGCGGTGCGCGGCGAGTTCAAGGCGCAGGCCTCCCGCCGTTCCCGGCGCGGTCGGCGCAGCGCTGACGCCCTCTTCGGCATCCTCATGCTCCCCGCCCTCCTCGGTCGCGCCGGGGTACTCTTCGGCCTCGTGGGCGGGGCCATCGCCGGGCCGCTCCTGGTGCTCCTCGCATTCCCCCCCTTCTCCCTCTTCAAGGCGGTGGTCGCTGCCGCGGCGTGTGGTGCCCTCGGGACCATGGTCGGGGGGCTCTTTGGCGGCCGGCGCGGGATGATGGGGCTCGGTTACACCGGCATGATGCTCGGCGGTCCGCGGATCGGTGGCGGTTTTGGGGGCGGCCTCGGCGGCGGAGGGTTCGGCGGCTTCTCCGGCGGCGGCGGTGGCTTCGGTGGTGGCGGCGCCTCAGGGGGGTGGTGAGATGGCGACCGAGACGGAGCTTTTGAACAGCGCGGCGCAGGAGCGCATCGCCGGCGCGGTGGCGGCGGCCGAGCAGACCACCTCCGGTGAGATCGTCGTCACCGTCGTCCCCGAGTCCGACCCGTACCCGCGCGCCGAGCTCTTCGCCGCACTCGCCGTGGCGATTCCTGCGGCGCTGCTGATCACCCTCGCCAGCGGCTCCGAGTCGCTCTTCCGCTTCCTCCCGGTGGCGGTGGTGGCGACGGTGGTCGGCGTCGGCATCGTGCGCCGTCTGCCGCTCCTCAAACGCCCCTTTGTCTCCCCGTGGATCCGCAACGCAGAGGTTCGCCAGCGGGCGGTCCAGGCCTTCTTCGACCACCGCCTCTACCAGACCCGAGACGCCACCGGCGTCCTCCTCTTCCTGTCGTTGTTGGAACGGCGGGTCGAGCTCCTCGCCGACCGGGGGATCGACGAGCGGGTCCCGGCCGGGAGCTGGGACGGCATAGTTGCCCAGCTCACCGCCGCCCTGCGCCGCGGCGCCGTGGTCGACGGCACGGTGGCGGCGGTCGAACAGATCGGCGCCATCCTCGCCGCCCACGCCCCGCCGCGCGACGACGACACCAACGAGCTCCCGGATGCGCCGCGGATGGGGTGAACAGCAGTAGGTAGTAGGCAGGGGGGGCTGCGGCAGGGAGGGTGAAGGCGCTCCTCCTTCTCCCTGCGGGAGGAGGCCGCTTGGACTCCCCTGCGCGGAGGGTCCTGATCTGGAGCCGAAGTCCGACAGGCTCCCGGGGCGCCAAACCCTACTCGGGCAGGCGGAGGAACTCCTTCATCGACCGCATGAGGGTGGAGAAGTGGTCCGGGTTGGAGAGGTTGAGGCGGTACTCATTGATTACGATCACCCGCTGCCCCTCCCACTCCTTCCAGCAGGCCGGGCAGGTGTGGGCCAGCAGGGTCTCGCCGAGGGCACCGCCGAAGTCAGTGGAGGCCATCGGCTCGGTGGTCCGGCCGCAACGGCTACAGGTGATGGTGGACATGTTTGCTCGCTTCGCTCGCAGGGGTGGGGGGTGAGGGGGTGGTTGGCCGCTTCGCGGCCAGCAATGCCTTCTGGAGTGAGGATTCCCCCTTTCTACTTTCTACCCTCTACTTTCTCCTCTTCCTCCATCGTCATATTTCATCTGCCCGAAGGGCCGTCCTCTACGACCTCCCTACAGCGGCCGAACGTGTTCGTAGAGGGGCTTTGGGAGGGGCTCGCCTGAGCGGCGGTGCTGGTTGGCGATCTCCGTCGCCTTGGCGAGGAGGGCGTCGATCGCCTCGTCGTAGGTGCTCCCGACCGCCTCGACTCCATCGAGCTCGGTGGCGGTGGCGAGGTAGTGGTCGCCCCGTTGTTCAACGTCGAAGTGGTAGGCCGGCAGGGTCATGCACACCCCCAGTTGGAGAGGGCGGCCATTCAAACAGAGGGGTGGGGGCTCATCAAGCGGCCGCCGCCTCGTGGGCGAGGTCGAGGGGGGTGTTGATGAGGGCGGCGAGGCGGGCGGCGGGGGAGGCCCCGTCCGCGGGCGGGATCTCGGTGAGGTCGGTCGCGCCGGCGGTGGCGGCGACCCCGTGGATCTCGCGGGCGATGGAGTCGGCAACCCCCTCGGCGCGGTTGTCCTCCATGACGAGCAGGACGTCGCCGCCGCACTCCTCGATGTATGCGTCGGGGAAGAGGTCGCGGAGCTGTCTCCACAGATCGGTCACCTTACCGCCGCCCGGAGAGACTGCCGCCACGGTGATCGTCTCTTCGCGCGCCAGACGATCACGGACCTCGTCGAGAAAGGTCGCGGCGACCCCCGGCGGTATCGGCTTGACGAAGGCGTCGTCGCGGTAGGTGGAGATCCGATCGCCGCCCTCCTCCTTTGCCCGGTAGAGGGCGAGGTCGGCGCAGCGCACCACCGCGAGGCCGCAGGAGGCGGCATCCGCCACCCCTAGGCTGACGGTGATCCGCACGACGTCACCGGTATCGGTAGTGACCTCGACCGCGCGGACGGCGTCACGGACCGATTCGGCCACCTGCGCGGCACCGGAGATGTCGGTATCGGTGAGCAGGAGGACGAACTCATCGCCGCCGATGCGGTAGACGCGGTCGCTCTTCCGCAGCCGCTCGCCGAAGACCGCGGCCACCGCGCGCAGGAGGGCGTCGCCGGTGGGATGGCCGTGGGTGTCGTTGACCCCCTTGAAGCCGTCGAGGTCGATGTAGACCACCACCACCGTTGTCGCCTCACTGTCGTGGCGGGTGCGGAGATCGGCGGCGAGGGCGTGGCCGAGGTCGCGGTCGAAGAGGGAGCGGCCTGCGAGGCCGGTGAGGGCGTCGATCCCCGCTGCCACGGCCTCCCTCTTCAACCGTTGGATCGCCGCCACCAGGGGGCTGCCGCCGTCATCGGTGCCGATTCTCTCCAGCTCCTCCACCACCTCGGCGAGCTCCTCGGAGACCTCGGCGAGCTCGCCGCGCAGGGCGTCGCCTTCGAGGGCGAGGATCGCCTCCATCTCGGGACGGGCCGCGGCGGTCAGGCGCGGCAAGAGGCTCCGTTCCGCCTCCTCCACCTTGGCGAGCCGCTGGTTCAGCTCCTCCTCCCGGTGGCGCAAGGCGGCCTCACGCTCTGCCAGGCGCCGCTGTTCGGCGGCGAGCTGGGCGGCAAGCTCATCGTAGAGGTTGGCGACCACGGTCCGCCCCTGTTCCGCGCCCGCCTCCAGGGCGAGCCGCTCCGCGGACCAGCCGCGCGCCTGTGCCTCCAGCTCGGCCACCATGCCGGTAAGACGCTCTACCTCCCGCTCCAGCTCCGGCGCCCGGACCGCGCCGCCGCCACGCGGCGGCGGCAGGCCGACGCTCGCCCGGAAGATGTCGGCGAGGCGGTCGCGGCTGCGCTGGTGGGCGGGGACCGCCTCCAGGAAGTGGCGGTAGACGCGGCCGAAGAGCTGCAAATAGTGGGGGGTCGCCGGCAGGGCGTGGTCGGCGAGGATCGTCTTGGCGAGGTCGGCCAGCTCGGCGGTGCGGTCGGCAGGGGAGGGGGGACGTTGGGCCATTCTCCCCTTATCGACCATCGACCCGGTGTGGCGAGACGAGGGCGACCAGCTCGACAAAGGTGGAAAGGAGGAGGGTGGGACGGCTCACCGCCAGCTCCTCGGCGGTGAAGCCGCCGGTGGTCACCGCGCAGGTCGCAACCCCGGCGGCGCACCCCATCTTGATATCGTACGGCGTATCGCCCACCACCACCGCGCGCTCCGGGGCGACGCCGGTGGCGGCGAGAACGTCGTCCACCATGTCCGGGTACGGCTTCGGGCGGGCGGCGGTGTCGCCGCATCCCACCGCCTCGAAGGTCGCCTCCAGCCGCTCCTCGACGAGGAAGCGGCGCACCCCGGCGAGGCTCTTGCCGGTGGCGATTGCCAGGCGCAGGCCACGCCCGGTGAGCCGCTCCAGGCCATCGCGCACGCCGGGAAAGAGCGGCGTCCGGCCGGCGGCGACCGTGGGATAGAGGCGGCGGTAGGTACTCTGCAACCGCTCGCGTCCGTCGGAGTCGAGCTCGGGCAGGAGGTCGTCGAGCAGGGTTTCCAGCGGCAGCCCCACGTAGCGGCCGACCCGGCGCGCGTCCGCCGGCGGTAGCCCAATCTCTGCGAGGGTGCGGTTGAAGGTCTCGACGATCGCGAAGTGGCTGTCGACCAGGGTGCCGTCGCAGTCGCAGATCACCAGGTCGATCGGGGGCAGCTCCATGATCGGGAGTGTGCGGGAAATCCGGCCACCGAGCGATGGTGGCGAGGTCTGGTAGGAGCGGGTTGCACCCGCGATCCGCGCCCGAGGGGCGCGCCGCGCAAGGGCGCGGATCGGGGCCATGGCCCCCCTCCTACCCCTCTCTTTCCACCATCAGGCGCAGCTCTTCGAGCTGGGCGTCGTCGATCTCGGAGGGGGCGTCGGTGAGCAGGCAGGTGGTCCGCTGCGTCTTTGGAAATGCAATGACGTCGCGAATCGACTCGCGGCCGGCGAGGAGCATCGCCACCCGGTCGAGGCCGAAGGCGAGGCCGCCGTGGGGGGGGGCGCCGTGGGCCAGGGCGTCGAGGAGGAAGCCGAAGCGGGCGCGCGCCTCCGCCTCGGAGAAGCCGAGGAGGGCGAGCATCCGGAGCTGCACGTCGAGGTCGTGGATACGCAGGGAGCCGCCGCCGATCTCGGTGCCGTTGAGGACCAGGTCGTAGGCGTAGGTGCGCAGGGAGGCCGGATCGCTCTCCAGCCGCTCGAGGTCCTCTTCGACCACCATCGTAAAGGGGTGGTGGCAGGCGGAGAGGTGGCCCCCCTCGCCGACCTCGAACATCGGGAAGTCGGTGACCCAGACGAAGCGCAACTCTTTCGGGTCGTAGAGGTTGCGCTCGCGGCCGAGGTGGCAGCGCAGCGCGGCGAGGGAGTCGTGGACGACGTGGGCGGTGTCGGCACCGAAGACCAGCAGGTCGCCCTCTTGCGCCTCCATCCGCCGGCCGATCTCGGCAAGCTGCTCCTTGGTGAAGAACTTGGCGATGTTCGAGGTGGGGCCGTCATCGGTCACCTTGAAGTAGGCCATCCCCTTGGCCCCGTACCGCTGGACGAACTTGGTGAGCTCGTCGATCTCCTTGCGCGACAGGGAGGCACCGCCGGGGATGCGGATGCCCTTCACCAGGCCGCCGCGCGCCACCGCCGCGGAGAAGACCTTGAAGTCGCACGCCGCGGCGACGTCCGAGACGTCCACCAGCTCCAGGCCGAAGCGGACGTCCGGACGGTCGCAGCCGAAGCGCGCCATGGCCTCGTCGTAGGTGAGCCGCGGAAAGGGTGGCGCCACGGTGTGGCCGGCGGCCTCGCACATCCGGGTGATCAGCCCCTCGGTGACCGCCATGATCTCGTCCTGGTCGGAGAACGACAGCTCCAGGTCGATCTGGGTGAACTCGGGCTGGCGGTCGGCGCGCAGGTCCTCGTCGCGGAAGCAGCGGGCGATCTGAAAGTAGCGGTCGAAGCCGGCCACCATGAGGAGCTGCTTGAAGAGCTGCGGCGACTGGGGGAGGGCGTAAAAGCTCCCCGGGTAGACCCGGGAGGGCACCACGTAGTCACGCGCCCCCTCCGGGGTGGAGCGGGTGAGCATCGGCGTGTCCACCTCGATAAAACCATTCTCGTCCAGGTAGCGGCGCGCCGCCTGGGCGATCCGGTGGCGCAGGATGAGGGCCTGCTGCAGCGGCCGCCGCCGGAGGTCGAGGTAGCGGTGGCGCAGGCGCACATCCTCGGCGGTGTCGCAGTCGTCCTCGATCTGAAAGGGCGGCGTCTCGGCGGTGTTGAGGATGATCAGCTCGTCCGCATAGACCTCGATCTCGCCGGTCGCCATGCGCGGGTTCACCGTCCCCTCGGGCCGGGCGCACACCTCCCCGCGCACCGCGATGACGAACTCCGAGCGCAGCCGGTGGGCCTCGGCGTGGGCCGCCGCCATCCGGTCGGGGGAGAAGGCGACCTGGGTGATCCCGTCGCGATCGCGCAGGTCGATAAAGACGATGCCGCCGTGGTCGCGGCGGCTCGCCACCCACCCCATCAGGGTGACCGTCCGGCCGATGTCGGCAGCCTGCAACTCTGCGCACCGCGTGTCGCGATGCATCCCGCCCATGTAGCTCACGCTGATACCCTCCGTACGACCCGACAGGGCCGAAATGGTCGGCGAGTGTAGCAGCCGATCGGCGCGCACAGTAGGCGGCCGCGGGGTCGCTCCTAGTCGTCGCCGGTGGGCAGGACCGCCTCGTAGCGGGTGGTGCGGCCGGCGACCACCGCGAGGCGCTCGTGGATCTCGGGAGCCAGGGGGGGGACGAGGCGTAGCTCGTGGACCCCAGGGCGGAGCTCGGCGGTGAACGGGGTGGTGCCGTAGTAGACACCGTCGAGGTAAACGCGGGCGCCGGCGGGGGTCGAGACGACCTCGACCCGGCCGCGGGTGGCCGGCGGTTGCTCGTTCGTCGCCATGGCGGTGAGGAGGTCGCCCCACACCTGATCGACGTCCTCCTGGAGGAGGTAGATGAGGTGGCCGAGGGTGGTGCCGCCGACGCCGGTAAAGCGCGCCTCGTGGAGCTCGCGGCTATGGCTCCACACCTCCTGGTCGCCACGGTGGAGGATGAGGGCGAGGGTGAGGTCGAAGCGGTCGTCGGCGCCGACGGTGAGGGCGAGGTCCTGGATCCTAGGCTCGATCCACACGGCAGGGTGGCTTGCGGTCTGGAGGAGGCGCGGGTGGAGCCCGCGATCGGCGAGGACCGCCATCAGCCGCTCGGTTACCCAGGCAGCCACCGGCCGGTCGAGATGGAGGGGACGACCGCCACTGCCGACATTGTGGCGGCGCGTCCCGAGGAGCCGCGGCTGCGCCTCGGGCCGGAGGTCGGCGGCCGGAGTCACCCACACCGCCTCGCTGGCCGGCTCGACCACCGGCGCCGACGGTGCGCGGACCACCACCGCCGAGGGGGCACAGCCGACGGCAACGAGGAGGGCGACAGAGAGGCTCAGACGGTGCACCACGGCAGGTAAACAGATCGCCACCGGGGCGACAAGCGCGGCGGCTCGCCCATAAGCGTCGGTTGGATTCTCGCGCAGAGATGTGGAGAACGGCGGAGAGGGGGAGGCTGGAGGGGAAGAGTGGCAGGTAGTAGGTAGTAGACAGGGGGGAGGCCGGGGCGGGCGGGTGTCGCCGGTGGTGGGGTCTATCTCGGCGGCTTGCCCTACGCAGGGTCATAATTAAAAGTGTAAGGTAATTGATGTGTCGTCCTGCGCCTGGCCCGCTGCTGGGTCAGCGGCGATAGTTAGAGGTCCATGAACGGGTCGTGTTGCATAGGCCGCCGTCGGCGGCACAAGGGAGAGGGCACACGGCGCGTGCGTGGGCTCGTGGCGGTGGTCGCGGTGGCCCTCTTGGGCGCGGGGCAGCCACCGGCGGCGCCGGAGTTCGAGCCGCCGAACGGGGCGACGCCGATGGTGGAGGGGTGGCGCCGGGAGCCGCTCCACGACCGCCCGGCCGGGGTCGATCTGCAGATCTCCCTCGACCAGCAGCTCTACGAGGTCCTCCTGCCGCTGATCCGGGACTATGGCCGCAGGCACGAGCTGAACATCACCGTCAGGCAGGGGACGTGCGGGATCTCCTCCGGTCTGCTGGCCCGCAAGGAGCTCGACGTGGGCGGCTACTGCTGCCCCCCCGGCAGCGTCGATCGCCTGCCCGACCTCCGCTTTCACACCGTGGCGATCGCCGCCATCGCCCTGGTGGTCCACCCGGACAACCCGATCCGCAACCTCACCCTCGCCCAGGCTCGGGCGATCTACGCCGGCTCCATCTACCGCTGGGAGCAGCTCGCCGACGACCCGGCCCACGCCGCCTTTCGCGGCTCGATCCAGCCGGTGGGACGGCTCCATTGCAAGCAGCGGCCCGGCCATTGGCGCCTGCTCCTCCCGGACGAGGACTCCTTCGGCCCCAACCTGGTGGAGGTGGGGGCGATCCCGGACATGATCGAGGTGGTCTCCCGCAACCGCCTGGCGATCGGCTACGAGACGGTGTGGATGGTGGAGTCGAACCGCGAGCGCGGGCGGGTGGTGCCGATCTCTCTCGACGGCGTCGATCCCGCCGATGGCGCCGCCCTTGCCGCCCGTCGCTACCCCCTCTACCGCACCTACTCGATCACCTCCTGGGGGGGAGGGGTCGCAAACCCGGCGGTCGCCCCCCTGGTACGCCACCTCCTCGAAGAGAGCGGCAAGGCGGCCACCGCCTTCCACATGGTCGGCGCGGAGGCCCTGCGCGCGGCCGGCTGGCGGTTCCGTGGTGACGAGCTGGTGGGCAGCGGGAGGCAGTAGGGGATGGATGACCTCTCTGCCGCACTCCGCCACCCCCTGCGCTACCTGCCCCTGACCCTCAAGGTGTTGGCGGTGACGGTGGCGGCGGGGGCGCTTGTCGGCCTGCTCCTCGATCGCGTCCTCGACGCCACCCTGGAGCGGCTCTACGAGAACGAGCTCCTCACCGAGCTCGACAACCAGTCGCGCACCGAGCGGCTGCGCTTCGACCACGAGATCAAGGAGTTTCGCCACACCACCCGGGTTGCCGCCGCCTACAGCGGTCTGCACCGCTTCCTCACCGCACGACCATCGGGCGGCGGGGAGGTGAGCCACGTGGTGGATCGCCGGCCGCCCTGGTTTCCCGGCCGATCGATGACCTCCGGCGCGGTCCACCCGCGGGTCGCGGTGGTCCTCGACGAGCTGGGCCGGGTGGTGGCTACCTACCGCACCCAGCTCCCGGCTCTGCCCGCCCCCCTGGCGCGGCCGACCCTGCGTCTGCTGCTCCTCAGCCACGGTCAGTCGCTGCTGACCACCATCGACGACCAGCCGTACCTCCTCTCTTCGGCGCCGGTGGAGGATTGGTCCGGGCGGCCCCTCGGGACGCTGCTCCTCGGCACCCCCCTGGACACCGCCTTCCTCGCCTCGGTCCAGCGGTATGAGGCCAACCCCTCCATCTCGGCGGTCGTCACCCATAAGGGCGGGCGCGCACAAATTCTGGTGAGCTCCGATGCGACGCAGGTCCCCTCCGGGAGCGACCTCGCCGCCCTGAAGGAGCAGGGGTACCTGGTGGTGGGCAAGGCCTTCTTCGACTACGGCGCCTCGGACCTCGGCCTCGACTTTGTCTCCCTGCGCGGTCGCGAGGAGATCGCCCAACGGCTCGCTACCGTCCTCCACAAGGCGCGGGTGCAGCGGGGCATCCTCACGGTGGCGATGGCGGCGGTCTTCCTCGCCGCCCTGGTGTGGCTCATCCGGCGGGTGCGCCGCCTCTCCGATCGGGTGGAGCAGTTTGCCCGCACCTCCCTCGAATCGGAGATCGCCGGTCCGGAGGGGATGGACTCCCTCCACCTCCTGGAGACGCGCATCCGCCAGATGGAGGAGTTGGTGGTGGCGGCGCGCGATCGCGAGCGGGAGGCGGCGGCGGATGCCCTACGGATCAGCGAGGAGCGGCTCCACCTCGCCATCGAGGGGTCGAACGCCGGCCTCTGGGACTGGGCGGTGGCCACCGGCGAGGTCTACTTCAGCCCGAGCTGGGAGTCGATGCTCGGCTACCAGGCGGGTGAGGTGGATGGAACGATCGAGGCGTGGGAGCAACACATCCACCCCGACGACCGCGATTCGGTGATGGGCCGCCTGTACGACCACCTCGCCGGCCATACCCGCTTCTACGAGAGCGAACACCGCCTGCGGTGCAAGTCCGGGGCGTGGCTGTGGGTCCTGGACCGCGGCAAGGTGGTCCAGCACGACCCCGCCGGCGAGCCGATCCGGGTGGTGGGGACCTACGCCAACATCACCGAGCGTAAGCGGTCGGAGGAGGAGCAGCGGCGCCTGCGGCAGCAGATGGAGCACACCCAGCGGCTCGAATCCCTCGGGGTGCTCGCCGGCGGGATCGCCCACGACTTCAACAATCTTCTCACCGCCATCATGGGCAACCTCGCCCTCGCCCGGGCGGAGGTGGGGCCGCTCACCCCGCGGGACGACTACCTGATGCGTGCCGAGGCGGCGAGCCGACGGGCCGCGGATCTGTGCCGCCAGATGCTCGCCTACTCGGGCAAGGGGCGGTTCGTGGTGCGGCCGGTGGACCTGTCGGAGCTGGTACAGGAGATGGTCCACCTGCTTGATCTGTCGGTGGCCAAGTCCACCACCCTCAACGTCGACCTGGAGCCGGGTCTGCCACTGGTCGACGCCGACGCCGCCCAACTCCAGCAGGTGGTGATGAACCTGGTGATCAACAGCGCCGAGGCGATCGGCGAGGGGAATGGGGTGATCAGCCTGTCCACCCGCTCCAAGGCGATCAGCCGCACCGAGATGGCGCGACGCCCCTTCGATCGGGAGCTGCCGGCCGGGGCGTACGTCTCCATGGAGATCACCGACTCCGGCTGCGGCATGGACGAGGAGACCCAGCGGCACATCTTCGACCCCTTCTTTACCACCAAGGCGACCGGTCGCGGCCTCGGGATGTGCGCCGTGGTCGGGATCATCCACGGCCACCGTGGGGCGCTCCGCCTCGACAGCGAGCCGGGGCGCGGCACCACCTTCGAGATGGTCTTGCCCGCATCGACGAAGGGGGCGGAGGGGGAGGGTAGCTCTCCCCCTGCCGCTTCCGAGTGGAGCGGCAGCGGCACGGTGCTGGTGGTGGACGACGAGCCTGCGGTGCGCCTGGTGGCGCAGCGAATCTTGCGCAAGGCCGGCTTCGAGGTGGTCACCGCCGACGACGGCATCGAGGCAATCGAGCGTTTCCGCGCCCACCAGGAGGAGGTCGTCGCCGTCCTCCTCGACATGACCATGCCGCGGATGGGCGGCGCGGAGACCTTCCGGGCGCTGCGGGAGATCGCCCCGTCGGTGAAGGTGATCCTCACCTCCGGCCACGACGAGCAGCAGATGACCGAGCGGTTCACCGGCCAGGGGCTGGCCGGTTTCATCCAGAAGCCGTACACGCCGCGCGGCCTGCGCGCCAAGATGCATGAGGTGGTCGGTGTGTGCGCCACCTGACCGGCGTGGAGACCACCGAGGAGCGGCCGAAAGCGGCCGGAAATTGGAATAGACGCAAGAGGCTAGTGAAGATGTCGTCTTTCCATTGATTGACTCCTATCCCCGTGGTAGCGTCCGCGCCCGTTCGGCGCATGAGGGGGAAAAATCCGTGGCACCGGCCTACAACCTCAGAAAATTCGACCTCAAGATCGTCGATCAGGAGTACCTCTTCGGGAACTTCTCCTGCTCCGACGGTTGTCCGGTAAATACCCGCGCCGGGGAGTACGTCCAGGCGATCGCCGAGGGTGACTTCGAGCGAGCCTACGCGGTGGCACGGGGCCCCAATGTCTTCGCCTCGGTCTGCGGCCGCACCTGCTCCCACCCGTGCGAGCAGTCGTGCCGCAAGGGGGTGGTCTCCGATCGCCCCATCTCGATCCGCGCCCTGAAGCGGTACGTGACGGAGAAGTATGGCGTCGAGATCACCCGCAACCTGAAGAAGTCTCTCTCCTTCTCCACCGCCCCCGGCTCCACCGATCCGACCCCCAACGGCCACAAGGTGGCGATTGTCGGCGCCGGCCCGGCCGGGGTCTCGTGCGCCCACGACCTCGCCCGCCTCGGCTATGAGTGCCACGTCTACGAGCGGCTGGAGGTCCCCGGCGGGATGCTCTATGTAGGGATCCCCGAGTACCGCCTGCCGCGCGAGCTGATCAAGAACGAGGTGGCGGCGGTGGAGCTATTGGGGGTGAAGATCCACTACGGCCGGGAGTGCGGCAAGGACTTTACCCTCCAGTCGCTCTTTGACGACGGCTTCGAGGCGATCTTCCTCGGCATCGGGGCGCACATCGGCCGCGGCCTGCCGATCCCCGGCAACGACCTGAAGGGGATCCATATCGCCGTTCCGTTCCTCCGCGACGCGGCGCTCTACAGACCGATCGAGGACCTCGGCGAACGGGTCCTGATCATCGGCGGCGGCAACGTAGCCATGGACGTGGCGCGGACCACCATCCGGGTGAAACCGGAGGTGAAGGAGGTCAAGATCGTCTGTCTGGAGCCGCGCGACGGAATGCTCGCCTTCGACTGGGAGCTCGAGGAGGCCCTGGAGGAGGGGGCGACCCTGGAGAACTCCTGGGGGCCCCTGGAGTTCGTCGGTGAAAACGGCCACCTGACCGGGGTGCGGATGAAGCAGGTCGCCTCGATCTTCGACGCCGAGGGCAAGTTCAACCCCCAGTACATCGAGGGGTCGGAGCGGGTCTTCGAGTGTGACACCTGCGTGCTCTCCATCGGCCAGGGGATCGATACCTCCTTCCTCACCGAGGAAGACGGGGTGACGGTCGGGCCGCGCGGCAACATCGAGACCAACCCGGAGACCATGCAGACATCCAACCCGCGGGTCTTCTGCGGCGGCGACGCCGCCTTCGGGGCACGCCTGGTGATCGACGCGGTGGCCGAGGGGAACCGGGCGGCGCGCCACATCGACGAGCAGATCCAGGGACGGTCGCGGATCATCAAGCTGTGGTCCTCCACCGAGGTCCCCAACTTCCACATGAGCCCGATCATCGACCTCGATGCCAAGCGCCCCGAGGCCTTCGCCATGGCGGAGGACTACGACTATTCGCCGCGGGTCGATCCGCTCACCCTGTCGCTGGACGATCGCCACGACTGGAAAGAGGTGGAGGCGGTCTACACCGAGGCAGACGCACGCGCCGAGGGCAACCGGTGTCTGCGGTGCAACTACAACACCGTCTTCTCGTCGGCCACCTGCATCCTGTGCGGCGGCTGTATCGATGTCTGCCCGGAGAACTGCCTGTCGATCATCGACGTCGCGCAGATCAACGCCGCCTCCGGCTCCGACATGGAGCAGCTCCTGGCGGCGCGTTACGCCGGGGAGCCACTGCCCGACGGGGCGGCGATCATCAAGGACGACGCCCGGTGCGTGCGCTGCGACCTCTGTGTCCGCCGCTGCCCCACCGACGCCATTACCATGGAGCGGTACGAGGAAAAGGAGGTGGCTCTCGATGTCTGATCACACCGTCGAGCCGGAGTTCAGCTACGACCAGTTCTCCCGCCGGGACTTCTTCACCCTCGTGGGTGGGGTGGCGATGGCCGGGACCTTTGGCGCCGCCCTGGTGGGCTCGTTCCGCTACATGTGGCCGAACGTCCTCTACGAGCCGCCGAAGCGGTACAAGATCGGCCCGCCCGCCGAGTACCCGGTGGGGGTCAACTTTATCGCCGACCAGCGCATCTTCCTGGTCCGCGGGGTCTACGGTCTGCGGGACAACGAGTATCGAGTGGTCTCCGCCATCTGTACCCACATGGGGTGCACCCCGAAGTGGGTGCAGAAGGATGATCGCTGGGAATGCCCGTGCCACGGCAGCCAGTTCAACACCCTCGGGGTGAAGGTGGCGGGTCCGGCGCCGAGGCCGCTGCCGTGGTACGAGGTAACGGTGGGCAATGACGGTCGCCTGGTGGTGGATCAAAACAAGGTGGTCACCGCCGACTACAAGCTGAGTATCTGAGGGTACGCCCCTGCCGACGGGGGCCGTGCCGCAGAGGAGTGAGGAGGAAGAGGATGAGCCGCGTAGCCGACCTACTGTTTGCCAACCGGGTGTGGAAGTCCGTCTTCCGTCACGGTTACCCGAGTAACCCGCGGAACCGTGCGGAGGTGATGTTCCAGAACGTCTTCCTCCACATCCAGTCGGTGAAGGTCTTCAAGCGGAGCCTGAAGGTCTCCGCCACCTTCGGCCTCGGCCTCATCCTCGCCTACCTCTTCCTGCTCCTCACCCTCACCGGCTTTTTGCTGATGTTCTACTACGTCCCGGAGGTGCACCGCGCCTACGCGGACATGAAAGATTTGGAGTTCGCGGTGAGCTTTGGGGTGGTGCTCAGAAACATGCACCGGTGGGCCGCCCACGCCATGGTCCTCTTCACCTTCCTACACATGGCACGGGTCTTCTTTACCGGCGCCTACAAGGCGCCGCGGGAGTTCAACTGGGTCATTGGGATCATCCTGTTGATCATCACCCTCTTCCTCTCCCTCTCCGGCTACCTCCTACCGTGGGACCAGCTCGCCTACTGGGCGATCACCATCGTCTCCAACCTGATCCGGACGACGCCGCCGGCGGACATCATGGGCGCCGGGGCAAGCTACCTGGTCCTCGGCGGCACCCAGATCGGCCAGAACACCCTGATCCGCTTCTATGTGATGCACGTCTTCGGCCTGCCCGCCATCTGCGGGTTGCTGATGGTGGTGCACTTCTGGCGCATCCGGAAGGACGGCGGCCTGGCGCGGCCGGACGAGAGCAATATCCCGCTGCGATAGCGGTCCCCATCACCATGTAGCGGTTGGTCATCGACGGAGCGAGCCATGGCGGAGAAGCAGATCGACAACATGAAGTCGTACGGGTTGATGAACCTGGTGAAGGGGAAGACCCCCGCGATCCAGAAAGACCCTTACGAGATGGTGATGAGCTGGCCCCACCTCCTCTTCCGCGAGGTGGTCCTCTTCCTCATCGTCCTAACGGTCATCATGGGGATGTCGATCCTCTTCAATGCCCCCCTAGAGGAGATGGCGGACCCGAAGAACACCCCCAACCCGGCGAAGGCGCCGTGGTACTTCCTCGGCCTGCAGGAGGCCCTCTCCTGGGGACCGCCGGTCCTCGGCGGCATCGTCTTTCCGACCCTCCTCGCCGTCTTGCTCCTCGCGGTCCCGTACCTCGACCGGACGCGCGACGGCATCGGCGTCTGGTTCCACCCGAAGCGGCGGACCGTCAATATCCTCTTCGCCATGGGGCTGACCTTCTGGTTCGGCCTGATCATCGTGGGGACCTTCCTGCGTGGCCCCAGTTGGGACTTCTACTGGTTCTGGGAGGCGTGGCCGGTCCATTAGAGCGGGAAGGGGGGGGTGGGTCCGTTGTGTGAACAGCGAGGCCGTGGCAGGGCCACGGCCATCGGGAGAGGCAGATGAGCACGAGTGTGGGAATCGTACTTGCGATCGTAGTCCTGGCGGTGATCGCCGTCCTGTTGAAGGTGAAGGCGTGGCGACCCCTCTTCCTCTTCACCGGCCTCGTGGTCTTCGCCCTCTTCTGGGGGCAGGTGGTGAAGGACCAGGCCCACCCGTACAACCCCTACCAGGAGGCGTACAAGCAGCTGCTCATCGAGCTCGCCGGGGGCGATCCAGCGAAGGTCTACTTCAAGCCGGGGATCGTCCAGCGGTATCTCCCCACCCTCGATCGCACGGACCGGTGCGAGACCTGCCACCTGGCGGTGGAGGATCCCCGCTTCAAGGATGCCCCCCAGCCATTCACCTTCCATCCGGAGATCAGCAACCACCCGCCGGACAAGTTCGGATGCACCGTCTGCCACGAGGGGGTGGGGATCTCCGTCGATCTCCAAGGCGCCCACGGCCACAGAGAGAACTGGCGCAACCCGGTCCTCAACAAGGAGCTCGTCCAGTCACGTTGCGTCCAGTGCCACGAGCGCGGCGCCTCTCTCGAAGGCGGCTCTCTTTACGCTCGAGGCGAGATCCTCTTTGACCGCGTCGGCTGCCTCGGCTGCCACCCGGTGAAGGGTCAGCAGTTGGAGCGTTTGCCCGGCCCCGACCTGCGGATGATCCCCAACAAGATGCAGCTCGATTGGCTCGCCGGCTGGCTCAAGGATCCGGGCAGCTACCTGAAAAAGACCTACATGCCCAACTTCGGCCTCTCCGACGACGACGTAAAGGCGATCACCTCCTACCTCGTCGCCTCGGCGCGCGACTACCTGGCAAAGCAGGGGGGGGACAATCTTACCGGTGACGTCGCCACCTCGGCCGCCAAGGTAGCGAAGGGCAAGGAGCTCGTCCTCTCGGTGGGCTGCCTCGGCTGCCACAACATCGACGACGCCACGGTGGTGGACGAGGCGGGCCTCGATCCGTCGGTCCGCGAACGCAACTTCGGCCCCGACCTGTCGCGAGTCGGCGACAAGCTCAACGGCCGCTGGATCCAGCAGTGGGTTCTCAACCCGAAGGGACAGGATCCCAAGACCACCATGCCCGACCTCCGCCTCTCCGAGACGGAGGCGGAGGCGATCGCCGCCTATCTTCAGCAAAAGGGCGACGGCACCGTCACCAAGGTCGATCTCGCCCCGGAGCCCGACAACGCCGCCCTCGTGGAGCGGGGCAAGGAGCGGATCGAATGGTTCAACTGCTCCGGCTGCCACCCGATCGCCGGCTTCGAGGGGCGCGCCTTCTACGGTCCCGAGCTGACCTTCGAGGGGGACAAGCAGTATTTCCGCCTCGCCTTCGAAGAGAAGAAGGAGGAGATGATCGAGCTGGACGAGGAGGAGGGGGTCCAGAGCCACCGGTACGTAGCCAACTTCGTACGCATGAAGCTGGAGGACCCGCGCCAGTTCCAGCCGGCGCTCCTGAAGATGCCGGACTTCCACTTCTCCCAAGAGGAGGTGGAGGCCCTCACCGTCTACGTCACCAGCCTCAAGAAGCGGGTCTATCCGGCCGCCTTCCATGTGGAGATGGACCAACAGCGCCAGGCGATCTCCCGTGGCCGCGAGATGTTTGCCCGTTACAACTGCCGCGGCTGCCACGAGATCGACCCGGGGGCACCGCGCTCCTCCGGCCACCTCCGTGCCTACTACGCGGGTGAGGACAAGGCCCTGGCGCCGCCGGTCCTCCACGGCGAAGGGCGCAAAGTCCAGCCCCTCTGGGTCCAGGGGTTCATCCAGAAGCCGATCACCCTCAGGCCGTGGCTCACCGTGCGGATGCCCACCTTCGGCCTCTCGGACAGCGAGGTGGAGACCCTCTCCGACTACTTCATTGCCCTCGAAGACAAGGACCACCCGTTCTACGGTGTCGATCCCGGCCACCTCGATCCGGTCTCCGTGGCCAAGGGCAAGAAGCTCCTGATGAGCTTCAAGTGTCTCAAGTGCCACGTCCTGGGCGAGGAGATTCCGAAGGACAAGTCGCCCAACGAGCTCGCCCCCAACCTGGCGTTGGGGAAGACACGCCTGCGGCCGGCGTGGATCGACGAGTGGCTCACCGATCCCCAAGGGTTCCAGCCGGGGACACGGATGCCCAACTTCTTCTTCTTCGACGAACTCGAAGACGAGAACGGCGACGAGGTGCTGGACGCCAACGGCAACCCGAAGCTCGACTACACCAACGAGACCGCCGAGGCAAACTTCGTCCAGATCCGCCAGATACGTGACTACCTGATGACCCTCAACGCCGCCGAGGCCCGCCGTATGTGGGACAAACTGTCGGGCGGCGCCCAGTAGTCAAGGGAGAGCCTCCCCGCCGCTTGTCCTGCGATCACGACCGTTCCACCATTACTTTTTTAACCTATAGGAACCCTATGTCGCGACATCGTGTCGCGCCATGAACCCAGGAGGAGAAACATGAACAACCGCACCGTCGTGTCCACTGTCGTTGGATTTACCGTGGCCCTGGGCCTCGCCGTCGCGCCGGCCTTCGCCGCCGACCTCAGCGGCAAGATCACCTACAAGGGGACGCCCCCCAAGGCGACCATGTTGGAGACCAAGTCCGACCCGGTCTGCCTCAAGGCCCACGGCGCCATCCCCTCGGAGGAGGTCGTCGTTGGTGCCGGTGGTGGCCTTCAGAACGTCTTTGTCTACGTGAAGGAGGGGCTCGAGGGGCAGAAGTTCAAGCACCCGAAGACCCCGGTGCAGCTCGACCAGAAGGGATGTCGTTACATCCCCCACGTCCTCGGGGTGATGACCAAGCAGAAGATCGAGATCCTCAACAGCGACGACACCCTCCACAACGTCCACCCGGTCCCCGAGAACAACCGCGAGTGGAACCTCGCCATGCCGTTCAAGGGGCAGAAGGTCAAGAAGTCCTTCCGCAAGCCGGAGATCGGCATCCACATCACTTGCAACGTCCACAACTGGATGAGCGCCTACATCTGCGTGGTGAACAACCCGTACTACGCGGTCTCGGACAAGGACGGCTCCTTCTCCATCAAGGGGCTCCCCGACGGCGAGTACACCATCGCCGCCTGGCACGAGAAGTTCGGCGAGAAGACCGCCAAGGTCACCGTCAAGGGCGCCACCACCACCGCCTTCACCTTCGAGTAAAAGACGCGGCCTGTGCCCGCACCCAAGGCTCCCGGGCCCTACGGGCCCGGGAGCCTTTTGTTTGGAGGCGGGGAGGGCCACGGTGCCCGTGTATCTATATTTCCGGTAGGGCGGCCGGACTCCCTCTAACATCGGGTAGTGGTTGGTGGTGAGCGTCTTGAGTTCGGCGTCCTCGGCCACGGCGGTGGCGGCGAGGCCGACGCCGTGGGATTTGCCGTAGTCGCGTCTGTAGAGGCCACCGGCCTGGGCGATCTCGCGGGTCACCGAGATGACCCGGAAGAGGGAGATGAAGTCGGCTAGGAGTCTGTCGGACTTATGCGATCGTTGCGAGGGAAAGCGGGCTCGAGTCCGGATTGCGACCCGTTCGAGCGCTACGCGGGCCTATGTAACGAAGAACGGCGCGCGATCCGGGCCGAGATCCGCGAATCAAGCAGTAGATCGTGCATAAGCCCGACAGGCTCCTAGGGCCGTCTCCTCCGTCTCCCGTCCCCTCCGCGCCCGTGCAACAATGGCCCATGGCCGAGGTGGAGAAGATGACGGAGGCGGAAACGGCTGAGGCGGCGGCCTCCCGGGAGGAGAGGGGAGGGTGGCTGGACGGCCCCCGCGTCTTGTCGGTGACGGCGGTGGTGATGCGGGTTGTGCGCGCCTTCGACCACGACCGGGTCTTGCTCCATGCCTCGGCGCTGACCTACGTCACCCTCCTGTCGCTGGTCCCCTTTCTCGCCCTCGCCTTTGCCATCCTCACCGGCCTCGGCGTCCCGAGGAAGATGGAGCCGTGGATCATGGGGCGGATCTCCGCCGGCTCGGAGGAGGTGGCGCAGCGTATCCTCGCCTACATCGACAACATCAAGGTGGGCTCCCTCGGCACCGTCGGGGTGATCGGCTTGCTGGTCACCGTGGTCCTGGTGATGGGTAATATCGAGCGCGCCTTCAACCACATCTGGGGGGTGGACCGGCCGCGCCGTTGGGTACGCAAGTTTGCCGACTTCCTCTCGGTGGTCCTCGTCTTTCCCTTTCTGATCCTCGCCGCCTCCTCCCTCAACGCCCTCTTCGAGCATGGGCCGCCGAGCGCGGTGGCGGGGGCGGCGCGCCACCTGTGGATCGAGGTTGGCCGGATGCTCCTCCACGGGGCACCGCACCTCTTTGTGATCGCCGCCCTCACCGTCCTCTACATCTTCATGCCCAACACCCGGGTCCGCTTCACCGCCGCGGTGGCGGGCGGGGTGGTGGCGGGGATCATCCTGGAGGTCACCCAGGCACTCTACTTCCACTTCCAGATCGGCGCCGCCAAGTACAACGCCATCTACGGGGCCATGGCCCAGCTCCCGGTCTTCCTCGTGTGGATCTACCTGTCGTGGGTGGTCACCCTCCTCGGCGCCGAGGTGGCGTGGGCGGTGCAGGTAGAACATGGACGCAGGCGCGCCGGTGAGGTGGAGCTGCCGCCCGCCTCGCCCCTGGAGTGCCTCCATCTCGAGCTCCTGCGCCTGGTGGCACAGCGGTTCCAGGCGGGCGAGGGGGCCACCTCCGCGGCCCAGGTCGCCACCCTCACCGGCCTCCCGGAGTCGGGCTGCCGGGCGCTGCTCGAAGGGCTGACCGACGCCAACCTCCTCCTCTCCGACGACGGCGATCCTGCCGGCTACGTGCCGGCGCGGCCGGCCGACACCCTCTCCCTGCACGAGGTCCGGGCCGCCCTCCTTCCGCACCTCCCCGCCGCCCTCCCCGAGGCCATCTGTCCCCACCTGACCGAGGCCCTCGGCAGCGGCGACACGGTGGCCGCCCTGCGCACCCCGTTCGCGGAGCTCCTGGCGTCGCCCACCAAGCAGCCGTAGGCCGCACATCGGATCGGCGCCGACAACCGCCCGCCCACTCCCACTCACCTCCACGAGCCCCCCATGTCCGCCACCGCCTCCACCATGCTCCCCCTCGGCACCTCCGCCCCCGACTTCGACCTCCCCAACGTCGCCGGCGGCCGTCTGCGCCGCGCCGACCTCACCGGCCGCCCCCTGCTGGTGATCTTCCTCTGCCGCCACTGCCCCTTCGTGGTCCACGTCGCCGGCGAGCTCGCCCGCATCGGCCGCGACTACGGCGACCGGGTGGCCATCGTCGCCATCTCCGCCAACGACGCCGACGCCTACCCCGACGACCGCCCCGAGTCCCTCGCCGCCGGCGCCGCCGAGTGGGGCTGGCCCTTCCCGCTCCTCCACGACGCCACCCAGGAGACCGCCAAGGCGTACCGCGCCGCCTGCACCCCGGACCTCTTCCTCTTCGATGCGGACCACAAGCTCATCTACCGCGGCCAGCTCGACGACTCCCGCCCCGGCAACGGCCTCCCGGTCACCGGCGCCGACCTCCGCGCCGCCCTCGACGCCTGTCTCGCCGGCCAGCCGTGTGCCCCCGAGCAGCGCCCGTCCATGGGCTGCAACATCAAGTGGCGGCCGGGCAACGAGCCGGAGTACTTCGGGTAACTGTGGATGAACGCTTCTGAAGCTCGCGAAAATATGTCGGTCCTGTCGCACATCCTCGATTCCACCCGTGGGTGGGTGGCGGAGTGCAAGCTCCGCACGCCGGTGGCGGAGCTGCGGGCGCGGGTGGTCGATCTGCCGCCGTGCCGCCCCTTTGTGGCGGCGGTGCGGCGGCCTGCCGGGGCACCGATCCGGTTTATTGCCGAGATCAAGCGGCGGTCGCCGTCACGCGGCGCAATCCGGCCGGGGGCGGCACCGGCGGAGGTGGCCCGGGCCTACCAGGCAGCCGGCGCCGCGGCGGTCTCGGTCCTCACCGACAAGCCCTTCTTCGATGGCCGCCTGCGGTTTCTTCAAGAAGTACGCGAGGCCGTCTCATTGCCCTTACTTCGCAAAGATTTTCACATCGACCCTTATCAACTACTGGAGGCTAGGACGGCGGGGGCGGACGCGGTCTTGTTGATCGCCGCGGCCCTGCCGGGTGGCCAGCTTGGGGAGATGGTGGCCCTGGCGGCGGAGTTGGGGATGGCGGCTCTGGTGGAGATCTGGTCGGCGGCGGAGGTGGAGCGGGTAGGGGGGCTGGAGCTGGTGGGGATCAACCACCGTGACCTCCACACGTTGAAGATCGATATGGGGATCACCGAGCGGCTGCTGGCCGACGGCTTCCGGGAGCAACTGGCGCCCGGGGCGGTGGTGGTGGGCGAGAGCGGTATCGACTCGCCGGCGGCGGTGGCCCACATGGCGGCGATGGGCCTCGACTGCCTCCTCGTGGGGACAACGCTGATGGCCGCTCCCGACATCGGCGCCCGGGCGCGGGAGCTGTTCCCGCAAGCGCGGTAGGGGATTCACCACGGGGGGCACGGGGAGACTGGGGGGGCAAGGGGCTCCAGGCGCCTTCCCAGTACCCGTTCGCGAACGAGCCATTCCCGGAGGGGGGCCACGCCGCTCTCTGTGGAAGGCGTCGGCAAGCCTCCTGAGCCGCCTGCACGGCGGAGAGCGCTCGCCCCGATTTGCCCCCTACGTCTCCCCGTATCCCCCGTGGTGAGCAGTGTCGCTACAGCTTCACCGTCTCCAGGAAGCTGGTGTAGACCTCGCCGCGCTGGAACTCGGCGGTGCGGAGGATGCGCTGGTGCAGGGGAATGGTGGTCTTTACCCCCTCGATGACCATCTCACCGAGGGCCCGGCGCATCTTGATGATCGCCTCGTCGCGGTCGTGGCCGAGGACGATGACCTTGGCGATCAGGGAGTCGTAGTAGGGCGGCACCGTGGCGCCGGCGTAGGCGGCGGTATCGACGCGGGTCCACGGGCCGCCGGCCGGGATGAAGGTGGTGATGGTGCCGGGGGAGGGGGTGAACTTGATCGGGTCTTCGGCGTTCACCCGGCACTCGATGGCGTGGCCGTGGAAGCAGACGTCCTTCTGGGTGATGGAGAGGGGCAGGCCGGCGGCGACCCGGATCTGCTCCTTCACCAGGTCGATGCCGGTGACCATCTCGGTGACCGGGTGCTCTACCTGGATGCGGGTGTTCATCTCCATGAAGTAGAACGAGCCGTCCTTGTCGACGATGAACTCCACCGTGCCGGCGCTCTGGTAGCCGACGGACTGGGCCGCGCGGATGGCGACCTCGGTCATCTTTGTCCGGGTCGTCTCGTCGATGGCGGGGGACGGCGACTCTTCGAGGAGCTTCTGGTGGCGGCGCTGGATGGAGCAGTCGCGTTCACCGAGGTGGACGACGTTGCCGAACCGGTCGGCGATGATCTGCACCTCCACGTGGCGCGGCCGCTCGATGTAGCGCTCGACGTAGACCCGGTCGTCGCCGAAGGCGGCGCCGGCCTCGGCACGGGCCGCCGAGTAGGCGGAGGAGAAGGCGGCCTCGGTGTTGATCCGCCGCATCCCCTTGCCGCCGCCGCCGGCAGACGCCTTGACGATCACCGGGAAGCCGATCTCCCGGGCCAGCGCCAGCCCCTCGCGCGCCGTCTCAACGACGCCGTCGCTCCCCGGGACCACCGGCACCCCGGCCGCGGTCATCGTCTCCTTGGCGCGCGCCTTGTCGCCCATCAGGCGGATGTGCTCCGCGGTCGGGCCGATGAAGGTGAGCCCCACCGACTGGCACATCTCCACAAACTCGGCGTTCTCCGCGAGGAAGCCGTAGCCCGGGTGGATGGCGTCGGCGTCGGTGACCTCGGCGGTGGAGAGCAGGGCGTGGCGGTTGAGGTAGCTGGCGGCGGCCTGCGGCGGGCCGATGCAGACCGACTCGTCCGCCTGCTGGATGTGCAGCGAGGTGGTGTCCGCCTGGGAGTAGACGGCCACCGAGGGGACGCCGAGCTCGCGACAGGCGCGGATCAGCCGGAGGGCGATCTCGCCACGGTTGGCGATGAGGATCTTCTTGAACATCGAGTCGTTATGCCTCGATTACGAAGAGCGGCTCGCCGTACTCCACCGGTGTGGCGTCTTCCAGAAGGACCTTCACGATCCGGCAGCTCTTCTCCGCCTCCACCTCGTTCATCAGCTTCATCGCCTCGATGATGCACAGGGTCTGGCCCGCCTTCACCTGGTCGCCCTCCTCCACGAAGGGGGGGGTGTCGGGGGCCGAGGCGCGGTAGAAGGTGCCGACGATGGGGGAGGTGACGACCTCCTGTCCCTTGCCGAGGGTGACGCCGTCGCTCGGCGGGGTGGCCGCCGCCGGGGCCTCCGTGGGCGCGGCGGCGGGTGGCACCGCAGCCTGGGGAGGCGCCGCCGCGGGCGGCACAGGGGCCGCCGCTGCCGGTGGCGGTGGCGGCGTGCGACCGAAGCGACGCAGACGCACGCGGGTGCCGGAGCGTTCGACCTCCAACTCCTCCACGTCGGTGCGCGACAGGATGCGGATCAGGTCGCGGATGTCTTTGTTGGTCAGACCGGGGTCTGCGGGGTGTTCGGTGGCCATGGTCTCCCCGGGAGTGGGTGGGTTACGCATCGCCGCGAAGACGGTGTGCCAGGCCGTCGAGGGCAAGGAGGTAGCTGTCCGCGCCGAGGCCGGTG